>JBKPON010000155.1:0-11331 GCA_046733135.1 Pseudomonadota bacterium | reverse complement strand
GCCGACCACCGGCCCGAGGGAGATTATGCGCTCGTGCTGCCGGTCGCAGGCAAGGACCGATCCAGCCTGAATTCTCTTGGAGCCGCTCAAAAATCTGTCGCCGCGGCGCTCGATCGCCAGCGGTTCGAAGGCGATGCGTCGACCACTTCGGACCAATTCATTGACGATAAGGGAAGCTTGCGGCGGCTGGTGGTCGTCGGGACCGGTGGAGGATCGCCATCGGGCGTTGGAGCCGAAAAGCTTGGCGGAGCGGCCGTCGCGCGCCTCCTCACGTCGGGGGAGAAGCGGGCCGTCATCGACGTGACGGGCCTTGGTTACGACGCCGACACGGCAGCCAGGATGGGACTGTCCGCGGCGCTGCGTTCATGGCGCTACGACCGTTATCGGACCAAGCTCAAGGAAACGCAGAAGGCGACCCTCGCCGAGGTGATTATCGTTGGTGGCGGAGCAGGCGCCGCAAAGCGCTACAAGGACCGGTGGGCGCCGGTTTACGAGGGTGTTTCCCTCACTCGCGAGCTCGTGACCGAGCCGGCCAACATCATCTATCCGGAAAGTTTCGTGGAGCGCATCCGCAAGTCGCTCGCCGGCAGCGGCGTCGAGATCGAGGTGCTCGACCGCGCAGCGATGGAAAAGCTGGGCATGGGCGCTCTGCTCGGCGTCGCCCAGGGATCCGTACGCGAAGCCCGAATGCTGATCCTCAAGTGGAATGGTGGCGACAAGAGCGCTCAGCCTACGGCATTTGTCGGCAAGGGTGTGACATTCGACACGGGCGGCATCTCGATCAAGCCGGCCGCGGGCATGGAGGCGATGAAGTGGGACATGGGCGGTGCTGGCGCAGTCGTCGGTGCGCTGAAGGCCCTCGCCTTGCGCAAGGCGAAAGCCAATGTCGTCGGTATCTGCGGGCTGGTAGAAAACATGCCCTCCGGTACGGCGCAGAGGCCCGGCGACGTCGTCACGACGATGTCCGGCCAGACGGTCGAGGTGATCAATACCGATGCGGAAGGCCGGCTCGTGTTGGCCGACGCTGTCACCTACGTGCAGCGCAACTACAAGCCGTCAACGATCATCGATCTGGCGACGCTGACCGGCGCGATCCTCGTGAGCCTCGGCCACGAATGGGCGGGACTCTTCTCCAACAACGAGGAGCTTGCCAGCCAGCTACTCGAGGTCGGCACGGATTCGGGCGACAAATTATGGCGAATGCCGCTCGCTGAACCCTTCGACCGACTGATCGATTCTCCCATCGCCGACATGAAGAACGTCGGTCCGCGAGAAGGCGGCTCGATCACCGCGGCGCAGTTCATCCAGCGTTTCATCGAGAACGGGGTGAAGTGGGCGCACATCGATATGGCCGGCAAGGCCTGGTCGGATAAAGCGAGCTCGACCGCCGACAAGGGCGCAACCGGCTTCGGCGTGCGGCTGCTCGACGAATATTCTTCCGAGGTACTGGAGAAATAGTGTCGTTCGAGACGAGCCTTCGATGCCTCCGGAACAAGTCCGAGCTGAAGTCTCTCCTCAGGATGAGCGGAAAACAGAAGCGCTCATGCTGAAGAGCCGCTGACCTTGTCGAAGCGGCTCCTCGAAGCATGCAGGTCGACTTCTATCAGCTCGCCGGAAGCCCCGCGGAGCGGGTCATCGCGAGCATTGCAGACAAAGTCCTTGAGCAGGACGGGCGGCTGCTGATCGTTGCGGAGGACGAGCCTTATCTTGCTCGTCTCGACCGTATGCTCTGGGATCAGTCGCCGACCAGCTTCCTTCCGCACGGCCTTGCGGGGGGTACAGACGACGCTCGGCAGCCGATCCTGTTATCGACGAGTCCGGACGCTCCCAACCTGGCGCGCAACATGCTCATCGCCGACGGCCAATGGCGCGATGCGGTGCTGAGCTACGATCGCGGCTTCTATCTGTTCGACAGCAGCACGCTGGAGGGCGCACGGCTCGCCTGGAAACTTCTGGCCGGGAGGAGCGGGATCGAGCGGCGTTATTGGGCGGAAGAGAGCGGGAAATGGGTCAACAAGGCGTGACTCTTGCCGCCGGGCTTCAGCGCCGCTAGGCGGCCCACCAATTCCAACCCATCCAACCATTGGAGACCGCCCGGTCATGACCGTGACGCGCACCTTTTCGATCATCAAGCCCGATGCCACCCGCCGCAACCTTACGGGAGCCATCACCAAAATGCTGGAAGACGCCGGCCTTCGAGTCGTCGCGTCGAGACGCGTTCACCTGACCCGCGATCAGGCCGAGGGATTCTATGCTGTCCACAGGGAACGGCCGTTCTTCAACAGCCTGGTTGGCTTCATGACGTCAGGCCCGGTCGTCGTGCAGGTGCTCGAAGGCGAGAATGCCGTGCTGCGCAACCGCGAAGTGATGGGCGCGACCAACCCGGCCGAGGCGGCCGAGGGCACGATCCGCAAGGCCTATGCTGAGTCGATCGAGGCGAACTCGGTTCACGGGTCGGACAGCGATGAGAACGCGAAGATCGAAATCGAATTCTTCTTCAAGCCGGACGAGATCGTCGGCTAATTGCCTTCACGCTTGTAGGCCCAACGCACGGGCTTGCTCCCGTCGATTAGGGAAATCTCGGCTTCGAGATTGCCGCCCTTGAGTTCGTAGCGGATGCGCTGCGGGTAATCGTGGCTGGGGTTGATGAACTCGACGGCACTGGCCGAAATCGCGTGGCCTTCGAAGGACAGGGGCGGGCGTCCACTGGGCGAGGCGAAATATGTGATCTTGCCGTCGGCGGACTGCTCGATCCGTAGCTGCTCCCAGGACTTGAGCTTGCCGCCGGTGCCCTCGCGCGAGGCGCCGAGCATCATTCCCGCCTTGGGTTCCATCCAGCATTCCTGGGTCCAATGCTCGCCGTCGATGAGATCCCAGCAGCCGGTCATGAATGCGGGCAGGGCAGAGCTCTCTCCGGCGGCGGCCGCGAACAGCAAAGTCGAGAGAATCATGGGTGTTCCCCCTTTTCGATTGGCCTCGCGATCTTACTCGATTTGCACGCAGCCCGCGATTCGTACTCATCGCACGTTCAAATGATCGGGCTGAGCGTATCCAACAGGTTCTGCCACAGCCTCCTGGTGATGCCGTACTGATCCACTTCTGCCAGTGAGACAGGGTCAGACTGAGCGAGGAATTCGTTCTGCCGAGCGCGGATGATCGCGCCGAACGCGCGGTCGGCAAACAGGATGTTGTTTTCGAAATTGAGCTCGAAGCTGCGGCGGTCGAGGTTCGCGCTGCCGATCAGGCCCACCGCACCGTCCACCATCATCGTCTTCGCATGGAGGAGACCGGGTCGGAACTCATAGACTTCGACGCCAGCAGAGATCAGGTCGTGATAGTAGCTTCGGCTGATGCCGGCGACGATGCGGCTGTCGTTGCGCTTGGGGAAGATCATCACCGTGCGAACCCCCCGCCGAGCCGCGGAAGTCAGCGCGAAGAGCAGCTGTTCGTCGGGGACGAAGTAGGGGGTGGTGATGACCAACTCCTCGCGGGCCGAATGGATCAGTTCGGAAAAGCACGCCGGCATCGCATCGAAGGAGAGGGTAGGACCTGTACCCAACACCTGCGCGATGACGTTGCCGGACCCTTGAGCAGGCGGCTCCGTAAGCAAGTGGCTAAGGTCGTCTCCACCCTCGCCCATCCAGTCGGAAACGAACAGATACTGGCATTGGCGCGCCGTCGGCCCCTCCCATCGGGTCATGATGTCGACCCAAGGGGCATAGCGCGGCTTGATGCGGAACTCCGGATCGGCGGCGTTCTGGCTCCCGCACCAAGCGAGGCGGTTGTCGACGACCATCAACTTGCGATGATTGCGAAGGTCGACCCGGCCGCGGATCGAGGTCCAAAATGGATTGCCGACGGGCAGCGCCACGCGCATCTCGCAGCCGCTGTCGAGTACGTCCTTCCAATGCGGGGAGTTGATGAACAGTCTGGAGCCTAGCGCATCCGCCAATACGCGAACCGCGACTCCGCGTCGCGCCGCACGGATGAAAGCCTCCTTGATCTTCAGCCCATTGTTGTCCGCAAGCCAGATGTAAAAGCAGGCGTGCACTCCGTGCTTGGCGGAATCGATGTCGCGGACCATGTCATCAATCGCCGCATTGCTGTCGTCCGCCAGGGTCGCTGCGTTGGCGCTTGTCGGGTCGAGGCGATTGACGGTGCGCGCAAGCGCAAAGGGCGCGTCGTGCGGGCAGGCGCGAAGCACTCGGGATGCGGCCTCATCGCCGCCAGGTCGGGGGAGCTCGGCTTCGATCCTTCGACCGAGCGCCCGACGCTTGGGACTGAGCCTCGCCTCGCCGAGCAGGAGATAGCCAACCATCCCGACGAGCGGCACGACGAGGATAACGATGATCCAGGCCAGACGCGACGCTGGCTGGCGGTGCGGTCGAAGCGCCGCGCGCATCAACACCGCGATCTCGGCGGCGAGGAGCAAAACCCATGTGATCGGATGCAGGTCCGGCATTTCCGACAATGCCGCACATCTGCACGTCGCTGTCCAGTCGGCCGTTACGCTTTGGCCAATCCGGTGATGCGCAACGAGTGGCCGCCGAACAGGCCGCCACCCTCCCACCGGTAGCGCAACTGGTAGTTTCCAGCGCGGTGGCGGTCAGTGCCCGCCTCGACGTAACGAGCATCAAGGCGGACGGGCACGGTAAGGTTGCCCTTACGGTCCTGGTCGCGGTCCTTGAGTGCCGCTTCGACGTCGCTCGCGTCGAGCTTGCCGTCGCTTCCTATTTCGATCGGCGAGGCGCCTTTGATGCTGAGCGTCAGCGATTCGAGGGCGTGAGTCGATTCGACCGGCGCGATCACCAGCTCGCGGCCGTCCAGTTCGACGGACCCGCGTAGTGTCAGCGGTATTGCCTGACGCTGCTCGACGACGTGCGTCGTCTTGTCCTCGCCGCTACTCCTCCAGGCAATCCACACCCCGGCCGCCGAAACCGCAAGCGCGGCGAGGGCGATCACTTCTCCAAGATTGATCCAGCGGCGGCGGGTTCGGCTATCGGATTCGCTCATCGCCCGCCTGCTTCGAGCAAGCGGAGCGGCGCTGCAAGCTCCCAGCTTGCCGCTATGCGGTCGCCAACATGGCTCCAATCCACTCGATCACCCTTAAGATTGATCGACACCCAGCCTGCCGGCCCAAGGTAAGCGGGCCTGGAATAAGTGTCGGGATCCGTTTCAAGCAGCATGGCCTGCTCGTCGAGACTGCTGGTCTTCACACAAACCACGGTCCTGCCATCCCCGTGATGATTGTCCCGGAACTGTGCAAACTGTTTGCCAGCGACGAAAAAGGTCGGTTGTCCGTGCGATGGCTTTTCCTCGGTCTCGGGCAGCTCCAGCGCCGCTTCGCGGACCTTTTGGAGTGGGCTCGTCATCGCCGGACGAACTCACTCAGAGTCGCGGGATATAGCTCGTGCTCGGCCGCAAGCACCCGCTGTTCAAGGCTTTCGGGCGTGTCGGTTTCCATGACTGGGATTTCCCTTTGGGCAAGCACATCTCCGGCGTCGAGCTCGTCAGTCACGAGGTGCACGGAACAGCCGTGAATCCGGTCGCCGGCCTCGATCGCCCGCGCGTGCGTACCGAGCCCGCGATATTTGGGCAGTAAGGAGGGGTGGATGTTGAGGATCCGGCCCTTCCACTGCTCGACGAAATAGGGCGAAAGAATGCGCATGAAGCCGGCGAGAGCGATCGTTCCGATGCCATGATCATCGAGGGCTGCACTGAGCCTGCGGTCGAAGCGTTCCTTTTCGATGCCCCGGCTGCGCCATGCCCAGGTCGGAAGCCCTCGTGCTCGCGCCCAGTCGAGCCCCGCAGCGTGCGGTTTGTTCGAGGCGACAAGCGCCACCTCGTATCCGTTCGCCTGCTCGACCAGCGCGCGCATGTTGGTTCCTCGTCCCGAGATCAGGATGGCAACACGAGTCGGATCACGCATCGTGCGTTGCGGACCAGTCATCGGTCGAATTCCACCTGCCGGCGCTGCCAATGACCGTGCAGCCGCGTTGGCCAGTTTCGATACGACCGATTTCGAGGACCGTTTCTCCAGCACCTTCGAGCGCTGACGTGACGGAGGGCACCTCCCCTTCGCCGACAATTACAGCCATGCCGATCCCGCAATTGAAGGTTCGAGCCATCTCCTCGGGGGCAACGTGTCCGGCTTCCTGGAGGCGCGCGAAGATGGCAGGCAGATCCCATCGATCAGTTTCTATTATTGCGTGGCAGCTCTCGCAGAGAACCCTCGGAATATTCTCGAGAAGTCCTCCGCCGGTGACGTGCGCCAAGCCCTTGACGCGGCGCTGCTGGACGAGCGGCAGGAGCGCGCGGACATAGATGCGCGTCGGGTCGAGCAGGACGTCCGCGAGGATCCTGCCGTCCGCTGACGGGTAGGGATCGTCCACCTTCCAGCCGGCTTCCGCGATGATCCGTCGGACCAGGCTGAATCCATTGCTGTGGACGCCCGAGCTGGCCAACCCGAGAATGACATCGCCTTGGCGAACGGAATCTCCGGTCAGTACCCGGTTCCGCTCCACCGCGCCGACGCAAAAGCCGGCAAGGTCGTAATCGGCATCGGCGTACATGCCGGGCATTTCGGCCGTCTCGCCTCCGATGAGCGCGCAACCCGCCCGACGACAACCCTCCGCGATCGAGCCGACGACCTCGGCAGCAACTGCGTTGTCGAGTTTGCCGGTCGCATAATAATCCAGGAAAAACAGAGGCTCAGCGCCTTGGACAATGAGGTCGTTGGCGCACATTGCGACAAGATCAATGCCAACGCCTTTATGCCGTCCGGTTTCGATGGCCAGCTTGAGCTTGGTGCCGACGCCGTCGTTGGCTGCGACCAGCAACGGATCTTCGTAGCCAGCGGCCTTCAAATCGAAGAATCCGCCGAAACCGCCCAGCTCCGCATCGGCCCCCGGTCGTGCGGTCGACCGAGCGAGTGGCCCGATCGCCTTGACCAGCGCATTTCCGGCATCGATCGAGACGCCGGCATCTTTGTAGGTTAGGCCCATTTCACTCCGTGCTTCGATATTGGGCTTCGATAAGCTCAGCCCCTACTCAGCATGAGCGGAAATGAGAACCGTTCATCCTGACTAGCCGCCGAGGTAAATCGAAGCGGTGTATCGAAGGGCGCTTGGATTTCCACGCCGTTGTCGCCAAAAGACGCGCGAATGCTGCGCCGCCGCTTTGTCATCCCCGTTCTGTTGCTGCTCGCCGTCCTCGGAGTGACCGGCGTGCTTTACGCGCAGCTCGAGAGCGCCGACCGGGGCATCCTTCCGTTGGATAGCTCGGGGACGCTCGAAATCACCGGGATCCACGTCGACGTCGGGGGAGCGGATGCACAGAGCGCGCGGTACGCGGGCTGGCGAACGGCCCAGCGCCTTGGCTTCCGCGCCCTTTATGCGAAGATGCACGGAGTGCCGATCAGCCAGGCGCCGAACCTTCCGGATTCGACGCTCGATCAAATGGTGAGCTCGATCAACGTCGAGCGAGAGCAGATCGGCCCCAACCGTTATATCGCCGACCTCGGCGTGCTGTTCGACCGTGCCCGCGCCGCGGAGTTCCTCGGCGTCGAGGGGGGGCAAGTGCGGCGCTCCGCACCGATGCTTCTTGTGCCGGTCATCGTCACTGGCGGGACCGAGACGAGCGTCGAGCTGCGCAACGCCTGGCAGCGAGCGTGGGCGCAGTTCCGCACGTCGCAAAGCCCGATCGATTATGTGCGCGTCAGTGGCATGGGCGTGGACCCGATGCTGGTGAACGCCGCACAAGTCCAGCGCCCGGGCCGCGGTTGGTGGCGCAACATCATCGACTTGTATGGAGCGGCCGACATCCTCGTCGCCGAGGTACAGCTGCAGCGGCTTTATCCGGGCGGCCCGGCGCGGGCGCGGTTCATCGCCAAACATGGCCCGGACAACGAGATTGTCGGCGGTTTCACGCTGACCGCCGCCAACAGCGATGGCGTCCCGGCGATGATGGCTGAAGGCGCGCGCCGAATGGACGAGCTGTTCGCTACCGCCCTCGCCGCCGGCCGGCTCTCGCGCGACTCGTCGCTCGACCTGCCGCCGCCGCCGATCCTTCCGGAGCTTCCCCAGGAGCCGACCGTCGCCAGGCCAACCAGCAATTCCTATCAAATTCAGATCAGCGGCAGGGACGTCAACGTCTATAACTTCGGGATGGCGCATCTGCGGACGCTTCCGGGCCTGGTTTCCGCAACTCCGCAGCAGATCAACCCGACAGGCACGAGTTATGTGCTCGTTTCCTATCGCGGTGATATCTCGCAGCTTGCTGCCGCGCTCGCCGCTCGGGGCTGGATCATCGATTTCTCGGGCACAGTGGTCAGAATGCGCTCGTCATCAGACAAGCCGCCCGCGCTTCCGCCTCCGCCACAGCCGGCCGCTCCGCCGCAGCCCGCGCCGCAGACGCAGCCCCAACAACCGCCTTCCGGCGCTTCAACGGGCCAGCCACAATGAAGCTGGGGCCGGATCAGATCGCGCTTCCTCTCGATTGGCCTCTGACCGAAGGCGATGAGCGGTTCATCATTTCCGACGCAAACCGCGCGGCCTTCGAACATTTCCGCAAATGGAGCATGTGGCCGGTCAAGGCCACGATCCTGACCGGCCCGCGACGATCCGGGCGCACGCTGCTGGGGCGCAGCTTCGTAGAGCGCGTCGGCGGCCGATTGTTCGACGAAGCCGAACAGCGCGACGAGGAGGAGCTGTTCCACGCCTGGAACCAGGCCCAGGACACGGGCCGGCCGCTGATCATGATCGCGGATGAGGCGCCGCCGACCTGGTCACCCAAATTGCCAGACCTGCGCACTCGTTTGGCAGTGACGCCGACGGTCGCGATCGGGCATCCGGACGACACTCTGTTCGTTGCGCTGATTCAGCTGTTTTTCGCTGATCGGGGATTGCACATCCCCGCGGACGCGCTTCGCTTCATGGCGGACCGCCTGCATCGCGACTACTGGACGGCGGAGCGCGCCGTCGAAGCAGTCGACCGCTTCGCCATCGCCGAGCGAGCGCGGCTGTCGCTCCCGACGATTCGACGGGCGTTGACGGAGGCAAAGCTGATCGGGGAAGCGGCCTAGCCGCAGTTCACGCGGTCGATCCGATTCCCCGAAACCAGGTGCACGGTAACGCGATCAGCGCGATATTCCATCGTAACCATCTGTCCCGGCTGCACCCAACGGATCGTCGCCGCCTTCGAGGTGCGCAGAATGTCGGCGCCGATGTCGCTCGTCGCGGGTTGTCCAGCGAAACGCTCCAACCCGGACGCCTGACACTCGTGCCCGGGTGTTTCGCCATGGACGGGAGGCTGTGCTGGTGCGGTCGAGCAAGCCGCGAGCAGCGCGGGAATGACGAGGGCGATCCTACGCATCAACGGTTTCCTCTCGGGCTACGCGGCTCATTTTGAGCTTGCCGTTCTCGATGGCGAAGGCGAGTCGGCCCTCGACCAGATCGAGCGCATCCTTGCCGAACTGCTCGTAGCGCCAACCATTCAGGATGTTGAGGTTTTTGCGCACACCTGCCGCAAGCGCCTCCAGGTCGTCGGAGCGGGCGATCAGACGCGCCGCGACTCCAGTCTCCTTGGCGCGAACCTTGAGCAGCAGCTTGAGCAAATCGCTCACTAATGCCGCGTCCTTGGTGAGGCCCGGTCGCCGCGGTTCACGGTCCGGCATCTCGTTCGCTTCGAGCGGAGCGGCTGCTTCGAGGGCAACGATCAACCGCGCGCCGATATCGTTGGTTTTCCAACCGGCTGACAAGCCGCGAATGCGCCCGAGATCGTCCTGCGTTTTGGGCGGATGAAGGACGATTTCCATCAGCGTGTCATCCTTGACGATCCGGCCGCGGGGAAGGTTCTTGGATCGAGCTTCCGTCTCGCGCCAGGCGGCGAGTGCCTTCAGTCGGCCGAGGACCGCCGGATTGCGGTTTGGAAGCTTGAGACGCTTCCAGGCATCTTCCGGCGCGAATGCGAAATTCGCTGGGTTTGACAGGCGTTCCATTTCCTCGTCGAGCCATGCGCCGCGGCCGGTCTTCTTGAGCTTGTCGACCATCCGCGGGAACACCGTGGCGAGGTGCGTCACATCCGCGATGGCATAGTCGATCTGCCGCTTGTCCAGCGGTCGCCGACTCCAGTCGGTGAACCGTGCGCCCTTGTCCAGGCTGTGGCCAAGCAGCGACTCGATGAGGTTCGAATAACCGATCTGCTCTCCGTGCCCGAGCGCCATTGCGGCGATCTGCGTGTCGAACAGCGGATGCGGCACTTTGCCGGTCAGATTATGAATGATCTCGAGGTCCTGCCCGCCCGCGTGGAAGACTTTCAGGGCGTCCTCATTGGCGACGAAAAGATCGAGCAATGGCTTCAGGTCGATTTCGGCCTTCGGATCGATCGCCGCCGCTTCTGTCGAGCTCGCGACCTGGATCAGGCAAAGCTCGGGCCAATAGGTATTCTCGCGCATGAACTCTGTGTCCACGGCGACGAACGGCTCTCCGGAAAGGCGGCCGACCAAGGCCTTGAGGTCGTCCGACTTAGTAATCAACGGATGAATACGCATGAGTCTGTAAGGCCAATAGCCGCGCCCTCGCGGGTTGACAAAATGTGAGTTGGAAGGGAAGCGCGCGTCGAAGACGACAACCCGTCGCCCCGGCCTGGAGCTGGGGTCTGCCTGCCTTTATTCACCGGAAGAAAAGGCGGGTCCCGGGTCAAGCCCGGGATGACGCCTGCAAAGAATGACCCGCATGCACGCCTACCGTACCCATAATTGCGCTCAGCTACGCCTCGACAATGTCGGCGAGACGGTCCGTCTCTCCGGCTGGGTCCATCGCAAGCGCGATCACGGCCATCTTCTCTTCGTAGACCTGCGGGACCATCATGGGATTACGCAGATCGTCGCCGACACGGATTCGCCGGCGTTCCAAACCCTGGACCGCATTCGCGTGGAGTCGGTGGTCACGATTGAAGGCAAGGTGGTCGCGCGCTCAAAAGAGACGGTAAACGCGAACCTTGCCACTGGAGAGATCGAGGTCACGTCCGAGACAGTCACCGTCCAGTCGGCGGCCGCCGAGTTGCCGATGCCGATCTTTGGCGAGCAGGATTATCCCGAGGAGATCCGCCTCAAATACAGGTTCCTCGATCTGCGCAGAGAGCAGGTGCATTCCAACATCATGCTGCGCTCGGCGGTGATCTCCTCGATCCGACGCCGGATGATCGAACAGGGATTCACTGAGTTCCAGACTCCGATCCTGACGGCGAGCTCGCCGGAGGGCGCACGCGACTATCTGGTGCCCAGCCGGGTGCATCCGGGCAAGTTTTACGCACTCCCGCAGGCTCCGCAGA
>JBKPON010000154.1:0-1200 GCA_046733135.1 Pseudomonadota bacterium | reverse complement strand
GAATACACCGGTCAATTTCAAGAATGCGAACACCTTGAGACCGTAGCCGTTGTTATCGGCGACGCCGAACAGTTCAGGGTAGGAATAAAGAGTGATCATGCGGTCAAATGGGTGATCTCAATTCCGGCAGCTTTATTCAATCACCTCGTCGGCGCGGGCGAGCAGCGTCGGCGGGACTTCAAGGCCGAGCGCCTTGGCGATCTTCACGTTGACAGCCAAGTCGAACTTGGTGGGCAGCGCGACCGGCAGGTCCGTAGGCTTGCGGCCCTTGAGTATCTTGTCAACGTAGTCCGCCGCCAGTCGATTCATTTCCACGAGATTCCCCGAATACCCGATAAGTCCCCCCGTCGATGGCCACGCCCGGGGGCCGGATGAAGGCAGCCGATGCTTGATCGCAAGTTCAGCGGTCTCCGGGCGGATGGTGCCTAGCTCTACGATAAAAGCGTCCACCTGCCTCGCGCTCATCGCCGCGAAAGCTGGCGCTTGCGGGGCATCTGGATGAACCAGAATCGGTTCGATCTGCATGCCGATGCTCCGCGCGCTCTCGCCAAGCTGGGCAGCCAACGGGGCTGCGAAAGGATCGGTTTCGTTGGCGAGCAGGGCCACGCGACGAACTGACGGCAGCAGCTCACGGATAAGTTCGAGCCTTTTACCAGCCGTCTCGATGGCCGCGCCTGATACGCCGGTGATGTTTCCGCCCGGCCGGGCGAGGCTGGAGATCAGGCCGGTCGCGATCGGATCGCCGGCTGGCGCCATCACGATGGGAATGTCGCTCGTCGCGTGCCGCGCCGCCTGGACGGCTGGCGTCAACGAGGCGACAATCACATCGACCTTGAGGCGAACCAGCTCTTTGGCCTTCTGCGGAAGAAGGGTGTCATTGCCTTCGGATGAGCGCACTTCCAAATGGATGTTCTGGCCCTCGATTAGGCCGGCCGCTCTAAGCGCGCCGCGGAACCCTTGCAAGAACGCTTCGGGACTCGGGTTGCCGGCGACGAGGACACCGATGGTCGCGACGTTCGGCTGCTGCGCACCTACGGCAAGCGGCCACGCCGCCGCCGCGCCGCCGACAAGCGTGAAGAACTCGCGCCGTCCGATCATTCGATCACCTCGTCGGCCGCAACGAGCAGACCCGGCGGTACGGTCAGGCCGAGTGCCTTGGCGGTCTTGAGGTTCAAAGTTGTTTCAAATCTGGTTGGCCCC
>JBKPON010000153.1:0-11610 GCA_046733135.1 Pseudomonadota bacterium | reverse complement strand
GTTGCGCCATTGCCAATAGGCAAGCGCGCTCCATTGCCAATCACCGCGGCCGACTAGGCGCACCGACGCATCGAAACCGTTGGTGCGGTTTTGCGTAAAGTCAGTCCCGCGCATGCGCCAATCATGGAAGCCGGAAAGACTCGCCTGGATCTCAGTGGACCTGCCGAGCGGCGCCGCCCAGCGCCCCCGTCCGCTCCATTCTCGATAGGGCGCGCGCTCGTCGGCCGGGCCGCGCGTGCCCTTGGTGATCGGCACGAACCCGTCTCCCCGGGTGCCCCGACCCGAAAAGCTCAGCACGCCGGCACCGACATTCACGCCGACACGCGCACTACCCTCGAGAGAGGTCCGACTGCCGCCATCGATCTCGCCCGAAACACCGGCCTCCGTTCGGCTGGTAAGCTCGATCGTACCCGCAAGCGCTCCCGCACCATTTGCAACGCTTCCACCACCGCGAATCACGCGCACGTCGCTCAGGTCAAGTGGGTCGTAGGCGGGCCAATTAATCCAGCCGCCGAACGGATCGCTTTGCGGTACTCCGTCCAGCAGCAACAATGCCCGGCTCGAAGCATTCCCGCCTAGCGCCCTGAGAGTCACGCCCTGGCTCGTCGGATGCCCGCTGCGGGCGTCGGACCTGCGGAACAGCTGAAGGCCTGGCACGTCCTTGAGCAGCTGGTCCATTTCATGGGTTGGTGAATGCTCGATCTGACGACGGCCAATCCGCGTGGCGAGATAGACCCGCTCGGCGCGAGATTCAGGCAAGGCTTTGCCGGTGATAACGATAGCGACCTGCGGGTGTTGCGACGGAAGGGCCTGGATCATGGCCTCTGCGACCTGTCACCCGTCCGTCTGCCACGCATAGGCTCGACCAGCGACGGCGGCCAAGCGCAACAATCGGGTCTATCGCAAGATACTCTCATCAATAGATCCCCAGTGCCCCTTCCGGCCCTCGGCTGCTCTCTCGAAGGAACGAAAGTCGTGGTTCGAAAGCTCCATTGAGTCCGCACTTAACGCAGTCTTTCGGCGGCCCGTTGCGACCAGGCGGGGAAAGCAACAACGAAGAGGCGAAAGGAGTTATCTCTATCGTGACGTCCCGCATGCGCCATGCTTTTCCATCTGCCCCGCGGCCCGCAATTGTCCTTGCCGTCTTTATCGCCGCTTGTTCCCAGGGCCCCAGGGCGGATCTTCAGTACGTTAAGGAGGCGCGTTCCCTTGCAGCGGAATGGACGCTGATCAACGAGCAGGCCCGAGCAAACCGGGTCACCGTAACTTACGCCCGATCAATGCATCATTGGCTGCAGATCGGCCTGCAGAACGCCTTCTCGTCACTAACCCAACCCTCTTCGCCCTACGGCACGGAGCTGCAAGCGCTGCTCGCCGAGCCCGCGGATGCCCCTCCGGAGCGGCTGCGACACCACACTGAAGTGTTGAAGCACATTGAGGACCAACTTGAATCCGATTGAGCTCACGCTGGGGATAATGACCGCAGTCGGTGGTTTCGTCGACATCAGCGAACTCGTCTTTGCCGCAAAGGCAGGCTCGATGTTCGGCTACGCGTTAATCTGGGTATTCGCCTTCGCGACGGTCGGCATCATCGTCTTTTCAGAGATGAGCGGACGCGTGGCGGCGGTTGCGAAACAGCCCGTTTTCAATCTGATGCGCCATCGGCTGGGGCTGAAACTGGGGATGGTGACTTTGCTCGCTTCGATGATCAGCAGCCTTATCACCAGCGCTGCCGAGATCGGTGGCGTCGCGCTCATCCTAAATTACCTCACTGGTGCACCCTACCTGCCAATGGCCGTGGCGATGACCGCTGCGTTCATCATCTCGATCTGGGTCCTGCCCTTCAAATGGATCGAGCGGACGTACGGGCTACTCGGCCTGTTCATGATCGTCTTTATAGTGGCCCTCGTCGCCAATCACCCTCCATGGCACCAAATCGCCCAGGGATTTCTGCCGCAGGTGCCCAAGGGACTTTCGACGAAAGAAGTGCTGACCTTCGGTTATTTTGCTGTCGCCATCGTCAGCGCGGTCATGTTCCCGTACGAAGTCTATTTCTATTCTTCAGGTGGGATCGAGGAAGGCTGGGGTCCGAAAGACATCCTGACCAACCGCATGACCAGCATCGTTGGCATGGGGCTCGGCTCGTTCCTCGCGATTTCGATCCTCGCCAATTCGGCGCAATTGTTCGGCCCTGCGCATGTCGATCCAGCAATCCCGGGAAGCGCCGCTCTCGAAGCCGCGATTCCGTTTGGGAAATGGGGATTGATCTTGGCGCTCCTCGGCATGTTTTTCGCCATCGCCGGAGCCGCCGTAGAGACGTGTCTCGCAAACGCCTATTCTATTGCGCAATTCTTCGGATGGGCCTGGGGCCGTCACAAGAAGCCTTGGGAAGCTCCCCGCTTCACCGTCGTATGGATCGCGCTGTTCGTCGCCGCGTTGGCAATCGTCCTCACCGGGGTCGAGGTCATGACACTGGTCGAATTTGCTGTCTTGTTCTCGATCCTCGTCCTGCCGCTGACTTATCTCCCGCTGCTGCTGCTATCGGGGGACCGTAAATTCATGGGACAACATGCCAACGGAGTCGTCACAAGGTCGCTGGGCTGGCTCTACTTCTGGATCGTCAGCATTGCGGCCGTCGCCGCATTGCCGCTTTACTTCCTGACCTCCGGAGGCAACGGATGAGCCCCGACGGCCCCATCAAGTTGGTCAGCGAGCTCCTCGATCTCCCGTTGGTCGACAGCGATGGAGTGTACTGCGGAATCGTCGATGACGTTGAACTCACCGGGCGGGCGGGAAAGCCACTCAGAGTTAAGACCTTGCTGGTAGGGCCGGGCGGTTATGCGGGCAGACTGCCGCATTGGGTGATGACCTTAGTTAGAATGGCCGTTGGCGACCGGATTACTCGGGTTCCCTTCGGTCAAGTCCGCACCATCGGTCCCGCGGTTCGCCTGAACGCGTCGGGAAAGGAGCTCGGCCTGAAAGTGATCGAAGATCGAGTTGGGCGCTGGATCCCGCGCAAGGGAGCGCTCTGATGCGCTTGTCTGACCTCCGCGGCAAAATAGTGCGCTCGGTCGACGGCAAGAAGCTCGGTCGGGTTCACGATATCCATTGCGATGGCGGACGGGTGACCGCCTTGATGTGCGGACCGGGAAGCCTCATCGAACGATGGACGGCGCAGACCAAGGGGCATCGCATTCCGTGGGAGACGGTGCGCCGAATTGACAGCGACGCCGTCATCATTTCCGAAGGCCGCGCGACGAGAAAAGTCTAGCGACCTTTCCGTTGCACCCGCGGCCCGCGCTGGCGTGTTCCGGTGAAACTCTCCGCATGGTCCAACGTTTGACGCTCGTGCAAAATGATGCGGGTCATCTTCTGTGGCCGAAATGGGCGACGTGGGCGCTGGCCGCGGTAGTGATTACGAGCCTGCTGACAATCGCAGCGACGATCAACGACATCTGGTGAGCTACTCACCGGTCCGTGTGTAAAGGAATGCGGTGAGATCCCGCGCGTCGCGCTCGCCGACATGGAGATTGGGCATAGCGGTTCCCGGGCTTACCGTCTGCGGGTCGCGGATCCATCGCTGCAGATTGTGCGGCGAATTGGCGAGCTTTCCTGCGATCATCGCGCGTCCGGCGATGCCATCGAGGGGCGAACCGACCCTGCCGTTCGCCTTGCGCACATGCTGAAGAGAGTGGCAGGAGCCGCAGCCATATTGGATGAACATCGCTTCACCGCGGTCCGGATCACCACCGACCGTTGCTGCGGCATGGGCTCGGAGCAGGTCCCGGTCCTCAATCGTATTGTAAATGACCCCAACCGCCACGATAACGACAGCCGCCCCGAGAACCGCGCCCGCCCCTTTAACGGACATGTACGACATGACCGCCCTCGCTCCGCAGCCACCGATAGAGAAGCCACACGGCGGCCCCGCCGTGCACTGCCCCTCCTGGAATCCACATGACCAGCCCAGCCAATTGTTGATCGGTTGTCGGATCAAGGCCGATCCCCGACATCCCCATTGCCGCATAGGCGGCGTACCAGGAGCTCTGTGAAAGTGCCATGAGGGCGCCCAGCGCAGCCTCGACGAGCGAGGTCAGGAACAGGCAGGCCGCCGACATGAGATAGCCGCCGCGACGCGGATTGAGCATTGCCGACCAGAAGAGCAGGGAGGCGACGACGAAGCTTATGTGCTGAGCGACGTGCCAACCGCGGCTGTCGAGCGCGCGATCGAACAGAGCCGGCGCATGCCAGGCCCACATAACGACCGATTGAATCACGGTCGCCGTGATAGGGTCGGTCAACTGACGCCAAAGCGTTGAAAGCGGGGCTTTCCAGCTTCCGCCAAGCTGACGGCGGGCCGGTGCCGGCAGGCCCCATGCCAAGGTCCCGCCGACATGCGAAGCGGCCAGGAGCAAGGTCGCCACGAGCATGATGAGCTCATGCTCGATCATGTGCAGCGTAAAGCTGCGCTCCCCCGCTTGATGGAGTGGTGACACGAGCGACAGTGTCAGCACGAACCAGCCGCTGATGAACAGCCACGGCGACGGAAGCGATTTGGTGGACCGCCGAGCAAGCCGCTCGCGGCCGACCAGGAAGAGAACCATGAGTGTGCCCAGCGGCACCAATATCCAGGGATCCAAGGTCCAGCCGAAACGCGCGCCGTGTTCCCGACCGTGAGCTAACGCAGCCGACGCCAGGGCGAATGTTCCGATGGCGAATGCAATGCGGGTCATTGGAAGCACGGGGGAATGACCAGCGCGGCAATGATAGGGAGAGTTATCGCTAGAATGAATAGCGCTGACGATCCTATCGAGATGGCGGCGATAACTTTCCGCTCTGACGCTTCCGCCTCATTGCGAAACACCGTCCACGAGGCGAACGCGCCGCCCAGCATCGAAGCAATTGCCAACAAACAGACGATGAGCAGCGGGATGGGGCTGATCGTTCGGCAATGGTCGAACGTCCCGTCGGATCCGAATTGGTGGGCGATTGCGAGAGCGATCACGCCTGTCATGAGACCCGTCCAGGGCATGACCAGATCCGCAATTTCTCTGGCCCGCGTCACCGAAACAGCCTCGGCACCCAGTAAATGAGCAGATAGATGGGAATCCAGGCGAGCCATACGAAACGCCAGTAGAGAGCGTTTTCATCGGTATCGACGAAGCGGCGCGGTGTCTTGCCATGCGGCGTCCGCATCAGGGCCCATAATACGACCGTGTCGACGAGGTCGGTGCCAACGTGCGTCGTATGTAAAAGAAGGAGCGCCCATATGACCGACCCGTAGGCGTTCGAATACCAAAGCACGTGCAACGAGTTGAATTCGAATCCACGCAAGACCAGCAGCGCGACCCCGATCGCGACCATCAGGGGCAAAAGCCGCCGGATCGCCGGCAGATCCTTGGCGTGGGCGGCGCGCTTGATCATCGAATTTGGAATTTCGCTGAGGAAAAGGACGATCGTGAAGAGAGTTCCCGCAACCAGGCCCGGCGGATCCAGCGGTTGCGGCGGCCAATGCCGCTCCAAGCTCATCAAGTAGAAATAAGCGGCAATCACTAACCCAAAGCCCGTACCTTCGATCACCATGAAGCCCACCACGCCCCACCAGGTCAGGCTCCGGGCACCGAATGCATGATCCGGCAGGTCCGTCAGGTCCTCGGCGAAAATGGTTCGTGCAGTCATGTGATCTGTGGCTCCGGATAGGGGCCGGGGGACTTGGGCCAGAACCAGGCGGTGAGCGCGATTCCGACCGGGACCGCTCCGAACACGAGGGCCCACGGACTGAAGATCGAACCGATGAAGGTGACTGCCACGGCTACGGCCGAAATGAACGGCCAAATGCTGGGAGTGGCGCTCGGCTCGCGAACGTCGGGAATAGCGGAAATGACGGTCGTCATCAGGAGCTCGCGGTCGTCGACGCGAAGTCCGTGCACCAGCGGCAGGCCGTCCCCGGCGTCCCACAACGGCGCCCTGCTCTGGACTTTTGGAATGTGCGCGAAATTGTACCAAGGCGGCGGCGAGGCCGTAGCCCATTCAAGCGACGGGGCGCCCCATGGATCGGGCCCGGCGCGAGCGCCTTTCCAGAACGACAGGCTCATGTTGATCACGAACAGTAGCACCGCCAAGGCGACGACGCCGGATCCGATCGTCGATAGCATGTTCGGGAGTTCGAGACCCATGCCGGCAGGATAGGTGTAAACCCGGCGCGGCATGCCCATGAGCCCGGCGATGTGCATGGGGAAGAAGGTCAGCTGGAAGCCGAGGAAGATTGTCCAGAAGGAGAGCTTCCCCAGTCGCTCGGACATCATTCGGCCAGTGAATTTCGGATACCAATAAGTGATTGCGCCCAGCAGCGGGAAGACCGCGCCGCCGATCAGCACGTAATGGAAATGCGCGACGATAAAATAGGTGTCGTGCACTTGCAGGTCGAGCGGCACGGCGGCGATCATCACTCCGCTTAGACCGCCGATGACAAAAGTGATGATGAACCCGATGACATAAAGCATCGGCACAGCCATGCGCGGTCGCCCGTCCCAGATCGTCGCGATCCAGCAAAAGATCTGAAGGCCGGTCGGAATGGACACCGCCATGCTGGCCGCCGTGTAGAAACTGTAGCCGACGCGCGGCAGACCGGTCGCAAACATATGATGGACCCACAGGCCGAAGGCGAGAATGCCGGTCCCCACCAGCGACAAGACGACGACTGGATAACCGAAGATCGTTCGGCGCGAGAACGTCGCCACAATCTCACTGACGAACCCAGTCGCCGGAAGGAAGATGATGTAAACCTCGGGATGTCCGAAGAACCAGAAAAGGTGCTGGTAAAGTAGTGGATCGCCGTGCTCCGCTGGATTGAAGAATTGCGTCCCGACCAAACGGTCGGAAAGCAGCAGGCCGGAAACGAGTGCAACGGCCGGCATTGAGAAGATGACCATTAACGACGTGACCAGCGTCGCCCATACGAAGATCGGCATCCGCGCCAGCGTCATGCCCGGCGCGCGCTGCTTGAGGATGGTTGCGACCAGGGTCACGGCGACTGCAAGGGCCGCGACCTCTGTGAAGGTAATGGTCTGCGCCCACGCATCGGCGCGCTTGCCCACCCCATATTGCGGGCCGGCCAACGGCACGTAGGAGAACCAGCCGTTGTCGGGTCCAAAGTTTAGGTAGTGCGCGGCCCAGAGGAAGAGTCCGCCGGCGAGATACATGTAGTAGCTGAATGCGGTGAGGCGCGGGAATGCCATTGCCCGCGTTCCGACCATGATGGGAGTCAGGTAAATTTGGACTCCTTGCATGATAGGCACGGCAAACAGGAACATCATCGTCGTTCCGTGCATCGTGAAGGCTTCGTTGAACTCCTCCGGTTCCATGAAGTCGTTGTCCGGCAACATGAGTTGCAGGCGCATGTGCAGCGCCAGCAGGCCGGCCGCCGCGAGGAAGGCGAGCGCGGTGATGATGTAGCGACGGCCGATCTCCTTATGATCGACGCTCGCGAGCCAGCCGATCACTCCATCGGGACGACGCCAAGTCACGTCCAGCCGCCGTTCGAGCTCCGTACCAGTGAGGTTGGGTCCGTCGCGGAGCACCCGCTCGGCCTTGCGTGGTCGACCCTTTGCCGGCGGCCTCACCTCAGCCTCTCGAGATAAGCAACGACGGCATGCAGATCGCCTGGAGCAAGTCCGATCGTCGGCATCTTATTGCCGGGCTTTTGAGATTGCGGATCGGCAACCCAACCGTACAGATTCCCGCGGTTCATCGGCAGCGTGCCTGCGGCGATCGTCGCCCGACTTGCCAAGTGGGTAAGGTCAGGTCCGATTTGCCCGCTTGCCGGCGTACCGGCGATGTTGTGGCAGCTGCTGCACTCTCCGCTCGTAACATATCGGTAGCCCGCAAGTTCGAGTGGAGTTGCAGGGGCGAAGGCGGGGCGTCGCTGTTGCGCAATCCAGCGCAGAAAATCTTCCTTGCTTTCGACTGTTACGATGAGCGCCATGTTGGCGTGCTGGATGCCGCAAAATTCGGCGCACTGGCCGCGATAGAGGCCGCGCTCGGTGGGAAACAATTGGATGTCGTTCGTTCTCCCCGGAATCAGATCCTGCTTTCCGGCCAGGTTCGGGACCCAAAAGCTGTGAATGACGTCGTTCGATTCGAGTTGCACCTCGGCTTCGACACCCACCGGCAAGTGTAATTCATTCGCTGTGTGAACGATCTTCGAAACGTCCGGCGTCATGTAGACGACGTCCCACCACCATTGGTTGGCAACGATCCTGACCGTGAATTGCGGCGACCTCGCCCGTTCGGCGGCAGCACGATCCACGAAGAAACTCGCGATTGTCAGCCCGATGAGTCCCAGGGCAATCAGCGCCATCCAACCGATCAGCGCCGGCCGAAGCCAAGGCGAGCTTTGATGATGAGCGCCAGTATCGACCGTGAGCAGCCGACGGCGATTGGCGAGCGCGCCTGCCAACGCTGCAACGACCAGAATGTACATGACAGTGCAGACGGTCATGAAGATTGCGAAGAGCCGGACGAAACTTGCATCGTCCGCGCCGCTCCCACCGAACGCAGTCTGAATTCCGGAGCATCCTGCCAGGAAAGGCGGGAATATGCCGCCAACCCAGAGCTTCCGACCGGTCATTGCTGCGCGGAATCCGACGGCAGAACGGGCTCGCGCCTCGTTTGTGTTTGGGGTGGTGTGTTGCTCAGTTCGTCGGCGCGCGAGCCTACGGCATCCTTCGGCGCTTGGCCTGACAACGTGCGGACGTAGGCTGCCAACTGCCAAATTTGCTGATTGGTGAGCTTGCCTTGCCACGCGGGCATGCCGTTCGGTCGGCCCCTGGCGATGCTGTCCGCGATCTGGTCGATGCGTCCCCCGTAGCGCCATTGCGCGTCCATCAGTGCTGGACCCATCCCACCGCCGCCATGAGAATGGCAGCCGACGCAATTCATTGTCCCGAACAACTGCTGACCCTGGGCTATCGCAAAGGCATTGCGTCCATAAGCCGCAGCACGTGGATCGAGCGGACCGGGTTTGGCTCCGCCAGGAAACACCGTGTCCGGGCTGGTGCTTGGGATGGTTTCCGTGATCGGCGCTCCGCGCGGATCGCTTTTCTCCCGGTCGCACCCGGACAAGAGTGCAACCGCCGCAAGAGCGAGGAAGCTATTTCGGCAAAGCGAACACATAGACCATTCCGCCCGCCGAAACGCGCTTCGGCAGGTCCTTCACCGCATTGTTGAAGCCGAGCGCTCCGGTGGGGTCGCGTGGATCGAGGTCCGCAGAGACGATCGCCCCCGCCCATCCGCCGATGCCCGAGGGAACCGCGACATACTGGCGACCGTCCGGTCCGCGATAGCTGATCGGCTGACCGATGATCCCGCTGCCCGTCTTGAATTGCCACAATAGCTTGCCGGTGCGGGCGTTGATCGCCTTGAACCAGCCGTCCATCGTTCCGTAGAAGACCAGGCCCCCAGCGGTTGCCAGAGCGGGGCTCCACAGCGGCAGATCTTCCTTGATCTCGAACACCTTGCGCTGGGCGACCGGATCCCAGGCTGTGAACACGCCGCGGTTGCCCCCCGGGCCGGCATACATTTTGACATCCGCGCCGACGAAGGGCGTGCCGGCGATATAGTTGGCGTTCTTGACACCCATGTCCTGACACAGGTTGAGATGGGGGATGTAGATCAATCCGGTGACCGGGCTGAACGCCGACGGATTCCAATCTTTGGCGCCCGGCGAGGCGGGACAGATGTTGCGTACCGCTCGGCCTGGTATTGGCTCCAACCCCCCAACGGGGATCAGCCGGCCGGTCTTCAGGTCCACGGCCTTGTAGACGTTGATGAAGCTGTACGGAGTTGCGGAGAGGACCTGCCCGCTGCGACGGTCCTGCACGTAGAAAAAGCCGTTCCGGCTCGGTCGGATTAGCGCCGGGATTCGTTTACCTCCTCCGGCCGGATAATCGACCAGAACGATCTCGTTGATGTCGTCATGGTCGTAGAGGTCGTGGGGGGTGCTCTGGTAAAACCAGCGCGCTTGGCCCGTGTTGATGTCTCGAGCAAAGACGCCCGCTGTCCATTTATTGTCGCCCGGTCGTTGCTCCTGATTCCAGGGCCCGGGATTGGAAGTGCCGTAATAAATGGTCTTGGACGCAGGGTCGTAGCTGATCCAGCCCCACACCGTGCCGCCGCCAATCTTCCAATATTCAGGAGGCCAGGATTTCACGCCGAGATCGCGGCCCTGATCCTGCGGATAGGGCGCTCGATAATCTGCACCAATGAGTACATCCTTGTCCGGACCGGTGCTGTAGGCCTTCCAGGCGATCTTACCGGTGCCGGCATCGAGTGCCGCAAGCCAGCCGCGAACTCCCATCTCCCCGCCCGAATTGCCGACAAGCACTTTTCCTTCCGCCACCAAGGGCGCCATGGTGATCGTCTCACCCTTTTGAATGTCGGCGAGCTTGGTCCGCCAGACTTCTTTGCCGCTGGCCGCGTCGACCGCCACGGTGTTCCCATCCAGGAGGTTGAGAAACAGGCGCCCGTTCCAATAGGAGGCGCCGCGATTGACGGGACCACAACAGGCGACCCCTTTCGCCGCCGCCGCTGGATTTGGTCTATACGTCCATTTTAGCGGTGCGCCGGGCTTCGTAAGGTCGAGCGCAAACACATTGTTCGGCCAGGGCGAGATCACGTACATGGTATCTTTGACCACCAGCGGCGCGGCTTCGAAGCCTTCTGTCGTGCCGGTTGAAAAGGTGAAGTTTACCTGGAGCTTGGCGACGTTCGCAGGTGTGAGCTGGTCAAGCCCACTAAACCGTGTCGCGGCGTAGTCCTTCGAAGGCATTGTCCAGTTTCCGTCGTCGGGCGGAGCAGCGGCCGGTGCTGCGATGGCTCTGCCAGCGTTCGTTGAAAAATGAGATCCGCTGGCGACGGGACCGCGAGCCATTCGGTTCCGGACTATCGCGGCGGCGATACCAACCAGCACGACGGCCGCGATCAATCCGACTAGGATACGCCGCATTTGAACTCCAGAACGCAGTCCCACGGAAGTGACTCTGCGCAGCCACCGAAGCAACAAAGCCATTCCCCTGCGGCCGGGTTCCAAGTGTTAATCTATGATAAGTCGGCGACCGCGAGGTCGAACGCCTGGAAGGATGACCAGCGACATTCGCCACATGGTTTTAGGGGCGGCCGGGCTTCAACAATTGGTCCAGCAAAGAACGGTGCTTGACGCCCCAGGTGTAAATCGCGCGCGTTTCGTACGGAATGGCACGACCTTGCCAGTTCAAGGCCGGACGGAATCGCAACCGCTGTTCGACCAGCTGGCACGTTCGCGCGTCGAGCGCCGCGCTCCCGCTACTGATGGCTGCCCGGCAGCCGCTTACTCGGCCGTTCGGTTGGACCGTGAATTGAACGGTTACGGTGCCGCGATATCGACCGTGCGGATTATCACCCTTGACCAACCCGCCGCTGATCCATCTTGGCGCGGCAGCGCGATTGACGACAGGCGCGGATGGAACGGCCGGAACGCTAGTCACTGCTTGAGAGGCCGCCGCAGGTGGCGATTGGGCAATCGTTACCGGTGGTGCGGTCGGGGAATTGCCGGTAGTCGAGCCCGGTGCCGGG
>JBKPON010000152.1:0-8173 GCA_046733135.1 Pseudomonadota bacterium | reverse complement strand
CTTCTGCCCTGCGCCGCCAGGTCGCCGGAGGCTCGCCATATTCGCGCTTGAACGCGCGACTGAACGCCGCCTCGCTGTTGAAGCCGACCGCATAAGCGATGTTGGCGCTGTTCTGTTTGCCGTCGCGCAGCATGTTTGCGGCCGTGCGCATTCTCCAGCGCGCGCAGTAGCGCATCGGTGGCTCGCCGATCAGCTCGCCGAAGCGTTCTCCAAGAACTGTCCGTGACACCCCAGCCTCGCGCGCCAATCCCTCCACGTCGAGTTCTTCAGCGTAGCGAGTGTGGATGATCGAAAGTGCCTTGGAGACGGCCGGATCGCGGAGCCCGGCGAGCCATCCCTTCGCTCCTCCGGCCTGTTCGACATATTGGCGAACGGCATGAGCGACGAACGCTTCGGCGAGGCGCGCGACAGTGTCCGGCGATTGGTTGGCAGAGAGAAATCGCATCGAACTTGCAACCCACTCACGGTCGGCCTGATCCGGGTCGAGGACGAGCATCGGCGGGAGGGAGTCGATCAGCGGGTGCTTATATTCGGAAACCCCGAGGAAGCCGCAGAACAGGTCGACCGCGCTCCCGCCGCCGTCGATGCGGATCGTCGCCGGTCCGTCATCCCGGCCGGGTTTCAGAAGCGAGTCCGCATCGACCTCTGGCAGGCCCGGGCGCGTATAGAGCAAGTGGCGATCGTTGCGCGGCAGGATGAGGACCGAGCCCGTCCTCACATGCATTGGCGGATGTCCCTCCACCTCGGCCCACAACTCGCCGGCGCGCACGTAATGATAGGCGATCAGCGTTCCGGGGACCGGAAAATAGGCCGCGCAATGCTCGGCGGTGAACTGCGAGACGAGGCACCAGTCGTCATGCATCTGGGCGTCGACGACCACTCCACCAGTGAGTCGAAGCGACGCGAGAATGTCGTCCAGAACGTCCACGGTTGCTCCCGCCGGCATACGTATGCGGCGTTTCGATCAATTTATCCGGCAAGACGATCATTTTGGCAAACGGCGCCATGACCTAGATACCGCTCATCATCACCGGGACCAATTCCTCACTTGGGTGAAGCAACCGCTTCCCAAGACAGGAAAAGTCGCGCCGGGTGAATCGAAAAGGGAAGCACATGCACGAGATGAATGACGATCTTCGTTCGCGTCGGATTGGGATGCTTCTCTTCGCGTTCCTTTCCCTGATCTCGGCTGCGTCTACCGCGCTCGCGCCTGCATTTCTTCATATTTGAGGAGGTCATTTCCGCAATGTATCACGACTTCGATTATGAGAAGACGCTGGCCTCATCGCTTCGTGCGCAGTGGCAGCTCGACGACGTTCTGCGCGAGAACCAGGAGTTGGATTTTTCGCGGAACTTCTTGCCCGAGAGTCTGGCGAGAACCGCCGCGATCGAGTCCCTGAACCCATTCGAGCAGCGCATTCTCAATCAGATCAGCGCGCATCAATATTTGTCGATCTTCGTGGTGGTCGAGGAATTCATTTTGCCGTTCCTTTTCGATCACGCACGAGAAGAGCTGCGCGGCGACGACTGGCGCGTTCGCGCGCTCATCAATTTCGCCGGCGAGGAAGCCAAGCACATCCATATGTTCAAGCGCTTCCACGAGGCGTTCGTGCGCGGGTTCCCCGTCGGATGCGAGATGATCGGTCCGTCGGAAGCGATCGGCGCCGAAGTGCTTCGCCATCAGCCGCTGACGGTCGGTCTTCTGATCTTGATGCTCGAGTGGATGACTCAGCAGCACTATCTCGGCTCAATTCGCGACGCCGGTGACATCGATCCGCTGTTCAAGAGCCTGATGCGCCATCACTGGATGGAAGAGGCGCAGCACGCCAAGCTCGATACGTTGATCGTCGAGTGCCTCGCTGAAGGCAAAGACGAAGAACAGATCGACCAGGCTATCGACGAATTCTTCGAGATCGGCGCCTTCCTCGACGACGGCTTCAAGACGCAAGCCGGCTTCAACCTCGACGCACTCGAGAAGGCGATCGGTCGCAAGCTCGAAAATCGCGAGGACATCCAGGCGCAGCAGCATCAGGCGGCGCGCTGGACCTACATCGGCTCCGGAATGGTGCACGAGCGCTTCAAGGCGACGCTCGAAGCGATCTCACCCAAAGCCGCCCAGCGGATCGCCGAAGCGGCCCCGCTGTTCGCCTGAATTCAATCCCCACGCACAGGAGAAACGAGAATGCTTGATACCGTGAAGAGCCGCGTCAACGGCCTTGATTTGGCTGTCCTTGGCGACGTCGTCGAAGGCATTGAGAAAGACCCGAGCCAGGCGATCGTCGGCTTCGAAGTCACGACCCGCTGGGCCGGCCAGGCCCGCAGCGAGACGATGGTCGAGGGGTTCACCCTCGCCGGCGAGCGGATCGCGCGCACGCACAAGATTGTCGCCGATGAGCCGTTCGAGTTGCTCGGCAGCGACAGTGCGCCCAATCCCCAGGAGCTGCTGATGGCCGCGTTCAACGCCTGCATCACCGTCGGCTATGTTGCAGGCGCGGCACTCAAGGGCATAACCTTGGAGTCGCTTGAGATCCGCACGCGCGGTGAGCTCGATCTGCGCGGCTTCCTTGGTCTCAGCGACGCCGTGCCGCCAGGCTATGAATCGATCGCTTATGATGTCCGCATCAGAGGCGATGGCTCTCCCGAGCAGTTCGAGGAGATCCACCAGACGGTGATGAAGACCTCGCCGAACTACTTCAACATCAGCCGCCCGATCCGCGTGAACGGCACGCTGGACCTGGGCTGAACTCTCTCTCCCGAGCGCGCCGCTCCCCTCCCCTCACGGTGCGCTCGGGAAATCCCGAAAGGACATGAAGATGCTGAAACACCTGCTCATGGATCCGGCCTTTCCCGACCTCGTCGCGAACTGGGCAGCGGTAGACGAGAGCGGGCCGGCCGGCAGCTCCGCTAACGACGAGCGGGAGCGCAAGAGCGCCGATCCGACCGATCCGCTGACGATGCTCGGCAAGATCGAGATCGCAGCGACGCGCCTTTGGTAAAGTCGCAACCAACCGTTTTCACTGGAGTTTCGATCAATGGCAGATTTGGGCACACCCGCCGTCAATGCGAATAAAGCGTTGTGGGAAAAGGGCGATTTCACCCGCATCGCCGAGACCATGCGGCAAAGCGGCGAGGAGCTGGTCGAAAGCCTCGACATCCAACCGGGCATGGCCGTGCTCGACCTAGGCTGCGGCGACGGCACCACCGCGATTCCACTCGCTCAGCGCGGCGCGCACGTTCTTGGCATCGACATTGCCGCGAACCTCGTTGCTGCTGGCAATGCCCGCGCGATCGCGGCCGGTTTGGACAATCTTCGCTTCCGCGAGGGCGATGCGTCCCGGCTGACCAGCGTCGCGAACTCGAGCTTCGACCTCGTCGTCAGCATCTTCGGCGCGATGTTCGCTCCGCGGCCGTTCGACGTCGCTCATGAGATGGTCCGAGTGACACGGCCCGGCGGGCGCATCGTGATGGGCAACTGGATCCCCGGCGACCCGACGCTCGTCGCCCAGATCCTGAAGATCAGCTCGGCCTACACGCCGCCTCCGCCCGAGGGCTTCGTCAGCCCGATGACCTGGGGCGACGAGGCCCAGGTTCGCGAGCGCTTCGAGGCGGCCGGGATCCCGTCGGGGAACATTCGCTGCGAGCCGGCGACCTGGGTCTTCCGCCACGACGGAGCGCCAGCCGAGCTTCTGGCCACCTTCCGCAACTTCTACGGCCCGACGATGAATGCGTTCGAAGCAGCGGAGAACGGCGGACGGGCGAAATTGGCGGGCGAACTTACGACGCTGTTCAACGCCCAGAACCACGGCGGCGATCATACCGAGATCCCGGCGACCTATCTCAAGGTCACGGTTCTGAAGGACTGACCTCGGTCACGCGCAAAAAAGCCCCGGAGAGAGCCGCGCTCCCCGGGGCTTCCGTTTATCAACCGGCGCCGAGTTCAGGCGTGCTCGGCCTCAATGTCGACCGTCTGCTTCGATACGGATTTCGCCTCGCCGCCGATGTTGATCTTCTTCGGCTTCATCGATTCGGGAATCTCGCGCACAAGATCGATCGCGAGCAACCCGTCTCTAATGTCCGCGGCCTTGACGTTGATATGGTCGGCAAGCGCAAACCGCCGCTCGAATGAGCGTGTCGCAATCCCGCGATAGATATAATCCGAGCTAGTCTGCTCACTATCCTCGTTCTTACGGCCCGAAACGATCAGCACGTTCTGCTGAGCCGTGATGTCGAGTTCGTCGGGTTTGAACCCCGCGACCGCAAGCTCGATCCGATATTCATTTTCGCCGACCTTGATGAGGTCGAACGGAGGGTAATTCTCCTGGGTCTGCCCCAGCGAGCTGTTCTCGAGCATGTCGAACAGCCGATCGAAGCCGACCGTGGAACGCCGGAACGGCGCAAAGTCAAAAGCACTACGCATGGATTTATCCTCCTCTTGATGAGCAAGGCGAGGTTGGCCTCAGGCGAGACCGCTACCCCGTCACCGGACCCGTCTTGGCACCCGGCAAGCCTCCATTTGGAATTGCTTTTGGTCCTTTCAAGAGGGATTTTTAAATCGACTGTGCCGCTCTATCGATGAGTGGGTTTCGGCCACATCCCAAGCCAGATCACGGCTTCGGTCCCAGCACGCACCGCCGGAGCCAAAATCCGGTCCAGCGGCCGCGGTTGTGACAGCCGCGCGGCTGAGCGATCGTGATGCTCCTGCTCATCCGAAACGATCTGCCGAATGACTGCCACGGCCTCGGGATCGGCAATCGACAGCGCGGCAAGCTGATGTTCCAGATGTTTGAGGACGACGCTCTCGATCGCCTCGGTCGTGAGCGCGATCGCCCTACGACCGAGCAGACCCGTCATCAGACCCAGCATGAGCCCGCCGAAGCCGCAGAGATGAAAGCTCCTGCATCGGCGCACGCCACGCCTCGTGAGCTCCGCCGCGAACAACGCGCGGTGTCGCTCTTCGTGGGCGATGAACTCGTCGATCTCGCTCAGGATTGACGGCGCTCGCCAGCGGGCCGCCCAACGTTGGGCGCGATAAATGGAAACCGCGCCATGCTCACCCGCATGGTCGACCTTGATCATGACTTCGCCGATCGTTCGGGCAGGGCGTAGTTGGCGGTTATCCACAGCAACGAAGCTTAGTGCCGAACGGCTTTCGCACAACGCCTTGGCACGGTTCGAATCCGCGCCGTATAGCTCTCTTCAAATGGCCGACCTGTTTTCGTCTTCCGCTTCCCCGACACCCGACAGCTACGACGCTAGCGCGATCGAGGTGCTCGAGGGCCTGGAGCCCGTCCGCCGCCGCCCCGGCATGTACATTGGCGGCACCGACGCTCGGGCGCTTCACCACCTCGCCGCCGAGGTCATCGACAATGCGATGGACGAGGCCGTCGCCGGTCATGCCACCCGGATTGAGGTCGAGCTCGGCAAGGGGAACCTTTTGACCGTCCACGACAATGGACGCGGAATCCCGGTGGACCCGCACCCGAAGTACCCCGGCAAGTCCGCGCTAGAGGTCATCATGACCACGCTCCACTCGGGCGGGAAGTTCGAGGGTCAGGCTTATTCGACGTCCGGCGGGCTCCACGGCGTCGGGGTCAGCGTCGTCAATGCGCTGTCGACCGAAACGATCATCGAGGTCGCGCGCGAAAAGAAGCTCTTCCGCCAGACCTTCGCCAGGGGCCTCGCCACCTCGAAGCTGGAGGAAATCGGCGCCGCTCCCAACCGCCGCGGCACCACCGTCACCTTCACTCCCGATCCCGAGATTTTCGGCGCCGACGCGGCGTTCGCGCCGGAGCGCCTCTACAAGCTTGCGCGCTCAAAGGCTTATCTCTTCGCGGGCGTCGAGATCCGCTGGCGCTGCGACCCTGCGCTCGCGTCCGCGGAGGTTCCCGAGCAAGCGGTGTTCCAATTCCCTGGCGGCCTCGCCGACCACCTCACCGAACAGCTCGGCGACCGGCCCGCGGTCACCAATCAGCCCTTCACCGGCCGCCAGGATTTTCCAAATGAGCAAGGCCGCGCCGAATGGGCCGTCGCCTGGCCGCTCTATTCCGACGGCAGTGAAAGCTATTATTGCAACACCATCCCAACCCCCGACGGCGGCACCCATGAGGCGGGCCTGCGCGCCGCGCTGACCAAAGGTATCCGCGCTTTCGGTGAACTCGTCGGCAACAAGCGCGCCAAGGACATCACCGCGGACGACGTCTTCAACGGCATCGAGCTGATGCTCAGCGTCTTCATCCGCAACCCGCATTTCCAGAGCCAGACCAAGGACCGCCTGACCAGCCTCGAGGCCGCGCGCTTCGTCGAGAATGCCGTCCGCGACCATTTCGACCATTTTCTCGCCGATAACATGGACCGCGGCCGCGCTTTGCTCGGCTCGATCGTCGAGCGGATGGAGGAGCGTCTGCGCCGTCGCGCCGAGCGCGAGGTCCAGCGAAAGACCGCGACCTCGGCCCGCAAGCTCCGCCTCCCCGGCAAGCTTACCGACTGCTCCAGCGACGATCCGGAAGGCACCGAGCTGTTCATCGTTGAGGGTGACAGCGCAGGCGGCTCGGCAAAGCAGGCGCGCGACCGCAAGACGCAGGCGATCCTCCCCATCCGCGGCAAGATCCTCAACGTCGCGTCGGCCACCGCCGACAAGATCCGCGCCAATCAGGAGATCGCCGACCTTCAGCTCGCACTCGGCTGCGGCACTCGGGACAAGTTCAACGAAGATGCCCTGCGTTACGAACGGATCGTAATCATGACCGACGCCGATGTCGACGGCGCCCACATCGCGACCCTTCTGATGACCTTTTTCTTCCAGGAAATGCCCGAGCTCGTCCGCCGCGGCCATCTCTTCCTCGCTCAGCCCCCGCTCTACCGCCTTACCGCCGGCGCCAAGACCCTCTACGCCCGCGACGATGCCCACCGCGCGGAGCTCGAAGCGACCGAGTTCAAGGGCAAGAAGGTGGAGGTCAGCCGCTTCAAGGGCCTCGGCGAGATGAACCCGGGCCAGCTCAAGGAAACGACCATGGGCCCAACGACGCGCTCACTCCTGCGCGTAACGCTCCCCAGCGCCTACGAAGATCGCCAGCCGGTCAAGGACCTGGTGGAAAGGTTGATGGGGCGAGACCCGGCTCCGCGTTTCGAGTTCATCCAGAATAGCGCTGCCGCTGTGGATGAGGATGCAATCGACGCCTAATTCTTTCCTGTCATTCCCGCGAAAGCGGGAATCCCGCTCACCTTCGTCAGCCCCGCGAAAGCGGGAACCCAGCGCCGTCCCGCGAACACGACATTCGCGCGTTCACCTATCCCGCGTGAACAAAACCTTTCCTACAGGCCTCCTGTTATGTTCCAAGGTGGTTCAAGGAGAACCACATGGAAGAACCGAAACAACCACTCATCCCCTTCACGCCCGTCCCCGTCCGCCTCCGCCACGACGGCTGGACCGTCGAAAAGCAATATGCCTTCATCGAGGCGCTCGCCGAGACGGGCATCGTCGAGGAGGCGTGCCGGCGCGTCGGCATGTCGCGCACCTCGGCCGACAACCTGCGCCGCCGCCCCGAAGGCGTGCACTTCCGCCGCGCCTGGCAAGCGGCTGTCGATTATTCGCTCTACCGGCTCGAGGAGGAGGTGCACGCCCGCGCCCGCCGCGGCGTCCCGCGCCCCATTTTCTACAAGGGCGAGCAGGTCGGCGAGTGGCGGCATTTCGATGAGCGGCTGACCATGTTCCTGCTGAGAAGCTACCGGCCCGATCGCTATGGCCGCGCGGCCGACCTGCTCCCCGCCCCCAGTGAAGACGGCGAGGAGTGTCCGCGAGACCCCGGCATGATCCTCGACGCTGGCCTCACCGGAATCGAGTTCGACGCCCGCGACGTGCCGCTCGATGATGACGAAGAACGTGGGGACGAACAGCCATGACTCACGCGCGCGCGTTGAGGGCACAACTTTCACAACTTCCGCTCGAACCGAGCGCAGCGACATCTGCCTTGTTCCCCGGCGCAGGCCGGGGCCCAGGGCAGCGGCAACCGCTGCTTGACGCAGCGGCCTGGACTCCGGCCTACGCCGGAGAACGATGATGCGACCACCGCCCCGCCCCAAAGGCCTGCGCCACGTCCTCGACGATGAGCAGCAGCGCGATTGGCTGGAAGGCAAGTCGAACCCGCCCGACGCCGACGAACGGACGGAATCCCTC
>JBKPON010000151.1:0-2361 GCA_046733135.1 Pseudomonadota bacterium | reverse complement strand
ACTCTAGCCTTCTAGCTGTCTCGTCAGCAGCCTGATGTCGGCGTCGAGCTCTGCGTCGCTCGCGCGCAGCTTCTCGATCTGCCGCACCGCATGGATCACCGTCGTGTGATCGCGTCCGCCGAAGCGTCGGCCGATGTCGGGCAGCGACTTCGGGGTCAGCTGCTTCGACAGATACATGGCGACCTGCCGCGGCCTGGCCACTTCCCGAGCGCGTCGAGCAGAAGTCATCTCCGCCTTGCGAATGCGTTAATGTTCGGCAACCTGCGTCTGAATCTCATCGATTGAAATCCGCCGCTGGTTGGCGCGCAGGACATTGGCCAGCACCTCTTCGACGAAGGCCACGTCGATCTCGCGCCCGGTCATCATCGCATAAGCGCCGATTCGGTTGAGCGCGCCTTCGAGTTCCCGGACTGAGGAGGTCACCCGGCGGGCGAGGAAGTCGATGACGGGGCGCGGCATCTGAACGCCCGGAAGCGCCTCGAGTTTGGCGACGATGATGTTGAACCGTAGCTCGTAATCTGCCGCGTTGATGTCCGCGACGAGCCCCCAGGATAGACGCGAGAGGATCCGTGGCGCGATTCCATCGAGGTCCTGCGGCGCCCGGTCTGACGTGATCACCAGCCGCCGGCCCGCGGTGATGATCTCGTTCATCGTATGGAAGAATTCCTCCTGCGTGGAATCCTTGCCGGCGATGAACTGCACGTCGTCGATCAGCAGCAGATCAGCGTTCCTCAGCCGCTGCTTGAACCCTATCGTGTCATTGTCCTTAAGCGCCCGAATGAACTCGACCATGAACTTCTCGGCCGACATGGACACCACGCGCGCACCACGATGATGGGCGGTAAACGTGTGGCCGATGGCATGCAGCAGATGGGTCTTTCCCCGCCCCGTGCCGCCGTGGATGAAGAGCGGGTTGAAGGTTACGGTATGTGCGGTTGCAAGCGTCCTCCCGGCGGTAGCCGCAACTTCGTTCGCCTTTCCGACAACAAAAGTCTCAAACCGATAGCGCGGGTCGAAGTTCGGCGCGTTGGGGTCCCGCTCGCTCGGCGTGGGCGACTCGTCCAGGATCAGAAGGGGTGTTGGACGCGGCGCATCCGCCGCAGCGACGACTCGAACGTCGCGGACGACCGGCAACACGGTCTTCCACGCCAGCCCCAGCCGTTCGCTGAAGTGCGAGCGCACCCAGTCGGCCATGAACTGACTGGGCATCACGATGTCGAGGGTCCCGCTGTCGGGCTCAAACGGGCCGAGTTCCGCGGGCTTGAGCCAGCCGTCGAAGGTTCGGGCGCCAAGATCGCGGCGAAGTCCGGTACGGATCGAGTCCCAGGCTGCTTCGATTGGCGCTGCGACCGCGCCTACGGTCGATTCCACAGAATTCGCACCAGTGGCCTGCACTTGTCCGCGCCTCCCTCGTCTTGCCCCGACCGAGACAAAGAGGTCCCGCCGCGCCCGACCCGAGTCGCGGCGCACAGCCCCCTTTTTCTCTCTTGCCCCCGACGCGGATTCGCGTCCGGAACGCTCGTTTTGAGAGTCTCCGCGTCAGCTTTCAAGTGCCGTTTTTTCACGAAAGTGAAATAAAGAGACTTGACATAGGAATTGCGCCGTTAGCGGGGAAAAACGGCGGAAATCCCAGATTCTTATGGTAAGTTTTTCGTTAACGCATCCGCGAATCGCGGAAATTGCTACATTTTTTTTACGGTCCAAAAATGGGACGGGTCGCCCGTTTTTCGACGGGCCTAACCGGAGCACTGATCGGCGTTAAATTTCAGCCGAGTGATGCGACCCTTTTCGACAGCCGGGAAACTCGCCGAGCGGCCGTGTTCTTGTGGATGACTCCACGAGCCACGCCGCGAGCGATCTCTGGCTGGACCTGTTTCAAGGCCTCGGCGGCCTCTTTCTTCTTGCCGGCGGCGATTGCCGACTCGACCTGCTTGATGAAGGTGCGGATGCGGCTAATGCGCGAGTGATTGATGGTCTCGCGATTCGCGTTACGGCGGATGCGCTTCTTGGCTTGCGGCGTGTTCGCCATCGAAAATCCTCGTTCGAACAAATTAAAAACGGCGCAAGACCATAAACGGCCGCGCCGACGCGGGCGTTCCCCTACTCAGAGAGGTGCTTGAGGTCAACCTAGTGTTGGCACCGTGGACAGTAGAAAGTGGAACGACCGCCTTGGACGATTCGTCTGACGGTCCCGCCGCATAAGCAGGGTTGCCCTTCGCGGCCATAGACTGAAAAGTTCTTCGAAAAATAACCGAGCTCTCCCTCCGGGCTGATGAAATCCTTGAGCGTGGAGCCGCCCGCTTCGATCGCCTCGCCAAGGACATCTTGAACAGCATCAACGAGCCGCTTCAGCCGCTCGAG
>JBKPON010000150.1:0-9566 GCA_046733135.1 Pseudomonadota bacterium | reverse complement strand
GCCGCTCTCCTGCCGCCAGTGGCGAGTCTCGCCTTTTTGCAGAAACAGCAGAATTCCGAGGCAAGCTGACACGGCCAAGCCCGCGATCCCTTGAATGCTGGGGAAGCGCGGGATCATGCCCCGGATTCCGCTTCCAGCGTGGCGCCTTCGCGTGTGGCGGAGACCCGGAAACGACCGACCGGGCCGCCGGCGAGCAGGCCGACGATCACCACGCTCATTGCGAGGATGAAACCGCCCAGGGTCCAACCGAAAATGACGACGATGCTGTGTTCCTCGGCCGTTGGCCAGCCACCCCACATGAGCAGCAGGACCATGGCGAGAGCGCCGGCGCCGCAAAACATTCCGGCGGCGGCGGCAAGGAGGCCGTAAATAAGGCGCTGGCCCTCGGCGAATGTGCCGGGGGGTGGAAGTGGTCGCATGATCCTCTCCGCTGTCGAAAGTTTGCTAAGTTGGCTGCTCAACGCGCCTCACCAATTCGGTTCGCTAGCCAACCGTAGAGAAACGCTTCATTGGCCGGGCGACGCTCGGCAAGACGCAGGTAGCGCTCGCCCTGAAGCGCTTCGAGCGCGCGTAGCAGGACGGTTTCCCCGCTCGGCCCGCGAAGCTTAAGGAAGGTGTCGATGGCGGAGAGCGTCCGTTCACCAATCCGCCCGTCAGGCACGAGGTCCGGGTAGTCGCTCGAGTTGCGGTTCAGCGCCGTGAGCGCGCGCTGCAGGAAGGTCGCCGCGACAGAGGGACCCATGTTCGCACCGGTGTCGAACAGCTCCGCAGCGAGGCGGGAGCTGCGCTTCGCCACTTCGTCAAACCGAGGCCGGAGCCAGTAGAGCCTTCGGTAGATGGTCGCGGCTTCCTCGCGCGGCAGCCCGCGCATTGGTCCGCGATAACCTTGAGCGCGGGCAACGGCCTCGGTGATCCCGAAGCAGGTGGGCCCACCCTTGTCCGCGGGATGGTTCACGTAACCGCCTTCCCGCTCGATCAGGCCGTCCACCAGTTGATCGATCAATACGTCCGCCACCTAAGTCCTCCTTTCGAGTCGGGAGGTTACTAACCAAATGGGTGCGCTGTAGGAAAGTGTCTGAAACCATTCTCGCTGATGCTTGGCGGACCACCGGGTCTGTGGCTAACCTGGTGTCATGATCTCACGATTCCTGTGTGCGTCAGCCGCACTTGCGTTCCTGATTGCGTCTCCCGCCGCGGCGCGGCTCTCGCCGGCAGAGGAGGCGATGATCCGCTCCGTTGACGCCGAGCAGGAACGCACGGTCGGGATGCTCGAAAAGTGGGTCAACCAGAATAGCGGAACGATGAACCTGGCGGGTGTGGAGGCGGTCGGTCGCATGGTTCGCTCGGAGCTGGAGGCGCTCGACTTCAGAGTCGAATGGATTGACATGCGGCGCGCGGGACGAGCCGGTCATATCGTTGCCCGCCATGCCGGGAAGCGAGGCGGCAAGCGGCTCCTGCTGATCGCTCATCTGGATACGGTGTTCGAGCCGGACTCACCCTTTCAGCGTTGGGAGCGCAGCGGCGATGTGGCGCATGGGCCGGGCGCGGGCGACGACAAAGGGGGCATGGCCGTGATCGTCTCCGCGCTGCGTGCGATGAAAGCAGCAGGAACACTGAAACAGGCGAATATCACTGTGTTCCTCACCGGCGACGAGGAGGACGCGGGGAACCCCTTGAGTACCTCCCGCCGGGACCTCGTCGCTGAGGGCAAGAAGGCCGATGTGGCGCTCGACTTCGAAGATTTGGCTCAGGAGGATGGTCCCGGCGGGCCCGTCGACGTGGGCTCGATCGCTCGGCGGAGCGCGGGAAGCTGGACGCTCACCGTTACGGGCAAGAGCGCGCATTCGAGCGGGGTCGGCAACCCCGGCGTGGGCTTTGGCGCGAATTACGAGCTTGCACGCATCCTCGATCAGTTCCGGCGGGAGCTGCCCGAGGACAAGCTGACCTACAACGTCGGCCTAATCGGCGGCGGCCAAAGCGCTCAGCTTGATCAGGGCCGAATTCGGCTGGAGGCCACAGGCAAGACGAACATCATCGCGGCAACGGCGGTTGCGCGCGGCGATCTGCGGGCCATCAGCCAGGAGCAGATCGATCGCGTTCGGGCGAAGATGCGGGCGATCGTCGCCCAATCGCTTCCCGGAGCGAACGCGGAAATCAGCTTCGATGAGGACGGCTACCCGCCGATGCCGCCGACCGAAGGCAATCGCTCATTGTTAGCGCGCCTGAACGGCGTCAATCGCGATATCGGCTTGCCGGAGATGGGCGAGCTCGATCCAGCCAAGCGCGGTGCCGGGGACATCAGCTTCGTCGCCAAGGATATCGACGGGCTGGTGGGGCTGGGCCCGGCCAGTTCCGGCAGCCATACGCCCTCAGAGACCGTGGATATCCCTTCGCTCGCCAAGCAATCGAAGCGCGCGGCGATCCTGATGAACCGCCTTGCCGCCGAGCGGCGCTAGGTGTCGCGGTCCGGCCACACTCCTTCCTCTTGAGCCCCCGATGCAACTCTGGGGGCTGTTAACGAGTTAATGCAAGATTGTTGCAATGCGGCGTCACGCGGCGTCACGCTTGCGTGGAGGGGTGCGGTCGAAGGTGGGGACGTCGACAAACGATGACGCATTCCGGCTGCTGGTTCAGTCGGTGGTCGATTATGCGATCTTCATGCTCGACTCGAAGGGGCAGGTCAGCAATTGGAATCCCGGGGCTGAACGGATCAAGGGTTATCGGCCCGACGAGATCGTCGGCCAGCATTTCAGCCGCTTCTACACGGCCGAAGACCAGAAAGCTGGAGTTCCGGTAAAGGCGCTAGAGACGGCGAGGAACACCGGCCGATACGAGGCCGAAGGCTGGCGGGTCCGCAAGGACGGCACACGTTTTTGGGCGAGCGTCGTGATTGACGCGATTCACGACGACAAGGGCAAGGTGATCGGCTTCGCCAAGGTCACTCGCGACATGAGCGAGAAGCGGGAAGCCCAATTGAGACTGGAGGAATCGCGCGAACAATTGTTCCGCGCCCAGAAGATGGAGGCGCTCGGCCAGCTCACTGGCGGCCTCGCTCACGACTTCAACAACCTCCTCACCGCGATCCTCGGCGCCTCCGACCTTGCGCTGCGCAGCGTCCAAGACGTCGAGAAAGTCAGGCGCATGCTCGACGGCATCCGCAGCTCGGCGCAGCGAGGTGCGGGCCTTACCAAGCAACTCCTCGCCTTCGCTCGGGCCCAGCCGCTTGAAATCAAGTCGATCGACCTCAAAGCCTTTCTCGGCGACGCGACGATGCTCCTTCGGCCCTCTCTGCGTAGCAACGTGGAAGTCATCATCGAAACCTCCGACCAGCTGTGGAACGTCGATGCTGATGCGGGCGCGCTCGAGCTCTCACTGCTCAACCTCGCCTTCAACGCCCGCGACGCGATGAAGGATGGGGGGGTCCTGAAGATCAGTGCGACCAACCAGGTGCTTGAAGGAAAGCCCGAAGGGCTGCGCGGGGACCATGTGGCGCTCAGCGTCTCGGATACGGGCATTGGCATGGCCCCGGAAACGAGGGAGCGCGTGTTCGAACCTTTCTTCACGACCAAGAATTTCGGCGAAGGGACGGGCCTGGGCTTGAGCCAGGTCTTCGGCTTCGCAAAGCAGCTGGGCGGCGCCGTGACGGTGGAATCGGAGCTCGGTAAGGGGACAACCTTCACCCTCTACCTCCTCGCTACTCGCGGCGCGGGCTCGGTCGCACACGCGAACGGGGTTCATGCGCTAGGTCGAGTGCTCGTCGTCGAGGACGACGAGCTCGTCGCCGACCTCGCCGCCGGGATGCTCAACGAACTCGGCTTCGAGACGGTTATCGCACACAGCGCAAAGGAGGCGCTGGATCACCTTACGAACGAAGAAAAGCCCAAGGTAATCTTTTCCGATATCATCATGCCGGGGGGAATCACGGGGATCGAGCTTGCCCACAAGGTCCGTATGCGCTTCCCCGAGCTGCCGATCCTGCTGACCACGGGTTACAGTGAGGAATCGGTGAAGACGCATGGCTTTCCCGTTCTCCAGAAACCTTACGAGCTGACTTCCCTCGCCGGCGCGCTGCAGAAAATCCTCAAGAAAGAACTCCGGGTGAGTTGATCACCGAGCTCGCCCAATCGCTTGACTTTGAACCTCGGTGAGAGCCCTTTCGTTACGCCGCCGCTCTGAACGGCGGCGTGGAGGGGAATTGACATGCAACAGGCCGTGTCCGCGCGGACCCCCGCGCACCTGTGGATCGTCGGAATCTTGTCGCTGCTGTGGAACTGCTACGGCGCGTACGACTACGTAATGTCGCACATGCGGAACATGGACTATCTCGGTTCGATGGGAATGGATGCCAATCGGATGTTGGCCTACATGGATTCGATGCCGATGTACGCAAAGATCGGCTGGGGCCTTGGTGTATGGGCCGCCCTGCTCGGCTCGATCCTTCTGCTGATGCGCAGCCGCTACGCGCTTTACGCCTTCACAGCCTCGCTCGTGGGAATGGCGCTGAGCTTCGTCGGACAATATCTCGGCCCGCCCATGCCACCCGAAATGAATGCGGGCGCGATGAAATACATACCGATGATCATCGTCGTCCTCGGCCTTGTGCAGGCGTGGTATGCCTGGCGGGAAACGAAGAGCGGAACGCTTCGCTAAACACCGATTAGCGGCGCCGGGGTTTAACGCCCGGCGCCGCTTCAATTAACGCCGCCCACCAAATCGCGTTCGGCTCTGCTTGCCGAACCTCCCCTTGCGGGTGCCGGGCCTGCCCTCGCTCGAATGTCCCAGGGGGCGTGGAGCGACGCGCTGGTCTTGCGGGATGCCAAGGTCGTCTTCCTCCAGCCGGCGGATCTCGTCGCGAAGTCGCGCCGCTTCCTCGAACTCGAGGTCGGCGGCCGCCTTGCGCATGCGCTCCTCAAGGTCGCCGATATAGGCTTTGAGGTTGTGACCGACGAGGTGCGGGCGGTCCTCATCGCCAGTGTCGACGGTGACTCCTTCGCGCGCCGTCACATGCGCCATGATGTCGTGGATGTTGCGCTTGATGCTTTCGGGCGTGATGCCGTGCTCGCTATTGTAGGCGAGTTGCTTCTCGCGCCGGCGGTTGGTTTCATTGAGCGCGCGCTCCATCGATCCGGTAACCGTGTCGGCGTAGAGGATCACGCGCCCTTCGACATTGCGCGCCGCACGGCCGATTGTCTGGATCAGCGAGGTTTCCGAGCGGAGAAACCCTTCCTTGTCGGCATCGAGGATCGCAACCAGTCCGCATTCGGGAATGTCGAGGCCTTCGCGTAATAGGTTGATTCCGACCAGAACGTCATACACGCCGAGCCGGAGCTCACGGATCAGCTCGATGCGCTCCAGTGTCTCGACGTCGGAATGCATGTAGCGAACCTTCAGACCCGCTTCGTGCAGATATTCCGTCAAATCCTCGGCCATCCGCTTCGTCAGGGTCGTGACGAGCGTTCGATAGCCTTTACGCGCGGTCTCCTTGGCCTCGTGGACGAGGTCGTCCACCTGGTCCTCGACCGGCTTGATCTCGACCGGCGGGTCAATCAGCCCGGTCGGACGGATTACCTGTTCGGAAAATACGCCGCCTGTCTCGTTCATCTCCCACGGTCCGGGCGTCGCCGAGACGAACACGGACTGTGGGCGCATCGCGTCCCATTCGTTGAAGCGCAACGGCCGGTTGTCGATGCAGCTCGGCAGCCGGAAGCCATATTCGGCAAGCGTGATCTTCCGCCGGTGGTCGCCCCGCGCCATTGCGCCGATCTGCGGCACCGTCTGGTGAGATTCGTCGATAAACAGCAGAGCGTTGTCGGGGAGATATTCGAAGAGCGTCGGCGGCGGCTCCCCCGGAAGCCGGCCGGTCAGAAAGCGCGAGTAATTCTCGATTCCCGCGCATGAACCGGTCGCGGCGATCATCTCGAGATCGAAGTTGGTCCGCTGCTCGAGCCGTTGCGCCTCGAGCAGCCGCCCCTCCGCAGTCAGTTCCTTTAGCCGTTCGGCGAGCTCATGCTTGATCGCCTCCATCGCCTGCTTGAGCGTCGGTCCAGGAGTCACATAGTGTGAGTTCGCATAAACCTTGATGCTGTCCAGCGACGCAATCGTCTTGCCGGTGAGCGGATCGAACTCGCTGATCTCCTCGATCTCGTCGCCGAAGAAGGAGACGCGCCACGCCATGTCTTCATAGTGTGACGGGAAAATCTCCAGACTGTCGCCGCGCACTCTGAAATTGCCGCGAGCGAACGCCTGATCGTTGCGGCGGTATTGCAGCGCAACGAGCTTGCGAATGACCTCCCGCTGGTCCTCGACCCCGCCCTTCTTCAGGCTGAAGGTCATCGCCGAATAAGTCTCGACCGAGCCGATACCGTAGAGGCAGCTAACCGAAGCGACGATGATGACGTCGTCGCGCTCGAGCAAAGACCGGGTCGCCGAGTGGCGCATGCGGTCGATGGCCTCGTTCACGCTCGACTCCTTCTCGATGTAGGTGTCGGTGCGCGGCACGTAGGCTTCGGGCTGGTAATAATCGTAATAGCTGACGAAATATTCGACCGCATTGTCGGGGAAGAAGCTCTTGAATTCGCCGTAAAGCTGGGCGGCAAGGATCTTGTTCGGCGCGATGACCAGCGCCGGACGCTGAAGCGTTTCGATGACCTTGGCCATCGTGAAGGTCTTGCCGGATCCGGTGACGCCCAGCAGCACCTGGCTCGTTTCCCCATTACCGGCTGCTTCCACCAGTTCCGCTATCGCCTGCGGCTGGTCGCCCGCCGGCTCATAGTCGAACACCAGCTCGAAATGCTTGCCACCTTCCACCTTGTCGGGCCGCGCCGGCTTGTGCGGCACGAACGTTTCGGCAGTTTCAGGCTCGGCCAAGGAAGTGCGGATTTGAATCGCCATCGAATGCCAAATGGCCGCTACGGGTCTGCGGTTCAACGCTGGACGGCGCCGAATCTCCGGCGCCGAAGGCTGCAGAACCGTCGCCTGTCTACACTGGTCCGCTGTGGAACGGCAGTTTTGGTAGCCGATCGAGCGGATGAGTCACTTAGTGTTGCACCGTGATCTTACTCCCGATCTTGCCGCTAGCCGCCTCCAGCAGGCCTGCTCATTCTACCTGGCCCAGCAGCACGCTTCGCGCTGGCGAGTGGGCCGACGGCGTGCACCGGCGATGACCGATCCTTCGGCGCTTGATGTCGCGGTAAACATAGCGCTGATCGTCGGCGGGATCCTGCTTCTCGTCTATAAAGACGTCGAATCTGGCAGCGACCCGCGTCAATCTTGGGGATTAAACGCGATCTTGGCGTTCATTTGTGTCGTCTACATTTGGCACGGCGACGGTGTGCCGCTCTATCGCCCCAAAAGCACTGTAGGAACGATCGTCGCCTGGGGCATCGCCGCGACATGGGTCGTCCATGCGACTTGGCATTCACGCATTTTTGCAAGCGTAACAAACGAGCATGACCAACCACAACTCCTGCCGAACTCACTGGGAATTGCGACGACGGCGTTGATCGCCCTGCTGGAAGAGCTCATTTTTCGCGGATGGCTGCAAAACATCTTCTTCGTCTTCGCTTATGCGATGGACGGACAAGTCTACGGAATTTTCCTAGTCAATTTGATGTTCGGCCTGATGCATTTTGATCGCGGATTTATCTTCTCCATGTCCGCCGGTTTCGTCGGCATGATCTTTTCAATCGCGACGCTCGCGAGCGGAAGCCTCTTACCGGCAATCGTGATGCACGTGGGTTGGAATCTGCTCCTTGGTCTCGCGCGATTGCGGCCGCACCGGGTGGTGGAGTCCGTGGACTGATCCCACACTGAAAGGCCGCAATCGATGGTGACAGGGCGACCCCCCGACGACTGCTGACCCCTCTTGTTTGCCGAAACAGCCGTAGCGGCGTAGGGCGCCGCGGGGGGCGCTCATGACTCGATCCGACTTGTTCAGCCGTAGCGGGGGCCGTGCAATCCTCCTCTATCTCCTCATTTGGGGTGTAGCGGTTGCCTATCTCGCCGCGCGAGGCGCCGACTGGGTCTTCCCGATCGCTTCGCTCGTGATCTTCGGGCTGATCCTCGGCGCCATCATCTGGTTCCTGACCCGCAAGATGAACGCCCCCGAAGTGCCGGTCGCGCATCCCCAACGAGAATCGCTCGGGCTGCTTGGCTATCTCCTCATCTATGCCGTGCTGCTGATCGGCGTCTGGCTGGGAAGCATTCGGAACGCTGTCCCGCCCGGGCGCGAGCAGGAGCTCGCGGTCGTCGGCTACAAGCTGTTGATCCACGTCGCCGCCCCGGCGGCGATCATCCTCGCACTTGGCGGAGCGGTTCGGCCGCTCTTCGACAGCGGCCTCAGGCGAAACGGCTTCTGGACGACGCTGATCGTGCTTTGCGCGCTGATGTTCGCCTTGCTTGCGATGGTCAGCCCGTCGTTGAAGCAGATTGGAGCGCTCGGCCTGACCCCGATCGCGGCGATCGGCTGGGTGCTTGCCGCTTGGGCCTGGAACTCGGTCGAAGCGGGCCTGTGCGAGGAGTTCTTCTTCCGCGCTTGCCTGCAGTCGCGCCTGACAGCGTGGCTCAAATCGCCGGCCACGGCGATCGTCGCCACTTCGCTGCTGTTCGCGTTGTCGCACTGGCCGGGACTCTATCTGCGCGGCAACGCCGAAGTCGACGGCTGGTCGACGGACCCGATCCAGGTCGCGGCCTTCACCATCGCGACCTTATCGCCGCTGTCGATCGCATTGGGGTTGCTGTGGGCGCGGTCCCGTAGCCTGCTGCTGATCGTGCTCGTCCACGGCGCGATCGACGCTCTTCCGAACACCGCCGAGTTAGTGCACATCTGGAGCTGAACAGGGGAGTCTCACATGAAACATGCCGTCATTCTGATCGCGTGCGCATTGCCGATCGTCGGGTGCAACAAAGGTCCTGACGTCAACGTCAAGAATGCGTCGGTGGGCGAAGTTGCGGAAAAAGTCCGCCAGGCGGCAGGCAACGACATGTTGATCGAACCCGGCAAATGGCAAACCAAGATCAGCGTGCTGGATGTCGATATCCCGGGCATGCCGCCGCAGGTTGCGCAACAGATGAAGCAGACCATGGCGAACGTGCAGGGGCATAGCTACGACACGTGCCTCACCGAAGCCGATGTGAAGCGGCCAAAGGAAGGCTTCTTCGCCGGCAAGAACAACGATTGCCGTTACGACCACTTCACCATGTCCGGCGGCAAGATCGACGCGGCCCTCCGCTGCGAGGCCAAATCGTCGGGGACCATGAACATGACCATCAATGGAACCTATTCGCGCGATAGCTATGAGGCGACGATGGCGATGGACATGAGCGGCGGTCCCAAAGGCGGGATGAAGATGCGCTCGCACTCGGAGTCGCATCGAATCGGTGCCTGCAGCGGCGACGAAATCAACGCCAGGAAGGGAGGCTGAAATGATCGGATACGTTACGGTCGGGTCCAACGACCTCGACAAATCCCGAGCCTTCTACGACGCGCTGATGCCGTCGATCGGCGCATCCCGGATTATGGAGTTCGGGGACAATTTCACCATGTATGGCACCAGCCTGGGCCGGCC
>JBKPON010000149.1:0-3416 GCA_046733135.1 Pseudomonadota bacterium | reverse complement strand
CGCGCGACTTTGCGCAACAGATCTATGATCTGGCGCTTCTCCGCGCGCTTATCGGGGTCGGCCGTGACCTGGTCGAAGGCGCGCTCGACACGAGTGAGGAAGTTGCCCCCCTTGCTCAAATCGAGCGCGCCGAGACCGAACTCTACAAGGTCGCCGAGGAAGGCGGTGCGGAAGGCAAAGCGAAGAGCTTTGCGGAAGCCACGAAGGACGCGCTCGAGATGGCCGAGCGCGCGCTCAATAGCGGCGGACATCTGTCGGGATTCACGACGGGGCTGGAAGGTCTCAACACGAAAATCGGCGGACTGCATAAATCCGATCTGATCGTTGTCGCGGGCCGCCCCGGCATGGGCAAGAGCGCCCTTGGAACCAACATGGCGTTTGCCGCGGCCCGGCGGTTTCTGCGGGACACTGAGGAAGGAATCGATCCAGCGAAGTCGGCGGGCGCCCCGGCCGTCCTGTTCAGCCTGGAAATGTCCGCCGACCAGCTCGCTACACGTATCCTCTCCGAACAATCCGGGATCACGTCCGAGAACTTGCGGACGGGGCGCATCAGCCAGCAGGAGTTTCGGGATTTGGCGCGCGCTGCCGCCGAACTGCAGAGTCTTCCGCTGTACATCGATGACACGCCAGGCCTCACCATTGCGGCGCTTCGAACGCGCGCCCGGCGGTTGAAACGGCAAAAGGGCATCGGCCTGATCGTCGTCGACTATCTGCAGTTGCTCCAAGGCACAGGCAGGGCCGGGTCCAACGAGAACCGGGTCCAAGAGATTTCGGAGATCAGCCGCGGCCTGAAGACGTTGGCGAAAGAGCTTGATGTGCCAGTGGTGGGGCTATCGCAGCTCAGCCGCGCCGTTGAGCAACGTGAGGACAAGCGACCGCAGCTTTCCGACCTGCGCGAATCCGGTTCGATCGAACAGGACGCGGACATCGTCCTCTTCATCTATCGCGAAGATTATTATTTGAAGGCCGTCGAGCCTGATTTCCCATTGCCGGAAGAGCTCGACAAACAGGCAAAATACCAATCTTGGAAAGAAAAATACGATCCAGTCGCAGGCAAGGCGGAAATCATCGTCTCAAAACAGCGCCACGGTTCGACCGGTATTGTCCGCGTCCGCTTCGACGGTCGCACGACCAAATTCAGCGATTCGGCCGACGACGGATACCTACCCGAACTGCGAGGCGGTTGATCATCGGCTAGGGGCGGGGGCGAGGGCGCCGGGCTCCAGTTCGGCGCCCTCAGTGGCGTCTACGGTCCGATGTCCTCGCTGCTCTCTGGTTGCACAATCTTCTCGGGCGGACCGGGTGCGAGCTCCAGCGCCTTGGCAATATTCTCGTCCCAGCCATAAACGTCGGGCCGGAACTGGACCCGCGACCCATCCCAGAATGCCGTCTGGTAAAGCAGCCTGACCGGGATCTCGTTCGGCAATTTCAGGAACGCCTCGTCGTCCTTGGCCATCGCCTGTTGGAACTTGTCGGAAATCCCTTCTTGCTGCGCGAGGTCCGTCGCGAACTGGACGGCATTTTCAACCCGGACGCAGCCGTGGCTGCGGTGCCGGTCGGGAAGCGCGAATACGGCCTTGGCCGGCGTATCGTGCAGATAGATCGCCTCATCATCCTGCATGTCGAACTTCACCAAGCCGAGCGAGTTTTTCGGACCCGACTCCTGGATCCATTTGCCGTTCTTCTGGACGTAACCGTTGCTAGCGAGCCATCCGGCGCTCTTGGTCACGAGCTCCTTTTGGGCGATGCCGTCGGGGATGTTCCAAGTGGGATTGGCGACGAGCCGGACGATCGGCGCCTGCAGCTGCGGTGTCGGCTTGTCGGACTCGCCATTGATGACTTTACGGTGATCGACGTGCTGCCCGTCCCGCCAGTAATCGAGAAACGAGGCGGCGGTGTTGACGTCGATCCGGGTCTTGGGCGGATCGCGTTGCAACCAGCGCAGCCGCTCCATTGCAACGGCGAGCTGCCGCGCGCGGTAACCCGGGCCGGCGCTCAAGGCGCCGATCGTATCCTTGCCGAGCACGCCGTCGGCTTTGGTGCCGGAATCGGACTGGAACTGCTTTACGGCGCCAACGAGCGCAGGTGTGTAGCTTACCGGGTCCGCGCTGCCCTGCTGCTGCTCGGGGATGTAGCCGCCCGAACGAAGGACTGAGACGATTGCCGGAATGCGCGGGTCGCGCGCGCCAGGCTTGATCGGCTTGTCAGCCGGGATGGGTTGCTGGTTGGGCTGGTTCGCGAGCTTGATGTAGCGCAGGAATGACTGGCTCAGCGCTTTATATTCGTCGGTCTGCGGAGCGAGCGAGTTCAGCCACTCGCCGACGTTGCCGTTCTGCAATGCCTGCTGGAGGCCGGCGCGGACATCGGTCTTTGCGCGCGGGATGGTATAAACCTCGTGGAGCTTGGTCGGGTCAGAATAGCCGTTGGCAAGGGCCGAGGCATATTTGAGCGCGGCACTCACCAGTGCGGGGCCGCTCTCTCCGCCCTTGAGGAATAGCTCAGGCTTCAGTCCGTGCGTCGGGGCGCCCGCGATTGCCTCGCGGATTTGCTCCTCGTCCTTGTGGCCGAGAGTGATCCCCGACGCGTCGGCCGACACGCCGGAACCGCTTTGGTTGGATGAATTCCCACCCTGCGAGCAGGCCGCCATGGGGACGCAAAACAGGGCAAGTATCAGGGCCTTGCCGGGCCGCGATTGGATTTTCACGGCGGGTTGAACGCCGCGAATAGCGAAACGGGTCCGTCAATCCTCCAGCATATTCGGATCGCGCAGGCCCTCGCCGATCGCGGCGCGAGGGCGGTCAGATTCGCTGCTGGTTACCGGGTAGGCGCAATAATCGGCCGCATAGAAAGCGCTTGGGCGATGATTACCCGACAGGCCGATCCCCCCGAAAGGAGCGTTGGAGGGAGCGCCATTGGTGGGCTTGTTCCAGTTGATCACGCCGGCTCGGACGTTGGCCCAGAATTTGTCGTACATTTCCGGATTGCCGCCGACGAGACTCGCGGCCAGGCCGAAACGCGTGTTGTTCGCCTCGTCGATCGCGGCGTCGAAGTCCTTGACCCGAATGACCTGCATCACGGGCCCGAAAATCTCTTCGTCCGGCCGGTCCTTGGCGTCGGTCACGTCAATCAGCGCTGGGGTGAGGTACGGCCGGTCTTCGAATGGACGGTCCAGGCGCTTGAGCGGCTTGCCGCCTTTCATCATGAGATCGAGCCACTGTTCCTGGACATGGTCGGCGGCAGCTATGTCGATGACGGGCCCCATGAAAGGCTGCGGGTCGGCGAAGGGTTGGTCGACGATGATCCGGTCGATCATTCCCTCCAGTGCTTCCAGCAGTTCGCCTTCCTTGCCATCTTCAACAATCAGGCGACGCGCCGCGGTGCAGCGCTGGCCGGCGGTGAGATAGGCCGACTGGACG
>JBKPON010000148.1:0-4148 GCA_046733135.1 Pseudomonadota bacterium | reverse complement strand
CCTTGGCGGCGGGCGTGTCCGGCGCAACGGCACCCACGACATTGCCCCCGGTCGGCGCGCCGATCGTAACAAAAAAGGCGGCGAAGATGATAATGGCCATCAAGAAGTTCGCCGCCGGGCCGGCAAACACGACCAAGAAGCGTTGCCACACGGGCCGGCCTTGAAACGCCCGGGCGCGGACCTCTTCCGGCAGTTGGTCGAGGTCGGCGGGATTGCTCGCCGGACCCATGTCGCCGACGAACTTCACATAGCCGCCGAGCGGAAGCCAAGCGATCTTCCAGCGAGTTCCTTGCTTGTCGGTCCAGCCGAATATCTCGCGGCCGAAGCCAATCGAAAAAGCCTCGGCTGGAATGCCGAATAGTCGCGCGACGAGATAGTGGCCAAGCTCGTGAAAAAAGACGAGCGGTCCAATCGCGCAAATGAATGCGATCAGGATTAGCCAAAGGGGGGGTTGAGGGAGCATCAGAAACAGTTCGCCTTCGTCAGCGCCTCCGCGCGGCCGCGGGTGGCATGGTCGATCCCCAGCACATCGTCAATCGAACGCGCGGCGCCAAAGTCGTTCTGGTGGAGCATCTCCTCCACGATCCGCACAATGTCGTTGAACCTGATCTGACCGGCGAGGAAGCTTGCGACGGCAACCTCGTTCGCTGCATTGAGGACGATCGGAGCCGAGCCTCCCGCCTCGAGGGCCTCGCGCGCTAGTGTGAGCGCTGGAAAGCGTTCGAGATCAGGGGCTTCGAAGTCGAGCCGCGCAAGGGCCGCAAAGTCGAGCCGCTGCGCTGGAGTGACGATCCGCTCGGGCCAGGCGAGCGCATAGGCGATCGGAATGCGCATGTCCGGCGAGCCGAGCTGGGCGAGCACCGAGCCGTCGACGAACTCGACCATCGAATGGATCACGGACTGTGGATGAATGACGATGTCGATTCGGCTCGACGATAACCCGAAGAGGTAATGTGCCTCAATGAGCTCAAGCCCCTTGTTCATCAGCGTCGCCGAATCGACCGAGATTTTCGCGCCCATCTTCCACTTGGGGTGCGCGACGGCTTGGGCCGGCGTCGCCGCCTCGATCGTTTCAGCCGAGGCCGTCCGGAACGGACCTCCGCTGGCAGTCAGGATGATCCTTGCAACATCTTCTTTGCGACTGCCCGCAAGGCACTGGAAAATAGCATTATGTTCGCTGTCGACAGGCAGCAAGGTCGCCCCTGCCCGATCAGCTGCTCCAATCATCAGCTCGCCCGCGGTGACCAGTGCTTCCTTATTGGCAAGTGCGACCGTGCGTCCAGCATCGACCGCTGCCATCACCGGAGGCAGGCCGGCGCAGCCGACGATCGCCGCGATCACTAGGTCCGCGTCGCTCGACGCAGCCTCGATCAGCGCTTCCTCGCCCGCGGCCGCGCGGCAGTTGCTGCCGACGAGTACCTCCTGAAGATCCCGCAGGCGTGATTGGTCGGCGACGACGGCGAGCCGGGAATTGGTCTGCCGTGCAATATCCGCCAGCGCCTCAACATTCGTTGCGGCGGTCACGGCGACAACCTCGAACCGCTCTGGATCGCGGCCGATCAGGTCGAGCGTCGATTTGCCGATCGAGCCCGTAGCTCCGAGGATGGCGATCTTGCGCCTCATGTGAGCTTCACTAGCTGCGCAAGCGCGGTAAGCACAGCCACTGGCACGAGCCCGTCGAGCCGATCGAGAATACCGCCATGTCCAGGAAGCCAGTCGCCCGAGTCCTTCACTCCGGCGCGCCGCTTCATCTTACTCTCGAACAGATCCCCTGCCTGGGCCGCACAAGCGAAGACTGGCGCAAGAACCAAAAGCGGCGTTCCAAGCCCGACGCCCATCGCCCAGGCCCCAGCGACCAGCGTAGCCGCCAGAACGCCGCCGTACAGACCCTCGACGGTCTTTCCAGGGCTAATGGAGGGCGCAAGTTTGCGACGGCCGAACGCGCGGCCAGCGAAATAAGCGCCGATGTCCGTCGCCCAGGTAACGATGAAGACCCAAATGAGCAGGTAGAGCCCATGCGCGTCGCGCTCGCGGATCCACAGCAACGACAGCGCGGGGAGCAAGGCGTAGAAGAAGCCGGATCCGTACCAGAGGGCGCCCCAACCACGGACCAAGCGCGTCCACTCGTAGAACATGAACGTAGCGATCGCGGCCACGATCAGTGCGAACAGGTTCCCGCCCTGAACGGCCGCAAGCAGCGCCGCCGCGATCAGCGCGATCCCGGTCAGGGTGCGAATAAGGAGTTCGTTCACCGACCACCGAAGCGGCGCTGACGCGAGGCGTACTGATTCAGCGCGTCGGTGAAGGCCTGCTCGTCAAAGTCCGGCCAGAGAGTGTCGAGAAACAGCAATTCTGCATAGGCCGCCTGCCACAAGAGGAAGTTGGAAAGCCGTACTTCACCGCTGGTACGGATCAAAAGATCAAGTTCGGGGAGTCCGTGCGTATCCAATTCGGCGGCGATGGACTGCTCGTCGATCTGTTCGGGCTCGATCTCGCCAGTCGCGGCCTTCTTGGCCATCGCCCGAGCGGCGGACGCGATCTCCGAGCGCGATCCATAATTGAGTGCGACCACCAATGTGAGCCGATTGTTGACCGATGTGTGCTCGATCGCTTTTTCGAGCCGTGCGACCAGATCCGGGCCGAATGCGGAATAATCGCCGATCAGACGGAGCCTCACGCCCTCCTTCATGAGCGAATTGAGTTCACGCTCGAGATAGAAGCGCATCAGGCCGGTGAGATCGGCGATCTCCTCCGTGCTGCGCCGCCAATTCTCCGACGAAAAGGCATAAAGCGTGAGGACTTCGACGCCGTGGTCGACCGCCGCCTGCATCGCTCGCCGAACCGCTTCGGCCCCGGCCTTGTGTCCGGCGACGCGCGGCAAGCCGCGACGCGCGGCCCACCGGCCATTCCCGTCCATGATGATCGCGACGTGGCGCGGGACGGGAAGTCCGTCCTGGCCCTTCCCCTGATCCGGCGCAGCGGCAGGCGTCACTTGCCGAGGATTTCCTTCTCCTTGGCGTGCGCCAGCTCGTCGATCTCCTTGATCGTATCGTCGGTGAGCTTCTGCACTTCATGCTCCAGGCGCTTGCGCTCGTCTTCGCTGATCTCGTGCTTCTTCTCGTCCTGCTTGAGATGGTCCATGCCGTCACGGCGCACGTTGCGAACGGCGACGCGTGCCTTCTCGGAATATTGACCGACGAGCTTGGCGAGCTCCTTGCGCCGTTCTTCCGTGAGCTCGGGAATGGGCAATCGGATGACCTGCCCGTCCGTAATGGGATTGAGACCCAAACCGGCGGAACGGATCGCCTTCTCAACCGGCTGGACGTTCGAACGGTCCCACACTTGCACCGAAAGTGTGCGCGGTTCCGGAGTGGAGACCGTCGCCACCTGGTTGAGTGGCATATTCGTGCCGTAGACCTCGACATGCACCGGATCGAGCAATGCGATCGAAGCGCGGCCCGTGCGCAGCCCGCCAAGGTCATGCCTCAACGCCTCGAGGGCGCCATGCATGCGGCGGTTGAGGTCGCCCGTACTGATGCTGGTGGTCATTGCTTAGTCTCCGGTCTGAACGATCGTCGCGGTCCCGCGCCCGTCTATCACTTCGGCAAGGTTGCCGGGCTGGCGGATGTTGAACACGACGATTGGGATATTGTTGTCTCGGCAGAGCGCTACAGCGGCGGCGTCCATCACCTTGAGGTCGTCGCTCAGAACCTTGCTGAAGCCCACTTTGTCGTAACGCAGCGCGCTGGAATCCTTCTTCGGGTCGGCCGTATAAACACCGTCGACACTCGTGCCCTTGAATAGGGCATCGCAACTCATTTCCGCGGCGCGCAATGCGGCCGCAGTATCGGTGGTGAAATAAGGGTTTCCTGTCCCTGCGGCGAAGATCACGATTCGCCCCTTCTCGAGGTGACGAAGCGCTCTCCGGCGAATGTAGGGCTCGGACACGCTGGCCATCGGGATCGCCGACAACACGCGGGTGTCGACGCCGATCTTCTCGAGAGCCATCTGCAGCGCAAGCGCGTTCATGACCGTCGCCAGCATGCCCATGTAATCCGCGGTCGCGCGGTCGAATCCTTTCGCTGCCGCGGCCATCCCGCGGAAGATATTGCCGCCGCCGACAACCAGGCAGAGCTCATGTCCTTGGC
>JBKPON010000147.1:0-3245 GCA_046733135.1 Pseudomonadota bacterium | reverse complement strand
GGTAGCGGCTTCCTCCGCGTGCAGACTAGTAATCGCTAAACGTTCGTGCGATTTATCATTTTATAACAAATGTCGAGAGGGTCGCTCGGCGATGAACAAGGCGTACAGCAATAAGGCGCTGCCGCCCGGCACGGTGCTGCGTGAGTGGCGCCTCGAAGAAGTGCTCGGGGTCGGTGGCTTCGGAATCGTCTACAAAGCGCGTGGAATTTATTTCAACGAGCTGGTTGCGATCAAAGAATATTTTCCGAGTTCGATCAGCGAACGGGATTCGGACGCCACGGTCGTGCCGATCGATTCCGATGCCGAAGAAGTGCATGCGCTCGGCCTCAAGAAGTTCGTCGAAGAAGCGAAGCTTCTGTGGAACCTTTCGACTCCGACGCGACACCCGAACATCGTCAGCGTCCGCAGTCTCTTCGAGATTCACGGCACGGCCTACATGGTCATGGATTTCGAGGATGGCCTGTCCCTCGCGAAGATGCTGAAGCAAGGCCGGCGCTTCAACGAGCGAAGCCTGTGGAACATCTTGCGGCCGATCGCCGAGGGACTCGATAGGGCGCACCGCGTCGGCGTACTCCACCGCGACATCAAGCCGCCCAATATCCTGATCAACGAAGATAACCGACCGGTCTTGATCGACTTCGGCTCGGCGCGCTTCGACACGGCCGAGGCGACCAGCACGAAGGTCACATTCCACACTCCGCCCTACGCGGCGATCGAACAATATGTGAAAACCTACAAGCAGGGGCCGTGGACAGACGTTTACGCGCTCGGCGTTGTGATGTCCGAGTGCGTGACCGGCGAAAAGCCGCCTGAAGTGCTTGAGCGGCTCCACGCTGGACTCGGCAAGCCGCTCGGTGAGGGCAAATGGCCCGGCTATAGCAAACGTTTCCTCGCCGCGATCGACACGGCGATGACGGTGAAGCCCGACGAGCGTCCACAGTCGATCAGTGATTGGCTGGCGATGTTCGGCAAGACGGTGGGAGAAAGCACGGACGTCGGCGACGACGAGGCAACGCGTTTCTACGCAGCACAGGTCGCGACCGAAGACATCGTGCCCGTTCCGCCGACGCCGAACGTCAAGGCGCCGGTCGACACCGGCGTTCCCGCCGATCCCAAGCAGGCCAAGTTCAAGCGTGCAGGCGAAGAGACCGGCGCGGTCAAGAAGGCGAGGTCCGAGAAGGAAGCCACCGAAGAGGCCGGAAAGGCGTCGCCCAAAGGCCGGGGCGGCGCCGAGCCCGCCAGTGCGGCGCCCCCAGAGCCGCCGGCACTCGACAGGTCACCGAAGAGTGCAGCGCCCGCAGAACAAAGGAAAAAGCCAAGCACGGCCGTGCTCGCGGGTGCCGCGGCCGCCGTGATCGCAGTCGTTGGTGTGGGGGCGCTTGCATTACGCGGCAGCGGCGGCGGACCTGCTACTGAGACCGTCGGTCCGTCGGCGGACAATTCGGCAGCGACTGTCGCCGCCCTCGGCGGTTCCGAACAGGTTACACCCGAGGTGAATGCCGTTTCGACCGAGGCCGAAAACATGGCCGCAACCCAGATGAGCGATCAAGCGGCTGCCAATGATGAGCTTCGCAAGGAGCAGGCGAAATCGGCGGCTGCCGAAGCCAAACTCGCTGCATTGAGAAAAGCTCAGTCCAAAGCGGCGACTCTGCCCGCGGTACCGGGAGCTCCAGCCTCGCCCACGCGAGTGGCCAACCGTAAGACGGCCGCTCCCACTGAGTCGGCTTCGTCAACCGAAGATAGCGACGGTGGAGGCGTGTCCGCGGCAAAGGTGGCGCAGTTCAATTCAGCAGTCGATGATGCCCGCTCGCTTGCTCGGCAAGCGATGCGCTCGAGCAATCGGCAGAATGCACAGCTTGCGAAGAATTACGACAAATATCTGAAAACGCTGAAAGATTCGATGCGCGGAGTCCAGTCTGACAGGGAAGCGGACAAGCTCATCAAACAGGCGGGCCAGACGCGAGCCTATATTCAGTTTCTGCTGCGGGACCAGTGACCAGCGGCGCTAACTTGAACGCACCACGAAGCACGCGGTCGTAAAGTTCGGCATCGCGCGGCGACTCACGGGACGACTCCGCCGCATCGCCCTCGACCAGCGCACGCACGCGGACTTTGTCTGACCCGCGGTCAATGTCGAGATGGATCACCGGGATCGCGCTTTGCAGCGCCAACTCCACGACATGCGCCGTTCCACCAGGGCCCCGTCCCTGCTCGCCATCCCAGATCGCGATCATGAGGTCGGCAGTGCCGACGAGGGATTGGCCAACCTGCACATAGGCGCCTTCGAGGTCCGAGCGATCGCCCGGAAGGGCGACGATCTCGTCGGCCGCCGCCAGTGCCTGCTCGAAGCCGTCGAGCTCTTCACCGGCCTGGAAGTCCTTCCGATACTCGCGCGGCTCGAACGGAAGCAGGGCACGCACGAAATAGCCACTGGAGCGGGCACAGATTGCGGCGATCTGGTCGGCGCCCGTTGCCAGCGGCGTGTGCAGTCGCAGCTCGGCCGCTGTCGCGGTGCAAAACGCGTCCTCCGATTGCTGGAGTCGCAAGGTCGCGTCGCGCAGCTGACGAAAAACCGTATAGACGGTCGGCCGGAGCGTTCGAACGAGAGACGCGGTGAACGCGCCTGCCCGATGTCCGGTCACACCGACATTGAGGACGACGGGCTTAGGCATGCCGAGGTCGAGCACGGGCGTTACGTCCGCCCCTCCGCGTCAGGACGTGAAAGCAAGATGCCCCGCCTGCAGATTCGCACCGCCAAGTGCATTGGCGCGCGCAAATGCTTCCGCCCGAGTTCGGATCGAGTGCTTCATGGAAATCTGCCCGAGACGGAGAGTTGACCCAACCGGCAAGATCGCCGCCCGGCGGATTCGAGTCTCGTCGATGTAGGTTCCGTTCGTGGAATTGAGATCGGTCACCAGCAGTTCGTCGCTGGCGAGGCCGATGATGCAATGCTCGCGCGAGATGCTCTTGTGGGAGAGGACGATGTCCGCCGGCGCGGACCGTCCGAGTTTCACGCCGGAGGAATGGATGACAAGCAGCTCCTCCCCCAGCTCGCCATCTTCGATTTCGAGGCAATGCACTTCGTCGCTGCCGTTTTCCGGATGGTGATCACGCGCTTTCGCTCGCGGCTGCTCGGTCGCGGCTTCGGGAACCCTGCTGACGATCGCTTCGGCGTCCTTTGCCCGGCTCGTCGGGCTATGCGCCGCTTCGTGCGCCGGAGAAGCGGGACGGCTCGTCGCGGCGGC
>JBKPON010000146.1:0-3973 GCA_046733135.1 Pseudomonadota bacterium | reverse complement strand
CGTGTCAATCGGCTGCTCGCCGGCGAAGCCAAGGCGATCGGCACGGCGTTCGCCGTGGTCGACCGGCTCAAGAAAAGTTATCGGAACAAAGTCGTGCTCGTCGGCAATCCCGTGCGTGAGGAAATTGCCCGGCTAGGCGAGTTGCCCTTCCCGCCGTTCGACGAAGTCGGCCCCTTGAAAATCCTGGTGACCGGGGGAAGTCAGGGCGCAACGGTCCTCAGCGGCGTGGTCCCCGAGGGTCTGGGTCTGCTCCAACCATCGCTCCGCCATCGCCTTCAGGTGGTCCAACAATGCCGTCCGGACGACATCGACGAAGTCCGGAGCCGCTATGCCGAATTGGCGATTCCAGCCGAACTCATGACCTACATCGAGGATATGCCGGAGAAGCTCGCCGACGCGCACCTGGTAATTGGCCGAGCTGGCGCTTCCACCATCGCGGAGCTGACAGCTGCCGGCCGTCCCGCGATCCTCATTCCTTATCCCTCCGCCACCGACGACCATCAGACCGCGAACGCGCGTGAGATGACCAAGGCTGGCGGAGCCCGCACAATTCAACAGGAGGATTTCACGCCTGACGTCCTCGCCCGTCAGATCGAGGCGATGGCGGCCGATTCAATTGCGCTGAATAATGCGGCGGCCCGCGCTCTGTCGGTTGGCCGTCCGCATGCCGCTCGCGACCTCGCGGATGTCGTCGAACGGGTGGGCCAGGGGCTCGCGCCCATTCTCGTCGGTCAAGTCCTGAGCCCGCGCAAGGCCGCCGAAGCGCCCGCCGGAGGGGTGCCCGCGTGAAGGCGGCGCTTGGCACCGACATCGGCACGATCCACTTCGTCGGAATCGGCGGTATCGGTATGTCCGGAATCGCCGAGGTGATGCACCAGCTCGGCTACAACGTGCAGGGCTCCGACGTCGCGGACGGCTATGTCATCGAGAAGCTCCGCAAGCAGGGCGTTCCGGTGACCATCGGGCATTCCGGCGATAATCTCGGTGAGGCGGCCGTCGTGGTGATTTCCTCCGCGGTCAGCCGCGGCAATCCCGAGGTGGAGGCAGCGGTTGAGCGTCGACTTCCGATCGTCAGGCGCGCGGAAATGCTTGCCGAACTCATGCGGATGCAAAAGACGATCGCGGTTGCCGGCACACACGGCAAAACGACGACAACATCGATGATCGCCGCCTTGCTCGATTCAGGCGGGATCGATCCGACGGTGATCAACGGTGGGATCATCAATCGCTACGGTTCGAATGCGCGTCTCGGCAAAAGCGATTGGATGGTCGTCGAAGCTGACGAGAGCGATGGCAGCTTCCTGAGGCTCGACGGCACCATCGCCGTGGTCACCAACATCGATCCCGAGCATCTCGAACATTACGGCGATTTCGAGAAGGTGAAGCAGGCCTATTGCGAGTTTATCGAGAATGTCCCGTTCTACGGGCTCGCTGTCCTGTGTGTCGATCATCCGGAAGTGCAGGGCATCCTCTCCCGCATTCGCGATCGGCGCATTGTCACCTACGGTTTTTCGGCCCTTGCCGATCTTCGGGCGGACAATGTCGTGGCCGAGGCCGGTGGGAGCCGTTTCGACGCCGTCGTTCTCCAACGCGACACGACGCGACGGACCATTGAAGGGGTGCACGTGCCGATGCCGGGCCGGCACAATGTGCAGAACGCACTTGCGGCGATTGCAGTCGCCCTAGAGTTGGGTCTCAGCGACGAAATCATTCTGCAGGGTTTCGAGCGGTTCGATGGTGTGAAACGCCGCTTCAGCAAGGTTGGTGAGGCCGACGGCGCCGTCATCATTGACGATTATGCACATCATCCGGTCGAGATCCGCGCCGTCCTCGCAGCGGCTCGCGAACATGCGGAAGGCCGGGTCATCGCGGTCATGCAGCCGCACCGTTTTTCCCGCCTTCAGGCGCTGATGGAGGACTTCCAAAGCGCCTTCAACGACGCCGACGTGGTGTTCGTCGCGCCCGTCTATCCCGCCGGTGAGCAGCCGATCGAAGGCGTCGACGCGGAGGCGCTGGCAGATGGCATGCGGGCTCGAGGGCATCGCATGGTGAAAACGGTGGCCGATCTCGACGACCTCTGCCGCAACCTGCGCGATCTTGCCGCGGAAGGCGACCTGGTCATCTGCATGGGCGCAGGCGACATCACCAAATGGGCGGCGTTCCTCGCGGAGGGCATTTGCGAAAAGAGACGCAGCAAATGAGCGAGACGGCCACCATGCCGAAAGTGCGCGGGTCCCTTACCCCCCAGGCGCCGCTCGCGCCGCTCGTCTGGTTCAAGAGCGGCGGCACAGCCGAATGGCTCCTCGAACCAGCGGACGAGGAAGATCTGACGAGCTTCCTGCGTGAGTTGGACCCGCATGTGCCGGTAATGGCGCTCGGGCTCGGTTCCAACCTTATCGTCCGCGACGGCGGCGTTCGAGGAGTCGTCGTCCGCCTCGGAAAGCCGTTCGCGAAAATCGCACGGCTGGACGAAGCGACCCTCCGCTGCGGCGGCGGCGCGAGTGGAATTCTCGTTTCATCCACCGCGCGGGACGCAGGGATTGCGGGCCTCGAATTCCTCCGCGGCATTCCCGGCACGGTCGGCGGCTTTGTCCGCATGAACGGCGGAGCCTACGGCCGCGAAGTCAGCGACATATTGGTATCGGCCCGCCTGGCGCTCCGTTCCGGCGAGGTTGTCGAATGCCCGCTCGAAAAGCTCGGCTATACTTACCGCCACAGTGAAGTGCCGGAAGGTGCAATCGTGGTCGAAGCCGTATTCCGTGGCAGCCCCGGCGATCCGGAAGCGATCGGCGCGGAAATGGACGCGATCGCCCGAGCCCGCGAAGAATCGCAGCCTCTCCGAAGCCGCACCGGCGGGTCAACCTTCAAGAATCCGCCCGGCCACAAGGCTTGGGCGCTGATTGACGCGGCGGGCTGTCGCGGCCTTACAATGGGCGACGCCCAAGTTTCGGAAAAACATTGCAATTTCCTCCTCAATCTCGGTAGCGCTTCAAGTTCCGACATCGAGGCGCTGGGCGAGGAAGTCCGCCGCCGGGTGGAGGCAAAAACCCACATCACTCTCGAATGGGAAATCCAGCGGGTCGGCAACGAATGAATAGGGATTTGCACGTTGTCATCTTGATGGGGGGCTGGTCGAGCGAGCGTGAGGTGTCACTCACGAGCGGGCGGGGAGTAGCGGAAGCACTCCACGAACGCGGCTGGTCCAGGATCACCGAGCTCGACATGGAGCGGGATGCCGCCGTGCGGCTCGCCGAGCTCAGGCCCGATGTCGTGTTCAACGCCCTCCATGGCACTCCTGGCGAAGATGGCACCGTTCAGGGCATGCTCGATCTGATGCAGATTCCTTACACGCACAGCGGGCTCGAAACGTCGGTCATCGCGATCGACAAGGAGCTGACCAAGATGGTGCTCGTGCCCCACGGCATCCGCATGCCGGCGGGCAAGATCGTTGAAAGCGAAAGCGTCTATCGCGAGGACCCCCTTGCGCGGCCTTATGTCCTGAAGCCGGTCAACGAAGGGTCGTCGGTGGGGGTCGCAATCGTCACGCCGGACGGAAATTACGGAAACCCGATTGGACGGGACGTGCCTGGGCCATGGCACGAGTTCGATGAGCTCCTCGCCGAACCGTTCATCCGGGGACGCGAACTCACTGTCGCGGTGCTCAACGACGAAGCGCTTGCCGTCACGGAGCTCAAACCGAAGGCCGGATTCTATGATTATGCGGCGAAGTACACCGACGGGCTGACCGAGCACATCTGTCCGGCCGATATTCCCGCTGAGATCGCCCACACGATGTTGGACATGGCGGCCAGCGCCCATCGTATACTCGGCTGCCGCGGCGCGTCGCGTTCGGACTTTCGCTGGGACGACGAAAAGGGCGAGGCCGGTATTTATTTGCTCGAAGTGAACACCCAACCCGGAATGACCCCCTTGAGCCTCGTGCCGGAGCAGGCGAAGGTGAAGGGCATTAGCT
>JBKPON010000145.1:0-7887 GCA_046733135.1 Pseudomonadota bacterium | reverse complement strand
GTCAAGCCGGGCAGGCGCGCAATGGCTTCGCCGATCGAAGCATCCGGCAGCTTGCCGATGTCTTCGGCGCTGACCGATTCGACGATCTGGTCGGATTTCTTCTTCTTGTTGACCGCGTTCTGCAGCGATGCGCGGAAGCCGGTGACGACGATCGCCCCCCGATCGGCCTCCGGTGTGGGCGATGCTCCCTGGTCGTCTTGAACCGGCTGAGCAGCAGCGGCGGCCGCCGTCTCGATTCCAGTGATCCCCGGCTGCGCGTCTTGCGCCCATGCGGGCTGGCTTCCGACGAGCGCCGCGGCGATGGCGAACGGGCTTGCCGCCGTCGCCAGACGCGAACGCGAAGAGATCCTGATCATCAACCTTGCTCCCCCAGAACCAGCCGCGAGGCTGGGCACAAATCGTCGCAGGGGTTTGAAACCCCGCTCCCGATTGCAAGGGATATCAGAGCTTTGCGGAACCGTAACGGCCTTGACGGCTATACATACGTATTCAGCACGCTAAAAATTAACGCGATGCAGAGGCGGCCGACCTCCTTCGACATTGCAGCGCTTGCCGGCGTATCGCAGCCTACCGTCTCGCGCGCGCTTTCCGGCAATCCGTCGGTGAGCGAAGCGACGCGAGCGCGAGTCCTCGCTGCGGCCCAGCAGCTCAATTACAAGGTCGACAAGAATGCTTCGGGACTGAGGCTCCAACAATCGCGAACGCTGGCGGTGCTGTTCTTCGACGAGCAGCAGGCGCTGGGCGGCGCGGTCATCAATCCCTTCTACCTCTCCATGCTTGGACCGATGGTGCGCCGCTCGGCCGAACATGGCTATGACTTGCTGATCTCCATCCAGCAGCTCTCGTCCGACTGGCACGTGGATTATGAGGACAGCCGCAAAGCGGACGGAATCATCCTGCTCGGCTACGGCGATTATCTCGAATATCGCCCCAAGCTCCAGGCGCTGATCGAGCGTGGTACGCATTTCGTGCGCTGGGGTTCGGCGGGTGAGGGAGCGCTCGGCACGACCGTTTCGTCGGACAATGAGCAGGGCGGGTTCGATGCGACGACTCATCTGTTACAACAGGGTCGGCGCAAGATCGCATTCATTGGGACCGCCGAGCCCGGCTATCCGGAATTCATGGAGCGCTGGCGCGGCTATTGCCGGGCCTTGCGCGCCGCGGGCATCGCCCCGGATGCCGCTCTGCAAGTCGATGGAGGGCCGAGCGAAGCCGACGGCCGCACCGCCGTCGAAGAACTGCTCGGCCGCGGTGCCGACTTCGACTCGATCTTCGCTGCGAGCGATGTCGCTGCAATCGGTGCGATGCACGCGCTGGAGAAGGTGGGGCGCAGTGTTCCAGCCGACGTCGCCATCGTCGGCTTCGACGACATCGCCGCCGCAAGCCTGTCGAGTCCGCCGCTGACGACGGTCACTCAAGATGCGCGTCACGCGGCCGAGGCCCTGATCGATACGCTGATCGAGGCGATTGAAACGGGTGGATCGCGCAACCGCCTGCTGCCGGTCCGACTCACCGTCCGGGATTCGAGCGGAAGCAGTTAGAGCCGCTTGCGCAACTCGGGGCGGACCCTAGTTTCCGACGCGTGGGGCAAGATGACAGCATGAAAGACGCATTCACCCGTCGTGAAATGGTCGGCGCGGGTGCTCTCGCTCTGACTCTGCCGTCAGCGATTTGCGGAGCGGTCGCGGCCGTTCCCGCGCCGGAGCCGCAGGTCAGGCGGCGCGAGCGGCTGGAGCACTGGCGGTTCCACCTCGGACACGCCGCGGACGTTGAGCGCGATTTCGGTTTTGGCCGCTATCAACGCACGTTCGCCAAGGCGGGGTCGGAAACCGCCGACGCGTCCATGCCGAAGTTCGACGACCGTGAGTGGGCGGAGGTCGTCGTGCCACACGACTGGGCGGTCGGACTTCCGTTTGCGCCCCCGACGACGCCCGTGACAAAGGACAATGCAGACGATGCGGCCGCCCACGGCTTCAAGGCGATCGGCCGCGATTTCCCGCAGAATAGCATCGGTTGGTATCGAACGCCGATCAGCGTCTCCGCGGCGGATCGCGGGCGCAGGATCTGGCTCGAGTTCGACGGTGTCTTTCGCGACTCTCTCGTCTTCGTGAATGGTTACATCGTCGGTCGCAACGAAAGCGGCTACGCTCCATTCCAGGTCCGGATCGACGATTTCCTCGATTTCGAGGGCGGCCCGAACGTGATCACCGTTCGCGCCGACGCGACGCTCGGCGAGGGCTGGTTTTATGAAGGCGCTGGCATCTATCGCCACGTCGACGTCGTCAGCGCGGACCCGCTGCACATTCCACAGTGGGGAACCGTCGTTCGAACCGACGTGCAGCCGACCGGAGCACTCGTGCAAATCGCGACCGATGTGCTCAACGGCGGCAATAAGCCGGCGCGGGCGCTTCTGCGTCAGTCGTTGCGCGGACCGGATGGAGGAGTCGTTGCGACTCTTCCGGCCGTGACGCTTGATCTGGGGGCCGGTGAGCAACGGACGGTCGAGCAGCAGAGCTTGCTCCGAACGCCGCAGCTGTGGTCTCTCGAAACGCGTAATCTCTACCAATTGCGAACCGAAATCCTTTCCGGAGATCGGCTGGTCGATCAAACCGATACCCGCTTTGGAATCCGGACCATCGCCTTCCACCCCGAACGCGGTTTCTTCCTCAACGGCCGAGCGTTGAAGCTGCTTGGCACATGCAACCACCAGGACCATGCCGGGGTCGGGACGGGCATTCCCGACGGACTGCATCGTTGGCGCGTCGCACAGCTCAAGGAGATGGGCTCGAACGCCTGGCGCAGCGCGCACAATCCGCCATCCTCGGCGCTGCTCGATGCTTGCGACGAGATGGGCATGTTGATGATCGTCGAGCAACGGGTGAACAGCTCCGACGAGGAAGCGGAGTCGCAGCTCGAGCGCATCGTCCGCCGAGACCGCAACCGGCCGAGCGTCATCCTCTGGTCGCTCGGCAACGAGGAGCCGCATCAGGCCACGACACGCGGAGCGCGGATCAATGCGGAGCTGAAGGCGCTAGTAAAGCGGCTCGATCCTACCCGTCCCACCACCTTCGCCATGGACAAGGGTTGGGACACGGGCGTGGGGCGCGTCGTCGACGTGCTCGGCTTCAATTACCGAACCGATCAGATCGAAGCCTATCATGGGCGCCATCACGACCAGCCGGTCTACGGCTCCGAAACGGGAAGCACGGTCGCAACGCGCGGCGAATATGCGAACGATGCGGGCCGGCATATCGTCCGGGCCTATGATACGGAGCATCCGTGGTGGGCGACGACGGCTGAAGAATGGTGGACCATCGTCGCCGATCGGCCGTACATCGCGGGCGGGTTCGTCTGGACCGGGTTCGATTATCGGGGGGAGCCGACGCCCTATGCGGCGCTGCCGAGCATCTCCAGCCAGTTCGGAATCCTGGATACATGCGGCTTTCCGAAGGACAATTATTACTATTATCGAGCCTGGTGGCGTCCCGACCAGCCCCTCGTTCATCTGCTGCCGCATTGGAATTGGCCCGGCCGTGAGGGGGAGCCGATCGAGGTCTGGGCGCATGGCAATACCGACGAAGTCGAGGTGCTGCTCAACGGCCGCTCGTTCGGCCGGAAAGCAATGCCCCGCAACCGGCATTTGGAGTGGCACATTCCCTACGCACCAGGCCGGATCGAGGCCGTCGGATACAGTGGCGGTCGGGTTGTCGCGCGGGACGATCGCCAGACTAGCGGGCCTGCACATTCGTTGAGGCTAGAGGCCGACCGCCGCTTGGCGCGAAGGGGTGAGGTAGTCATTCTCAACGTGGCCGTCGTCGATGCCCGCGGGGAGCCCGTTCCGACAGCCGACAATCTCCTGCAATTTTCGGCGGACGGCGGAACGATCATCGGTGTTGGGAACGGCAATCCGAACAGCCTGGAGTCGGATGTCCTCAGCCAACGCCACGCGTTCAACGGCCTGGCGCAAGCCATCCTCCGGGTCGAGAGAAGGGTGGGGCCGGTGACTGTGTCCGTTGCGAGCGACACACTTGCCAGATCACAGACGCGCATCGTCGTTGAGGCGGGAGATCGATCGTGAAGCTTGGCGTCATGGCGGCCTTGGTGGCCGCCCTTGCAACAGGGGCGCAGGCCGGACCGCCGCCACCACTGCCACACGGCGGCCTCTATCTCGGCGCCGACCTCTCGTACGTGAATGAGATGGAAGATTGCGGGGCGGTCTATCGCAGGGAGGGAAAGCCCGTCGACCCATTCGCCCTTCTCAGAGCGGAAGGCGGTAATCTCGTGCGAGTGCGCATCTGGAACAATGCGACCTGGACCAGATACAGCAACTATGCCGACGTCCTCAAAACAATCCGCCGGGCGCATTCGGCGGGCCTGCAGATCCTGCTCGACTTTCATTATTCGGACGACTGGGCGGACGGCGGCAAGCAGATCACTCCGGCCGCATGGGTCGGCTTGACGACGGACCAGCAGGCCAAGGCGCTGCACGATTACACGCGCGATATCCTTGGGCGGCTCGATTCAGACGGAGCGATGCCTGAGATGGTCCAGGTCGGCAATGAGACCAATCCCGAGCTGCTCGGCGGCAAAGAGAATGTGGCGATCAACTGGGAGCGGAATGCAAAGCTCCTGAACGCCGGTATTCAGGCAGTACAAGAAGCGGGCCGCGAGGGCTCGGTCGCGCCACGCATCATGCTCCACATTGCCCAGCCGGAGCATGTCGTCCCGTGGTTCGACGCGGCAACGAAGGCGGGCGTCAAAGGCTACAACCTCATCGGCATCAGCTACTACAGCAAATGGTCCAAATGGTCCCTCGCTCAGCTGAAGGAGACAGTCGCCAAGACCAGAAGCCGCTTCGGCAAGGACGTGATCGTCGTGGAGACCGGCTACCCGTTCACGCTCGAAGGCGCGGACACGGCGAACAATCTTTTAGGCACGGACGCACTTGTCGCCGGTTATCCCGCCACTCCCGAAGGGCAGCATCGCTTCATGGTCGACATTACCCAGCTCACGGTCGATGCCGGCGGTATCGGCGTCGTCTATTGGGAGCCTTATTGGGTGTCGACCAAGTGCGGCACGCGCTGGGGCAAGGGATCGGACTGGGACAACTCCACCTGGTTCGATAACCCGAACCATGAAGCGCTCCCTGTTTTCGAGTTCTTGCGTCACGATTATCGGCGAACGCAAACACCAGCGCGGGGCGAGCAGGGCTAAACCTTTATCCGCTAGTGATTTGAACCACCGTGGCCTGATAGGGCTGCAGACGAAGCGCACCGTTGATGCTCGTACCATCGAGGCAGTCGACACCAGAAATCGGATAATTGGCGGGCGCATGGGATAGGTTGGCGACGATGACGAGGCGTTCACCACCGCCCGATCGTTCGATCGCAAGCACGTTCGGTGCGCTGTCGAGAATGCGCTGCTCGCCGTCGGCGAACGCCCGATGCGCGCGCCTTAGCGCCAGCAGCTTCCGATAATGGTCGAGCAGCGACCTGGGATCGCCCTCTTCCTCTGCGACTGAGATTCCGTCGTCATCTCGCGCATAGCGCTGGGTCCAGTACGACCTAGGTCCCTTGTACCAGTTGGCTTGTCCGGGCGCCTCGACCTTGGGACTCCATTCGAACGCCTCGCGCGTGCCGATGTCCTTCTCATCGGAACTGTATTCGGGTCGCTGAAGCCCGCGCATGCCGAGTTCCTGGCCATAGTAGATAAGCGGCGGGCCCCTCAGCAGCATCGCGATAGTCGCCGCGGTCCTTAGCTTTTGGGGCGTCATTCCGGCGTCCGACGCGATCCGCGGCATATCGTGGTTCTCGACGAACACGAGCTCATGCTTGCCCGGTGGAACCGCCGCGGCGACCTTGTTGATCGCGTCGACGATCTTCGCCTTGTCGAAGGTCCGGATAGCGCTGGCGATCGGAAAGGCGAACGCAGCATCGACTCCGCCGTGACGAAGGAAGTCGCCGCCGTCGCCCCAATCCCACTGCTCGGCGATCAGGTTGAGGTTCGGATTCTTCGCTTTCAGTTGGGCGAAAATAGGCTTCCAGAAATCCTCGAAGAGATTAGTCAGCAGGTGTTTATTGTCGAGGTCGTCCATCATGTGGTCGAGGCGGAAGCCATCGACTCCGTCCGCGAAATCCCCGTCGCCATTCGGATCGACCCAGCCCTGCAGATAATTGGCCGCCCACGCTATGAATCTGGGCGACTTCATGTTGACGGTCGTGATCCCCGTTTCGGCGCCGGGAAACCGCGGTGCGATGGTGATCCCGAAAGGTCCTTCTTCGGGCGTGCTGTTGTTCGGCCCGTGAAAGATGAGAAAGTCGGAATAAGGCGAGGCCGGATTTCCAAGCGCGGATTTGAACCAGGGATGGTCGTACGCGACATACTGGAATTCCTGGTCCAGGTAGATCCTCATTCCCCGCGCATGAATGGCTCGGACGAGGCTGCGGTAACCGTCCATCGTCCCGAATTCGGGATCAACGCCATCGAAGTCGCTCGCAAAATAATTGTGATAGAAGGATGACGGGTAGATCGGTGTCAGCAGGATCGATGTGACGCCGAGCCGCTGCAGATAGTCGAGGCTCTGCTCGATGCCCTTGAGGTCGCCTTCACCGTCACCGTTGCTGTCGCGCATCGAGCGCGTGAAGATCTGGTAGAAAACTTCGCGATTGAGCTCGGCGGGCGCGGCGGAGGAGGGGAGCGAAAGGTCCGCCGCGCCCGCGCCGGAGGCAAACAGCGATGCCCCCAGCAGGTACGCGATCAGGCGCTTCACGCGGCGAACCGCGCAAAGTCGGGGATTCGGTTCCAGTGCATCGGCGACACTCCGCCATCGTCTGGAGGAAGGACGAGACGGAGGCGCTGCAAAAGCGGTTCGGGCCAGTCGAGGAAGGTGCTCGGCTTGGAGACGCTCGAAGGAATGTCGTCGCCTCGCATGAAGCCTTTGTAAGCGAGGGCCCGCATCTGCGGGGGCATCGATCCCCAATGGGGCATGAACCAAAGAGTGAGCAGTGGGCGCTCCTCGTCGGTGCGATTGGCGAAAGCGCCGTGGATCAGCCGGGCGTCGCCGATCAGCACATCGCCGGCCTTCACCGGCACCGCGACCTGATCCGGATGATCGGAATAGGCCGGGTTCGTCGGGTCCCGATAGCCTTGCATCCCCTCCGAATGGGCGGCGTCGAGATGGTGCAGCGGATGGTCGCGGCGGTGCGATCCGGGGATGACTCGAAGACAGCCGTTCTCCAACCGTGTGTCGGTCAGGTAGATCATGGCGAATAGCTGATGCGCTTGCGGGCGGTAAGCGCTGTCGTCGTCCCAGCCCCACCAATCCTGGTGCCAGAATAGGGGCGGGCCGTTGCCTGGCTTGGAGATCAAAAACCCGCCGGTGAAGCGCGGATCGGTCGCGCCACACTCGCGCAGCAAGTCGAGCAGCACCGGCGAAGCAATGATGTCTGCATATTCGGGATTGTCGGCAAGATGGATCAGGGATCCGTTCGACTTCACTGCGGCGCGCGACTCTGCGCTCTCCCTAAACAAGGTCGCATGGGCACGCAGCAGCAGCGAATCCACCAAATCGGGATCGAGCGCGCCGGCCGCTCGGATGAAGCCCTTCGTCTCGAGCTCGTCTGCCAAGGCGGTACGCACAAGGGTGGGCATGGCCGGAGGATAAGTCGAAGCAGCGGCGAAGTCAGCGATCGATACTATTCTGTCCAAAGCCAAAAACTATCGTACAGGTGACCCGATAAGAGCAATTGCACTCTTGCTAGCCTTGCTCAAAACTATCATTCATCTGTCATGGCGGTCCGTCCGATTTGTGAGCCGGTCGAGCTTCCCCTTGGCGTTTCCGTCATTGCCGAGCAAGTGACGCTTGCCCCGGACGCCGCCGACGTGGGC
>JBKPON010000144.1:0-2422 GCA_046733135.1 Pseudomonadota bacterium | reverse complement strand
ACGTAGAGGTCGGTCGGGAAATTGTGGCGCTGGGTAAGGATCGTGCGGCGTCCCGGTCGAGCGCGCGCCGCGGCGCCGAGCAATTTGAACAGACAGACCGTGGTGGAATCGGCGATCAGCAGCTCGTCAGGCCGTGCCCCGACGATCGGTGCCAGCTTCGCCGCGATTCGCGTCGGCGCATCGATCCAGTCATGCTTGTTCCAGCTGGAGATGAGGTCGTCGCCCCACTGGCGGTCGGTCACTTGCCGCAAAACGGCACTCGCGGCGGCCGGCAAAGCGCCGAGCGAGTTCCCGTCGAGATAGATGACCTTCTCTGGTAGCGTGAAGCGCGCGCGAGCGAAGGCCAGCGGATCGGCGGCGTCGAGTCGTTGGGCTTCTTCGAGAGTCACTGCCCTCCATTCCTCAGCAGGACCCGATCCGGGGGTTCCCGCTTTTGCGGGAATGACGAAAATGGGCCGTCATAACTTGGGCAGGGTGACGCCCTTCTGGCCCATATATTTGCCGGCCCGGTCGGCATAGCTCACCTCGCAGGGCTCGTTGCCCTGGAGGAACAGGAATTGGCACGCGCCTTCGTTGGCATAGACCTTCGCCGGGAGCGGCGTCGTGTTCGAGAATTCCAGGGTGACGTGCCCCTCCCAGCCTGGCTCGAGCGGTGTCACGTTCACGATGATCCCGCAACGCGCATAGGTCGATTTGCCGAGGCAAATCACCATCACGTCGCGGGGGACTCGGAAATATTCGACGGTATGGGCGAGGGCGAAGCTGTTGGGTGGGATGATGCACACGTCGGTCTTACGGTCGACGAAGCTGTTGTGGGCGAAGTCCTTCGGGTCGACGATCGCGTTGTCGACATTGGTGAAGATCTTGAAATCCTCCGAGACGCGTGCGTCATAGCCGTAGGATGAAAGCCCGTAGGAAATGCAGCCTTCACGCCGCTGCGCCTCGACGAACGGCTCGATCATAGCGTGCTCGAGCGCCTGCTCGCGAATCCAGCGGTCGGAAAGAATGGCCATCGCATGGTGGGTTAGCGAGCCAACTTCGCTTCGTCACCCCGGACTTGATCCGGGGTCCGCCTGCCCCTCGCAATCGCGAGTTGAAGAAGGCGGGTCCCGGCTCGGGGGTAGGGGACCTAGTGATGGGGGAGCCGAAAAATCGGACGCAAGCCAGTTCTTACCGCTGCGGCCAATTCAAGCGTCGGACATTCCAGTCCACGCGTCCGCTGATGCCATCCAGTCGGCGGAAGTTGGATGCCTGCCAGAGTGACCACGGGCGACCCCCGAATTTGGGTTCTAGGAATATCCGCCGAAGCCACAAAGGTCGGTGGAAAGCGGCGCTCACACCGTAAGCGCGATCGAATTCTTCCGTAAGATAAAGAAGAGTGGGCTTGCCGGTCCGCGCCTCCACCAGTGCAAGAAATGTGTGGAGCTCTCGTCGAAACTGCGCCGGAGTCATGCGCGCGTTGTTTCGGCAGTTGCCCAAAAATTCCAAATCGACTGCGGTCGGTAGAGCGGAAGGGTCGTTCGGAAGCGCGCCGAGGAAATTCGCGGCCTGATCCGCACCCGGTCTGCACAGAGTGAAGAAGTGATACGCGCCATGCCGGATGCCCGATTGCTTGGCTCCGGCCCAGTTCTCGGCGAAGCGCTTGTCGCGGAAGTCGCCTCCTTCCGTGGCCTTAATGTAGGCGAAATCGACTCCCTGCCGCTTGAGCTTGGCCCAACTGATTGTGCCTTGGTGGGCGGAAACATCGATTCCTTGAATCGGATAAGAAGAACGCGGCGGAGTCCAGCGTGGGGCCCAGGCAAGTGCAATGATCGCGAGCGTGAGCGCGATGAAAATTCCAATGAGCAGGGATCGGGCTCGGTGCACGTGCGAGCGCTAGCCGGCACAATTTCGACCCGCAATTTGGACCCGATTATTTCTGTGGATGGCGCATTTGTGACAGATTCCGGACTTCTCGCGAACTGCTGTACGATTCGTGCACAAGCTATCCACAGTCCGTGCTATGTTCGTTCTCGTTTTGCACGGGGCCGTGCGAGCGTAGGAGGCTCGTCATGGCTGAAGTTGTCCGCATCGCCGAGTCTGCGTCAGAACCCGGAATTTCCGTTCTTCCACAGAATGTTGAAGCTGAAGCGGCGCTCCTTGGAGCGCTGATGATCGACAATCGGCTGGTCGAAGACGTCCAGCTGAAGCTCCAGCCGCATCATTTCTTTGAGCCGCTGCACGCGCGGATCTACGAATCCATCCTCAGGATGACCGACGGCAACCGAATCGCCAATCCGGTGACGTTGCGGCCGCTGTTCGAGTCCGACGAGGCGATGAAAGAGGTCGGCGGACCGGCCTACCTCGCACAACTTACCGGATCGGGTGCGGCCGTCATCGGCGCGCGCGACTTTGCGCAACAGATCTATGATCTGGCGCTTCT
>JBKPON010000143.1:0-4411 GCA_046733135.1 Pseudomonadota bacterium | reverse complement strand
TAACGCAGGCAGATAGCCCTCGCCGAGCTAGGGGGAAGGCTGGACCTTGCCGACATAAGGCTGGTGATCGGCACCAGGCCTGAAGCGATTAAACTGGCCCCCGTCGCGCATGCCCTCAAAGAGCGTGGCCTCGCCCCCAGCCTGATCTTCACGGGCCAGCATTCCGATCTCGATCCACAAGACTTTGCGCTGTCCGATTTTCCCGGTGCGCAGCTTCGCTGCCCTGGCCGGCAGGATCCGCACGCACATGTTCGTCACGTGACGGCGACGCTACTGCCACTGCTGTGCGATTCCCCGGACCTCCTCGTCGTCCAGGGAGATACGTCGAGCGCATTGGGCGCCGCGCTTGCCGGATTCGCGGCCGCGATTCCCGTCGCGCATGTCGAGGCGGGCCTGCGCACGCATGACCCGCTGCTGCCCTGGCCCGAGGAAGAGTATCGAATAGCTATCGACGCGAAAGCAGATCTGTTGTTCGCGCCGACCCAGCTGGCGGCTGCGAACCTGCGTGCAGAGGAGGTCACCGGGGAGGTCCACATCACTGGCAACACGAGCATCGACGCGGTCCTTGCGGTGGAGGAGATGCTGCCTCCACTCACGCCTCGCCCCGGCGAGATGCCGCGTTTGCTCGTGACGTGTCACCGTCGGGAGAGTTGGCGCGAGGGCCTTGAATCCATCGCCGCCGCACTCGTCGAGATTGCGCGCGATGGCATCGCGGCCATTGATTTGATCCTTCACCCAAACCCGCACGTCGCGAATGTCATGCGCGCGCGGCTCGCAACCGCGCCAAATGTCACGCTCTCCGATCCATGCAGCCATGTGGACCTCGTGCGCCGGATGCGCGATGCCGACCTGATCCTCAGCGATTCCGGCGGCATCCAGGAAGAAGCGCCTGCAGTCGGCACGCCCTTGCTCGTGCTGCGGGAGAAGACCGAGCGTCCCGAAGGGGTGGCTTCCGGCAATATGCGACTGGTAGGAACGTCGACCGAGCGGATTAGCGCGGAGGCACGTCGACTGCTCGAAGACCGAGTCGCCCTCGTGGCAATGTCCCGCCCGTCCTTTCCCTATGGCGACGGGCGTGCTGCGCCACGAATTGCCGCAATCATTGAGCAGTGGCTGGAAAAGCGCTTCGCGGGAGCGCGCAGGACGACATGAACCGCCGGGCGCCACCCATCAAATAACTGCGCCAACTCTCTTGTCCGCTGACCGCCACTTGGGCGATGAAGGACTGAGCCGGGGGCGCGGATGAGCAAGCGAGAAATCTTGGCGCGGCTGCGCTACGAGTTCGACAAGAGCATGGCTGCGGGAACCGTCGCCATGATTGTGTGGCTATTCCTTGTCTCCGCCGGGATTGTCTTCGTCGCCGCTGTCCTAGTGGCGATCGTGGGCGTTCAGCCCGCGGGCAGCCAGCAGCGCATGGGCTTCGTCGAGGCGTTTTGGCAATCGCTTCTGCGGGCTATCGATACCGGCACGATGGCCGGCGACCAGGGCTGGGGGTTCAGGCTCTTGATGCTCGCCGTCACGATCGCCGGCGTGTTCATTGTCGCGTCCCTTATCGGCGTCATTCTGACCGGCCTCAACAAGAGGCTCGACACTCTCCGCAAGGGCCGCTCACTCGTCCTCGAGCAGGACCACACGATCATCTTCAACTGGTCGGAAACGATTTTCGACGTCGTTAGCCAGTTGGTGATCGCGAACGAGAGCCGCCGGCGTCCACGAATCGTCATCATGGCGGATCGCGACAAGGCGGAGATGGAAGACGAAATCGCCGCCAAAGTGCCGGACCATCGGAACAGCCGGATCATTTGCCGTAGCGGTGATCCAACGGATCTGTACGACATTGGCATCGTCAATCCGCAATCCTGCCGATCGGTGATCATCCTATCGCCCGATACGAGTGATCCCGACGCGCGCGTGATCAAGACGATCCTCACCATTGTAAGCGATCCGCTTCGCCGGAAGGCGGCGTACCGGATCGCCGCCGAAATTCGCGACGGCGCTCACGCCGAAATAGCTCGCGCGGTCGGCGGGTCGGAGGTTCAGCTGGTGCTTGGCGACGACCTCATCTCCAAGATCATCGTCAAATCCACCCGACAACCAGGGCTCAGCGCCGTTTACACCGAGCTTCTCGATTTCGAGGGCTGCGAAATCTATTCCGTGAAACAGCCGCAGCTGGAGGGCAAAGCGTTCGAAGAGGCCCTTCACCTATACGACACCTGCAGCCTGATTGGCGTGTGTGACGAGCAGGGAAACGTCAAGTTGAACCCGCCGATGAGCACGAAGATCGGGCCCTCCTGCGAAGTGCTCCTGATCGCTGAGGACGACGAGCGGATTGAAGTGGCGACGGCTCCACAGGTCCCACTCTCGAAACGCATTCGGCGGACCTCATCCAAGGCGAGAGATCCCGAGCGGACGTTGCTACTGGGCTGGAATCGCCGCGCGCCAACGATCGTTCGCGAGCTCTCGCGATACGTCCCGGCCGGCTCATTGCTCACCATTGCGGCTGACGTTCCCGACCTTGCCGAGCAAACGTCAGCTCTGGCGTTGATTGGGACAAGTCTGCGCGTTGAACTGAAACGCATCAATACTTGCTCACGGCCGGACATCGAGGCACTCGATCCACTGTCCTACAACCATGTTTTGTTGTTGGGTTACAGCGACATGATTGAGCCGCAGGCGGCGGATACGCGGACGCTCGTGACGCTGCTTTATCTTCGCTCGATGCGCGAAACAGCACATAAGGGGGTCGATGTAACCAGCGAAATCATCGACGTGCGGAACGTCCCGCTTGCCGAATTGACCGATGTCGGCGACCTGGTCGTCAGCAATAAACTGGTGAGCAGAATGCTCACGCAAGCCTCAGAGAATCACCGCTTTGAGGAGCTCTTCAGCGATCTTCTCGACGAAAGTTCGGAGATCGCGCTTCGGCCAGCCTCCGAATATATTCAACTCGGCCAGGCCGTGAGTTTCCACGAGGTCGTTCGCGCTGCTTCCGATCGCGGCGAAATCGCAATCGGGCATCGCCTCTTCCGACCACCGGGCATTTGCGAGACTGACGGACGAACACGAACTGCAAGTTCATTAGTCCTCAATCCGAGGAAATCGGATTCGGTTTCATACGGCACCGACGATCGGATTGTTCTGCTCACAACCGGCTGATTCCTCGCGGCGTTCAGGACTATTTCCGGTTGGGATCACGTCATCGGCGGCGAGCTCTAGATTGACGGTGCGCGCGCTTTCGGTCGTGGCGGATATGGCTTGGTTGGTGTTGGCGCTACGCTGACCTGGTGAGGCTCGACCGCAGCGCTTTTGCGGTCTTTCGCCTGCGCGGCAGACACCACCCCTGATACTGCAATGCAGATTCCCGCGATGAGGAAGCCGCACTTGACCGATTCAACTCGGTTCATCCGCGTTTCCCCCAATTGCCTTAAGGCCGGGAGTCAGCGGAGCCAAACCCTATCGCGTCAATCAATTCTGCCCCGGTGACGCCTGGCTCCTTCGAGACTTGCGGCCAGTATCGCAAGCCAGCTCGTCGAAGGCGGTAGCGACCCTTAGAAGAAAGGGTCCTTCCGGTTGGCCGACATAAGCAGCGGCCTGGCGCCGACAGCTATCGGCTTCCTCTCTCAAAAGCATCGCACACTCCCACAATCGCGCATGCAGTCAGCTAATCAATCATCAGGCACTAACCAGAGTCAATAAGATTGATGCGGGCCGCGACTTCTCAAGATCCTGAACAGAGACACGGCCTTCCTGATTGCATGTGCCGACTTGGAACAGGGGTGATGGACTCTGAAGCAAGCGTTCGCGAAATCCGTTAGGATCGCGCGATGACCCAAATTGCGCTAACGAGCCAGACAAGACGTCCGCAACGACGCTCCGTGAATTTACGTGGTTTCGCGCTCGGTGGATCCATCGACGCAGATATTCTTGTGTCGGACCTCTCATATGACGGCTGCCAGCTGCGGTCGACGCAACCGCTCAAACCTGGAGACGCAGTAGAACTCCGCATAACCCGATACGGCGCAGCAAACGGCGAAGTTCGTTGGGTAGCCCATGACCGCGCGGGTGTTCGCTTCATTCCGGAGTCGTCGAAATGAGCTCCGTTGAATGGTCTAGCCGACGGCGAGCCGACCGCGTGACGTTTACTAGAGAAGCCGGCATTCGGCGTGCTGGGATCTCGAGCTTCCGTGTGCGTGTGTTCAATAGTTCCCGGGTCGGCTGCAAGATCGAGTTTGTTGAGCGCCCGGCGCTTGGGGAGCGCGTCTGGGTGAAGTTCGACGGCTTGGAAGCTCTTCAGGGCACGGTCCAATGGTTAGCCGGCCACATTGGTGGGGTGCAGTTCGCAAGACCGGTACACGAGGCCGTTTTCGAAAAGCTGTCATCCGGGCCCGCAGCCACAAATTCCTAGCGCGAC
>JBKPON010000142.1:0-5205 GCA_046733135.1 Pseudomonadota bacterium | reverse complement strand
GAATTATCGGCTCGAGATGCGCGCGATAATTCTGCCAGCGCCCGGCCGAGCGCGTGTAGATAGGCTCGACGACCTGTGCGTAGCTGGCGGTTTTGATGTGCCCGCGGCTTCGCGCCGTCTCCTCATGCTGGAGGACGCTGTCATGCCAGTCGAGGCCCAGCAAGTCGAACAGGGGCCGGAGTTCTCGATTCCTATCGGCGACAATATTCTCATAGGCGATCGTGTGCACTGGGGGCCGCAGAACGTCGCGAGCGAGCTCGAAATAGCGAAAGCTCAGGTCATACAATTCGGCCGCGGTATCGAGGCGAAGGAAATTGGCCATGCCGTCGTTGAGCTTGAAGTTCGTCACAAAACAGGAAAGCACGACGTCGCACGGATGGCGCAGTGCAAGGATGATCCGCGCGTCCGGGAAAAGACGGCGAATGGCCGGCAGGCTATTCATGGCTAGCGGATTTTTGTCGACGAGGAGGTGGCCCGGCGCGAGCGGCGTTCGCGACTGAGCGATCTCGAAATAGACGTCGCGCGCTGCTTTCAACTTCTCATTCGAAACGTCTGCGAGCGCTTCAAAACCGCCCAACAGGTCGGTTGCATTCTTGAGCGTCGGCTCCTCCTCCAGAACTTCGACGAGCGGATGGCTCATTAGGATCGTGTCGAGCAAGGTCGTTCCCGATCGCGGGAAGCCGACGAGGAATACGGGGGAGGACCGATCGTCAACGGTCGTGGGAGTCCATGAAGCAGCCCATTCCGGCGTTAGCTGTTCCAATTGTCGCCGAATACCCGCCCGGTACGCAGCTCCCCGCTCCTCCGGGAGCGATGGATCGAGCCGTCCAATGTCATTCATGTGTTCGTAGGCGCCGAACGCACCGTCGAAATCCTTTACCCCTTCGAGTAATTGGCCGTGAAGATGATGCCGTCGGGCCGTTTCGAGATCCTCGGGAACCTTGCGCAACGACTCGAGCCCTTCAGCGAAGCGCTTGGCACGGCGATGGTCGAAGGCACGGATGAAGTTGAGCGCGTCGGATTCGACTCCCGCCTTCTCCGCCTGCTCGACCCAGGATGCGAGTTCGCTTACCCGATTGGTCAACTCGAAGGTGGTTGCCACCCCCAGATAGGCGAGTTTGTTGAGCGGATCGATTGTCAGTACCCGCCGGTAATCTTCTTCCGCCTCCCCATGACGCAACAACATCAGGCGGTGACTGGCGAGGCCGAGCCCCAATTCGACGTCGTGAGGATCCCGCCGCGCGGCCTCCTCAATGGCCTCGAGCGCCTCCTCGTCCCGAAACTGCTCTTTCAGAAGCACGAACAGCTCACGCATCGGCTTCGAGTCCGAGGGAAAGTCGCCCGCCATTTTGCGAAGCTCTTCTTCGGCATGGGCAAATTGACCGGCCTGACGAAGCGCAGTTGCGAAATTCAGCCGAACGGGGGGCGAATCGGCATTGATCTCGGCAGCGCGCCTCGTCGCCGCGACCGCTCCCTCGAAATCGCCCGCTCCGCCCCTAGCGTTTCCGAGATTGTTCCAGCTCTCCCAATCGTCAGGGGAAGCGGCCACCACCTGCTCGTAGCTTTGCGTCGCGACCGCGAAGTCATCGGCCATCTGCGCGAGGAAACCGCGCAGCCTGAGGAGTTGTAGACTTCGATCGGCTCGCGCCAACTCTTCCGTGGCGACTTCGAGGCCCTCCTGATGACGACCGAGCTGGCCCAGGGCGCTCGCAAGATTCATCGCGATGACCGGGTCTTCCGGCCGAGCGTGCTGGGCCGGGCGAAGATGCTCGACCGCTTTTTCCAGATTGCCCGACCGGCCATGCAGCATCCCCAGCATGGCGTGGAGCGCGGGCGCATCGCCGCCCTCGGCCAATGCGCGCTCACCGATGTCGCATGCTTGTGCAAGCCGCCCCGCGCTCGCGGAGGCGAGTGCCTCACGTATGGCGCCGGCCGTCACATTGTCGATCGTCGAAGTTGAAGCCATTCCCGTTCTTTAGTCGGCGCCCCTCCAGGCGCAACAGCCTCATGCTGCAGCCAAATCGGGATAAAAGAAAGGGCGGCGGATCGATGATCCGCCGCCCGGTAGCGATTAAGATTGATTGAATTAGAAGTTGAGGGTTGCACCCGCGTAGATGTAGCGGCCGAGCGCATCCCACGTGCCTGGATAGGTGTTGCCGTTGCATGGACCGGCCGGGCACAGGTTCGAACCACCACGAGCCGCGTTGCCGCCCGTGATCCGCGGCGGATCGACGTCGAACAGATTATTGACGCCCATGCGGAAGCTGTAGTGGTCGCCGATCGTAACGGTCGAAGCCAGGTCGAAGTAGTTGTACGGCTTGACGTGTAGACCCGGGTCGAAGTTGAACTCACCTTGCAGCGTCTCATTATCAGTGAGCGTCTCGGCCTTGACCTTGCCGATATGGCGCCACTGCAGTGACACGCCGATACCGTTCGGCATCTGAATTCCAATCCGAGCCTTGTGCCGCCACTTCGGCATCGGCGCCGAACTTGCGACAACCGAGCCGCTGCAGGTCGGGCCGTAAAGGCCGGCGCAGTCGTAGACGCCGCCCTCGAGGCCGTTGTTGACCTTATACTTGTGCAGGTACGTGCCAAGGAAGCTCGCAGACAAATTGCCGAGGCCGCCGAGCCGGTAGCTGTAGGAACCGCTGAAGTCCCAACCGTCGGTCTTGATCTTGCCTGAGTTACTCGGAATGTCGGTAACGAAGCCATCCGGCGACAACCATAGCGATCCGGCCGGGTTGCGGTGGATCAGCGAGCACGACGGTGCGATAGCGCCTGCCGTCGAGTGGTTGACGCAGTTTGTCACGATCGCATCGGCGCCGAAGCCCTGGATCGCGTCCTTAAGGTCGATGTTCCAATAATCGACCGTGAATGCCAGGCGCGGAATGAACCGAGGCTGGAGCACCACGCCGACGGTCTTGGTCGTTGCTTTCTCCGGACTGAGGTTGGGGTTGCCGCCGAGGAGGCCATTATACTGTCCCGCCGGGTTCGGAGTCGGATTCTGACCGACGACGAGACCCTGCGCAATACAGCCGAAGTCCTCGGCTGTGATCAGCTTTGCGCACGGATCGTTGCTGCCGTCGAGACCGACGAACTGTGGCGCGAACAATTCCTGGATGTTCGGCGCGCGCACCGCCCGGTTGTACGAACCGCGGAAGCGAACGTCGGCAATCGGCGCAAGCTCGGCCGAGATCTTATAGGTGTCGGTGTCGTACTTGCGATCGTTCGACAGCTGGTACCAGGACTTGCGATAGCCGGCACCAATCGAGAATTCCTCGATGAACGAATGGCGGATGATCGGAATCTGGGTCTCGCCGAACAGCTCGAGGACACGGAAGTTACCGCTGACTGGGAGCGTCGGAGCGCCTTGACCGGTAAGGTCACCCGTCTGGAACGACTGATCCGGATTAAGGGTCAGCGACTCCTTACGATACTCGGCGCCTACGTTCACCCCGATACCCTCGTCGGACCAGGGCGTCTGGATACCCATTTCACCGAGCGCGCCGGTGAAGTTGACGTCGGCAATCTGCTCGGAGGTCTGGCCGTCGATCACACCGAAGACGTTGAGGTAATTGATCGACGCCTGCGATGGGCCATTGGGGCCGAACACATCGTAGGGGACGCAGTTCGGCTCCGCTCCCGTGAGCGCCGAGCGACAGACGGGATCGACTTCCGGCGTTGCAGGATTGTCGACAACGTCGAGTGCATTAACCAGACGCCGAGCGGAAAACTCATTCTTATAGACCTGGGTGTAGTTGGTTTTCCCGTATTGGAAGTAGGCGTCGTACGACCACACCTTGCTGAGGTCGCCGCGCGAGCCGAGCACGCCGCGATAGCTGATGTGTTTGAGGTCGGCGATACGCGGACCACCTTCGGTATTCCGCCGCAGGAGGTTGAAGTAAGCAATGTTATGCGTTTGGCCGGTTAGCGGATCGAAGAAGTCGAGCGGTGTGGTGGTGCCGAGGTTGTTGTACGGCGCGACCGCGGCCACGGGGAAATTGCCAATGAAACCGACAATCTTGTTGCCTTCGTTGCAAATTGTATCCCGCTGCTGCTGGCTCATCAGCGGGTTGTCGCAATTGATCGTGAACGTGTTCCCGAAATCACCCGAGGGTGCAATCTGTGCCAGCGTGTGATCGTCCATGAACATGAACTCGAGATACGGCTTAATCGCCGGAGTGATCTCGTAATCGGCAAAACCGCCAGCGATATAACGCTCGTCCGGCCGCTGGAAGTAATTCAGCGGAGCGAAGTTGTAGATGTTCGGACCGGCTCCAAGGGTGATCGTTCCAGGCCCGAGCGCGCCCGTCGTCGAAGTCGTACCGCTGGTCGTGAAGAAGAATCCGTTGCCCGGGTTGGCCGTCGCCGATCCGCCGCAACGCGGAACGCCACCGCCGGTGTTCTGCAGCACGCACGCGCTATAATCGCGACGGCCCTGCAGGACGGGCTTGACCTTGCGGTAGCCGAAATAAGCGATCGCATGGCCCCTGTTGTCATCGAACGCAGCACCTAGCGAAACTGTACCGTCGAACGTGCCTCCATCGGCGACACTGCCGCGCGGGAAGCCGAAGCCACGAGCGTTGAGGATATCGCTCATGTTAAGCCCACCGCTGACGCTCGGGTCGTTATTGTTGTGCTGGTAGAAGCTGTACTGGCCGTCGAAGCGGATACCGGTGAAGTTGGTATCCATGATGAAGTTGACGACGCCGGCGACCGCGTCCGCACCATAGACCGACGATGCACCACCAGTCAGCACTTCGACCCGCTTGATCAGCGACGCCGGAATGATGTTGAGGTCGGCGGCCTGGGTCGTGCTGTTCGGGTCGCCCGGAGTGAGGCGGCGACCGTTGACCAGGGTCAGGGTACGTTTCGAGCCAAGGTAGCGAAGATCGACTTCCGCGGTACCCGTCGCGCCGTTCGAGACGCCTGATGCCTGGGACGCGCCCACCGACGGCAGCTGGTTGAGCAAGTCCTCGACGCGGGTCGTACCCGTCAGCTTCACGTCCTGGTTGCTCAGCACCGTGACCGGAGCTGCGGACGTAAGGTTCGGCTGCGGAATGCGCGTGCCAGTGACGATGATGTCATTGCCGCTTTGAACCGGAGCGCCTTGCGCCGAAGTGGACGGCGTCGGCTGCGCCTCGACCGGACCCGAAGGGTTGGCCTGGACGTCGGTCGGCGGAGCGTCCGACGGAGGCGGAGCGG
>JBKPON010000141.1:0-1592 GCA_046733135.1 Pseudomonadota bacterium | reverse complement strand
GACCCAGTCGATAGCTTTCGAGGATGCCCGCGTTCGCCGCCCTTCCTTCAGCCTTGTTCGCGACGACCACGACGGGCGTGGTCTGTGTCCGCAACCAGCGCGCGATCTCCTCGTCGAGCGGCGTCAGGCCGTCACGTGCGTCGATCAGGAGCAAGGCGGCGTCGGCGTCGGCGACGGCAGCCTCGGTCTGCCGGCGCATTCGGCCAGGCAAAGTCTCGGCCGCCTCATCCTCGAACCCCGCCGTGTCGATCACTCGAAAGTCGAGCCCAAGCAGCTTCGCTTCGCCCTCGCGCCGATCGCGCGTTACGCCAGGCTGGTCATCGACGAGCGCCAATCGCTTACCGACGAGCCGGTTGAACAGGGTCGATTTGCCGACGTTCGGCCGGCCGACGATGGCGACGGTGGGCAGAGGCATGGGGTCATGTACCCCTGCGAAATCAGGGGTCCAGTCCTAAAGAAACACTCTGGGCTCCTGCATCCGCATGAGCATGTCAACGAAACGCGTGAAGTTGGCCGCGATCGTCGAGAATGTAGAGGGTGGAATTGGCAACGACGGGCGGCAGGGTGATAGCTGCTCCGACGTTGGTCTGGCTCTGGTAGGAGCCGGTGACCGGGTCGACATTGACCACCACGCCGCTCGACCCGACCACGATCAGGCGTCCGCCGGCCAAAATCGGACCCTGATAATCGAGCTCGCCCTTCTTCGACTTCGCTTTGCGGAACTGCGGCAACTGGTTGATCCAGCGCACCTTGCCGGTCGCACGCGACAGGCAAAGGAGCTTGGCCTCATCCGTTACGACGAAGAGCCAGTCCCCCGCCAGCCAGGGGGTCGAAATGCCTGCGATGTTCGCTTCCCAGATGCGCTGGCCGCTGATGAGGTCGAGCGCCACCATGCGGCCGCCCTGCCCCACCGCGAAAACTTGCCCGTTGTCGACCACCGGGTCGGCGTCGATATCCGACAGGGACGACACGCTGGTGCTGATGCTCGTGCGCTGCAACGTGTCCTGCCAGACCTGCCGCCCATTCTCGTAGCGATACGCGTTGAGCTCGCCCGATGAGAAGCCGGCAACGACTGTGCCTTGACCAACGGCTGGCGAGGCTGAACCGAACACGCCTGCGATTTCCAGCGAAGCGGCCTGCGACCAGTTGCTCGACCCGTCATCTTCCTTGAGCGAGTAAATCTGATTATCCTGGCTCATGACGTAAACGGAGCCATTGGCGACCGTCGGGGCACCGCGCAGCGGGCCGCCGGGACGCTTCTGCCACGCGATCCCGCCAGTGCGCTCGTCGAGCGCCGCAATATAACCAAGACCGTTGGTGGCGTAGATGCGCCCATTGTCGTAGGCGATTCCGCCGCCGTATAGCGAGGCTTCGTTCCCCTTGTCGTTCGGCGTCTGGCTCGCCCACAATTGAGCTCCGGTCCTCCCGTCGAATGCGCGCACGGCGCCGAGCGTGTCGATCGTATAGACGTGGCCGTTGGCGACGATCGGTGAGGAGGCGAGCCGCGCGGTCACGCTGCTGCCCCGCCCGGCATTGACCGTGAACGCCTGGGTGAGCTCGGTTCCAAGCGCGACATGCCCGACTGACTTGGC
>JBKPON010000140.1:0-11352 GCA_046733135.1 Pseudomonadota bacterium | reverse complement strand
GCTCAGCATTGCGGTGCAGTGGAACACATCTTCGTAACCGAGGCCCGCGCGCTTTAAGATCGCTCCGACATTGTCCAGCGCCTGTTTGGTTTGCGCCTCAATTCCATCGGGTAACTTGCCGTCGGAGCCGATGCCGAGCAGACCGGACAGGTAGAGCACGTCACCGACCCGCACCGCGTCGGAGAAGGGTAGCGGCTGCCCGTTGAGGACAGGACGGCCGTAATGCTCGACTGTGGGATGGGGTTGGGTTTCTGCGGCCGTGCTCATCATCAGGGCTCCTGTTGCAATTGCGGCGACCAACTTCATTGCCCCCTCCTTCGTGCTCCTGCGAAGGCAGGAGTCCAGTTCAGCGCGTAAGTGCTGTTTTGTAGCACGTCTGGACTCCCGCCTCCGCAGGGGTGCAACACTCAATCCACCACCTCGTTCTCGCCGACTCCCCAGACGTCGGACGTGCGAATGTAGCCTTCGCGCTTGCCGAATTCGACATGACACCAGCCGGTCTTGCAATGATCGATGCGGCCCACCGCGCCCTGCTCGGCGAGGTAGCGGACTTTCTCGCCTTCGTTCGGCTTGATACGGATCGAGCTTGGCTCGCCTTTTTTGACAATTGCCGTTCGGCGGTCACTGAGCAGGGTCACGAGCATCCAGCCCTGCACCCCGTCCGGATCTTGGATCAGCCGCCAATTCTCATATTTCTTGACGACCCGGACCGGCAAATCGCGCCGCTGGTAAAGCCAGATTCCGGGATAGTTCTTGCCCGGGCCGGTGCGGGTCATCGCCTGCCCGCTTGCAATCGAGGCCCAATAGGGCGGCTTCTTCTCCTGCGCGGCGGCTGGGACGGCGCACATCAAGATCGTCATTCCCGCGACAGCAGGAACCCAGTTTCTCTTGCTTCGCTGGGCCCCCGCTTGCGCGGGGGTGACGAAGAGGTGGTGCACTAGGCCCCCGTCAGAATCCGGTCGACTAACTGCTTCACGGTCGGAATGAACCCGTTGGAGTAGAAGGGGTCACTCTTGAAGCGAAAGGCGGAATGGCCGGCGAACATGAGGTTATGCTCGACCGATCCGCCATGGGCGATTTCCTGCAGGGTCTTTTGGATGCAGAAGCTGCGAGGGTCCGCGAGCCGCCCGGTCGAATTCTTCTCATTGTCCGCCCAGGACGAAAAGGCGCACTGGGACAGGCAACCCATGCATTCGGCCTGGTCCTTGCGGATTTGTTTCTCTTCTTCGGGGTTCACGAAGATGAGCGTGTCGTCCGGCGTCTTCATTGCGTTCGTGTAGCCCTTGGCGAACCATTCGCGCGCGTGGATGAGGTCACCCTTTGTAACCCAGAAATTCTTTTTCTTGCCGACGCCGACATCGAGCTCGAAATGGTGGTCGCCGATAGGCTCCTTGGTGAAGGCGATCTGCCGCTCGCTGCGAGCTTCGAGGTTCCTGAGGAACGGGTTGCGTACGGCCGATGAGTAGAAACCGGTCGGCGAGAATCGGTGCAGGAGCACGTCGCCTTCCTCCAGGTCCAGGAGTTTCGCCTTCCACTCCGGCGGAATCGGGCTTTCCTGGGTCAGCAGCGGGCGTGTGCCGAACTGAAAGACGATCTGACCAAGTTCGGGATTTTCGATCCAGTCGTCCCATTCGTCGAGCCGCCAGACGCCGCCGGCCATGACGATCGGCACCGTATCGGCGAGGCCTTCGGCGCGCATGGTTGCGCGCAGCTCTTTCACTCGAGGATAGGGATCCTGCGGCTTGCGCGGATCCTCGGCGTTTGATAGCCCGTTGTGCCCGCCGGCAAGCCATGGATCCTCGTAGACCACAGCCGCGAGCCACTCGGCCGCCTTGTGATAGGCGCGTTTCCACAGAGCACGGAAGGCACGCGCCGAGCTGATGATCGGGAGGTAGTTGACGCCATAGGAGGCGGCTATTTCACTCAGACGATACGGCATACCGGCGCCGCAGGTGACGCCGGTGACGAGACCCTTTGTCCGTTCCAGAACTCCGTGCAGCACGCGCTGCGCGCCGCCCATTTCCCACAGCACGTTGATGTTGATCGCTCCCGTGCCGCTCGCCATTTCATAGGCCCGCTGTACCTGCGCGACTGCCCCGTCGATCGCATATTTGATCAGTTCCTCATGCCGCTCGCGGCGAGTGAGCCCATCATAGATCTGGGGGATGATCCGGCCTTCGGGGTCGTAACTGTCGGCATTGACCGCGGAGACGGTGCCGATGCCTCCCGCAGCTGCCCAGGCCCCGGAGCTCGCGTGGTTCGTTGCGGACACGCCCTTGCCGCCTTCGATCAGCGGCCAGACCTCTCGTCCGCCATACAAAATGGGCTTGAGGCCCTTGAACAACGCTCGTCTCCCGGCGCGTGAGGCGCCCTCGCGCGCCCATATAAGAGCGGTTCCCCTTTAATGCGCGTAAAAAAGTGACGGCCCGTCTCAGGAAGAGGCGTCACTTGGAACGGTGAGATTGGTTAGCAGTCCCCGGAAGCTGCTGCTCCGCCGACGACCGCACCGAGGGCTCCACCAACGATCGCGCCTGCGGCTCGGTCGTCATTGTGACGGTAATAATGGTGGTGGTGGTGGCCGCCGTCGGCGATTGCGCTGCCGATCACTGCGCCGGCTACTCCGCCAAGCGCCGCGCCCGCGACGGGATTGCCGCAGCGATAGCCATAACCGCCATAACCGGGATAGCCGTACCCGTAGCCGTAATTGGCCGGATAGCCGTATCCATAGCCCGGATAACCATAGCCTCCGCCGTACCCATAGGCCGGGTAACCATAGCCGTAGCCGTAGCCGTAGGGAACGTAACCGCCGTAGCCGTAGCCCGGATAACCGATTCCGTAGCTGCGCAAACCCGGATAAGCGTAGCCGTAAGAATAGGAATAACGTGGGTAAGCATAGCGATAGCCGCTGTAACGGTAACGGTCGTTCCAGTGGTGGCCGCGGTCGCCATCCCAATGGCGGCCGTTACGGTCCCCATCCCAGTGGCGGCCGTTCCAGTCACCGCGGTGGTCGCGAGCCTCGGCTGCTGCGGGGAGCGCAACCACTGCGGCCGCAGAGAGCGCAAGAACCATCATCTTTTTCATCGAAATACTCCTCGATCGAACGCCGTCGTCCGCGGGAGACAAGCGGTCGACTCATCAGCGCTGCTGCGCTTCTGTTCCTGTCATGGACATGAACGCCGTTTCACCTAGACAACGATTCGACCGAATAATCGAGCCCTATGTCTACCGCGGGCGCGGATTGGGTGATCCGACCGACGGAAATACAGTCGACGCCAGTCTGCGCAATTTCGCGGATCGTCTTGAGGGTCACCCCACCGGAAGCTTCCAGCGACGCCCGGCCTGCGACCAGTGCGACCGCCTCGCGAAGCTCTGCTGGACCCATGTTGTCGAGGAGCAGACGATCCGCGCCGGCAGCGAGCGCCGGCTCGATCTGGTCGATACGGTCGACCTCGACTTGAATTTGTAATCCGACATTCGCCGCTTTCGCGCGGCCGACGGCCTCGCCAACGTCGCCGCAAACCGCCAAATGATTGTCCTTGATCAGCACTCCGTCATCGAGCCGCATACGGTGATTCTGAGCACCCCCCATCCGCGCCGCGTACTTTTCCAATACCCGCAGTCCCGGAATGGTCTTGCGGGTGTCGAGCAAGGTCACGCCAGTGCCTGCGATCGCATCGACGTAACTGCGGGTCATCGTCGCGATCCCGGAAAGATGCTGCAGGGTGTTGAGTGCGGAGCGTTCGACAGCGAGCATCGCGCGCGCTTTTCCCTCTAGCCGCATCAGAACCGTGCCCGCCGCGGCGCCGTCGCCGTCCTCCACGAGCCGCTCTATCTCCACCTCCTGGTCCAACGCTTCGAAGAATGCCGCGGCAATCGCAATCCCCGCGACGACGATCGGCTCGCGGCAATTCATCTCGGCCGCGAAGCGCGCGTCCGGCCCTATCGTGGCGTTCGAAGTGACGTCGCCCCCCGTGCCGAGATCCTCAGCGAGCACGCGCGTTACGAACTCGTCGAGATCGAAATCCTCAGGAAGCGCCATCAGCCGTGTCTAGGCGATTGGCTTCGTGGCCGACAAGCTCAGTCCGCCGGCTCCTCGGTCTTCAAGATGCGCCAGCGGCCGTCTTGCCATTCGTAACGCTGGGCGTCGGCGGGGCGGAATGCTTCGTCCTTCCAGCCACTGACGGTAACCGTCACGCACCGCTGGTCGATATCGATCGTGTTGAAGCTCTGCTCCTGCAGACGGACCCGCGTCGACGTCGCCGTACCAGCTTGAATAACGAGCGAACCGCCGGCCCGGGTCACGAGGTCGCTTGCGCTATGCGTCGCGGCGTGATGGGCATGACCGGCAAGCAGCAGGTCCACACCGGCTTCGTCGATCGCTTCGAGCGCCGGTTCTTGTCCGCCGATCGCCCGTTCGACGGTTCCACCAACCGGAATCGCGAACAAAGGATGATGCGTTACCAGGATCCGAACTGCGTCAGGGTGAGCGCGCGAAAAGGTCTCGCGGATGAAGGCGATCTGTTCGTTGTTGATTCGGCCCTCCTTGAATGTGAGCGACCGCGCCGTGTTGATGCCGAGCACCGCGACCCCAGGTAGCTCGATGAAGGGGCAGAGCGTCTCGTCGATGAACCGGCGATAGCGGGTCAGTGGGGACAGAAATCGCCGCAGCACGTCGTAAAGCGGCACATCGTGATTTCCCGGCACGCCGAGCACCTCATGGCCTTTTTCGCGCAGCTTTTCGAGGAATCGGCAGGCGTCCTTGAACTGCTCGGTGCGTGCTCGCTGGGTGAAATCGCCGCTGATGACGACGAGATGGGGCGCGAGCGCATCGATGCTGTCCTCGACCGCCTCGACGAGATTCTCGTCATGCGCGCCGAAATGCAGATCGGAAAGGTGAACGATGCGAGCCATCAGGACTCAAACCACGTCACGCTAAACTTGTTTCCGAGTGGCCGGACGGCGACGTCAGAAGTTCATGAAAATGAGCAGTTTGACGTCGATTCCAAAGCCTTCCGCGCGCTTCTGCTCGACGAAGTTCGGGATCTCGGAGCGCCGGACGAGATGGACGTTGATGTCCTCATGCTCGTCGCCACCGCCCTCCCCGATCTTTCGCACCCCGTGGGCCCGCACCAGTGTGAAGCTCTCGGCGAGCATTCCGGGAGACGCATAGAACTCTCCCAGCCGCTCCACTCTGTCGCAGGTGAAGCCGGTCTCCTCCTCCAGCTCCTTGACGGCCGTCGTCTCGGGCGTGGCATTGGCATCATGATCCCCCACCAGCCCGGCCGGCAGCTCGACGCAGCGGCAATCCGGCGCGACCCGCGGTTGATCGATGAGGATCATTTTGCCTTCATATTCGGCAAGGATCACGACCGCGTTGATGCCGTTGGCGCGACTCGCATACTCCCAATTTCCGCGTTTGAGCGCGCGCACATATTTGCCTCCCCACATCAATTCAGGGGGCGGGAGGTCGTCGAGGTTCATAACTCGATGAGTTTGTCGGGGATCTCATTGGTGTCGGCTGCCGAACGCGGGAAGTGCTCGGCAAGCACTTCGCCGACCTGCTGGATGGCGGCGACCATTCCGTCGGCTACCCTGCCTTCCCGGACATCGACAAGCAGCGACGCCATGGCCTCACCCCAAGTCTCGGGCGTTGTGACTTTGGTGATCGCCTCATCGGCCACGATCTCAGCCCTCCGCTCCGCCATCGAAAGATAGATGAGGATGCCGGTGCGGCCGACCGTGCGCCGCTCGGCCGCGGCCTTGAAGATCGCGATCGCCCTCCGCCGGACACGCCGATGTTTGGTAGCGGCCGGAGTCAACACGACGCGCAGCGGCATCCATTTCAGGATCAGGAGCGCAATCGTGAACTTGAGGGCCGCGAAGACCATCAGGAGCATGAAGAGCTGGCTGAGCGTCGGATCGGGTTGCCAGCCGCCGAAAAGCAAATCGTACCACCAGACGAGAGCCGTTGGTCGCCATGCCGCCCAGGCTAGCACCGCGAACAAAGGGACCAGCGCCCAGTGCAGCGCGACATCATGATAAGGATCGCTAATCGGGGTCACGACAGCCACAATCTCGCCGTTGCTGTTCGCTTCCGCGCCGGCGATTGCGACGGAGATCTTTTCGCGGTCAGCGTCGCTTAACCGAATTACCATGAGCCGGACGCTCCACCACCGCCGAACGAACCGCCGCCAAATCCGCCGAAGCCTCCGCCTCCGCCTCCTCCACCCCAGGACGAACCTCCGCTCCAGGACGAGCCCCCGCTCCACCCGCTACCGCGGCGCGAACCGCGACCGAGCTCATTGAGGCCCCACAATAAGACCCAAGGGCTGATGCCGCCGCGGCGAGAACGGTACCGTCGCCCAACCGCGCGGCGGAAATGCGAGAGCAGAACGAAGCCGATGATGAAAATCCAAAAGATGATTGGAAGCGGGTTGCCGCCCGAATGCTCGCGCTGCTTCTGCGCCTGCTGCGCGGTCGCCGCATTCTTCTGCGCTTCCTCCGGCGACAAACTCATCTGCTTGATGATCGCGTCCACGCCGGCCTCGATCCCGCCGCCATAATCCGGCGGGTTCTGCTTGAAATGCGGCAGGATCGCCTCGCGGATGATCACGCCCGACATGGCGTCGGTCATGTACCCGCCGGCGCCATAGCCGGTGGCAACCGACACCTTGCGCTCGTTCGGCGCGACCAGCAGCAGAACGCCGTCGTCGTTCTTCGCGCTTCCGAGCTTCCAATAGCGGCCGAGCCGATAGGCATAGTCGTCGACCTGATAGCCTTCGAGGCTCTTGACGGTCGCTACCGCGAACGCTCGGCCTGTTTGCGCGTAAAGCGCCTCAGACTTCGACTCGAGATCGACGATTTGCTCGGGACGCAAGATTCCGGCCTGGTCGACGACCGACGAGCCGTTGTTCGCGGGGAAGGTCTGCGCCGCTACCGGCGCCGCCAACGCAAAGAACGCCAGCAGCAAGGCGATGAATGGCTGAACGATTTTCACGCCGCTTCCTTGTGCAACTTTGGGTACGGGCGCCGCTTGTCCGAACGCAGAACCGATGAAATTTCGGACACCCCAATATCGATTGCCTGCGTTGGGTGGGCGCTCCTGAACGAGGGCAGCATATGCTGGATGATGACGGACGCTCGCTGATCGGTAAGTAGACCTTCGAGGCCAAGGCCGACTTCAATCCGCACTTGTCGCTCATTTGGCGCGACCAGCACCATGACTCCGTTGTCGACGTCCGCTCGGCCCACACCCCACCGATTGGCCAGCTGTCTCGCAAACTGTTCAATCGGCTCACCTTTCAAGGATTTCACCGTGACGATGGCCAATTGATCGGTGGTGTCCTTTTCCAAGCTCAGCACTTGGCTGGTGAGCGCGGTCTTCTCACTTGCCGGAATGATGTTCGCTTCGTCGACCACGGGGCCGGTGGGCGCCAAATCGCCATCGGCGACCCTGACAACGGGCGGCGGCGCACTGCCGGCCTTTCCGTCGCAGCCGGCGAGTGCCAACACACACGCGGCAAGAATCAATCGCACCTGCTCAGCCGGCGGTGTTGAAATCGACCTTCGGCGCTTCCTGCGCCCCGGCCGAAGCCTCGAACGGCACCTTGGGCTTGGCGCCGTAGAAAATCTTCGCGCCGATGGCGTCCGGGAAAGTGCGGATCCGCGTGTTATAGGAGCGCACCGCCTCGTTATAGTCGCGCCGCGACGCATTGATTCGGTTTTCCGAACCCTCGAGCTGATCCTGCAATGCCAGGAAGTTCTGGTTCGACTTCAAATCAGGATAGGCCTCGAACGTTGCAAGGAGGCGTCCGAGCGACCCGCCGAGTTGATTCTGCGCATCGGCGAATGCCTTGACCTTGGCCGGATCGCTGAGGTCCGCGCCGTTCAGTTGAATGCTGGTCGCCTTCGCCCGGGCATTTGTGACGTCGGTCAGAACCGTGCGCTCCTGCTGAGCATATCCCTTCACGGTGTTGACCAGATTGGGGATGAGGTCGGCCCGGCGCTGATAGTCGGCCTGCAAATTGCCCCAGGCGGCATTGACCTGCTCCTCCGCCGTCGGAACCGAGTTCAATCCGCAGCCGGCGAGGCTGAACGCGGCGAGCGGTGCAAGCAAACCGAAACGGCGAAGTGCGGTCATTCCAACCTCCCAAGGGTCACGCCCGCGCATAACTAGATATGTGGCCAGTTCGTTTCAATACGCTGTCTTAGATGCGCAACACAGCTGCGCAACCGTCGAAACTGCGCTAATTGGTCGACGGCAGCTCAAACGAAGGGGAACTCAGATGCTCCAGGAATTCCGTGCCTTCATCGCCCGCGGCAATGTCCTCGATCTTGCCGTCGCCGTGATCATCGGTGCCGCCTTCGCCAAGATCACCACCAGCCTCACCGAGGACGTGATCATGCCGATCGTCGGAAGGATCTTCGGAGGTCTAGATTTCTCGAGCTACTTCGCTCTGCTCGGACCGGTCCCCGAGGGCTATCAGGGGAGCATGAATGACTATGCGGCGCTGAAGGCCGCTGGAGCGCCCGTGCTCGGCTGGGGCGCGTTCGTCACCCAGCTGATCAATTTCCTGATCCTCGCCTTCATCATCTTCCTGCTGGTGAGGGCTGCGAATCGCGCAATGCGCCGGGACGTGCCGGAGGACGGCCCAACCGAAGTCGCACTGCTCGCCGAAATCAGGGACGAGCTCAAAAAGCGCTAACTCTCGCCACCCGCCCGGTCATTTCGGCCGGCCGCTGAATCCCGCTTCCTTGCGTAGCGCGTCACCATCGAGCAGCGCGCCATCGAGCACGACCTTGTCGACGTGCCGAAGGTCGCCGATGTTCTTCTCGGGATCCCCGTCCACGAGCAGCAGGTCCGCCTCCTTCCCCACGGCGATCGATCCGGTCCGCTTGTCCACTTGGACGTTGCGGGCTGGAATGATGGTCGCGGTGGCGAGCGCTTCTGCGGGAGTCATGCCGCCCTGGACGTACAGTTCGAGTTCGCGCACGAGTTCCAGCCCGAAACCGTCGGTACCGGCAACGATCGGCACGCCTGCCTTGTGCATCACGCCGACGTAATCGACCATATGATTGAAGCTGGCCTTGGCGTCAGCGCGGGTCATTCCTTCGAGGAGCGGCAGACCGCCCGCCTTGAACCCGCGCTCCATTGCCGGCGGGAGCGTCCCGACGAACGCTGTATACTCCGGGGCGACATTGCCGGCTTCCTGCGTCAATACGCTTTCGACGACCACCAGGGTCGGATCGACGACGATATGCTTATCGCGCAGCGTGTTGATCACCGTCTTGGTCGGCTCCGCGGCAAAGTCCACGTCCTTGAAATACTTGCCCGGGCCAAGCATCCGCATCGTGGTGTTGGACTTTGCCACCACTTCGTCGGGCATGGCCTGCATGGTCGCGAAATAGATATGCGTAATCTCGTCGTAACCGGCATTCACCGCATCTAGGGTGCGCATTCCCGCCGGAATGTGACCGTGCACGTGCAGCCCGAGCTCATGCGCCAGCTTCGCCGCCGGCGGGATCCACGCAGGATTCATCGAGGTGTAGAATTTCACCCCTGTCATCCCCGCGTCCTTGATCTTGCGGACCGCCGCGAGCGTTTCTTCCAGGTTCGAGACTGTGATGCTGCCCTGCGCTGCGAGCGGACCTTTTTGGTCGACGATCACGGATGTGAAGGCTTCGGGCGCCACCAGCGTCCCTTCAATTCGCCGCTTCTTCTGTGATTGCGCGAGCTCGATCGTCCCTCCGGGATTGCGGATCGACGTCACACCGATCGCGACCTCCGCCACGGCGCCGAAATCGTCGCCGAGATGCATATGGCTGTCCCATAGGCCCGGGACGAGCGTCTTGCCGGTTCCGTCGATCACATGTGAGCCCGCCGGAAGCTTCGGCAACATGGTCCCGACCATTTCGATCTTGCCGTCGCCGACAACGACGTTCTGACCCTCGACAAACCGCTGATTGTCGGCGTCGTAAATCTTGACGCTTCTGAACAGGATCGGCTTGCGCGCGTCCGCCGTAAGCAACCGCTTCGCTGTTGCCGGAGCAAGATCGGCGATCGCTGCGTCCTGTGCGGCAATGATGGCTTTCAGATTGTTCTCGTAGCCGGCAGGGAAGAAGCCGAGCCCGCCATAGAAGCCGAACAGCCTGTTCTTGTCGTCGAGCCACACCGGAAGCGGTGTTTGGTTGGTCCCCTTGTTGAAATAGAGGTGGATGGTCTTCGACCCGCCGTCGCCCGATACAGTGAGAGTCTTCCCCGACGGCTCAAGATACCCGCGGCCGGAAGGCAGGAGCGCAACCCCGTTGGTACCCCCGTTGAGATACGTCTTCACCCCGGCATCATTGGCCAGGAAGGTCCCGCCAAAGGGCAGATACATGGCCGGACCGGCAGGCGCTTCCCCCTGATCGACCGGAGTTTTCCAGCGGGCGATCGCTTGATCGATTGCGAATGTCTCGGCGGAATCCCCGCTCGGAGTCACGCCCCGTATCGTCACACTGATCGGCTTCCCTGCCTCGTCGAACCGGATCACCTCGTCCTGCTCGAAGACGAGGCCGCGGAGCAGGATCGACTCGCGGTAGGCGACGCTTCCGTCGGCTTGGGTCCAGCGCCATTCGTCGCCGTGCTTTCCCGCCTCGGAGATCACGACGAAATGATCTGCGTTTGCTGGCGGGACGAGCAGCTGATCTTTGGGCGTCGGCGCGGCGATGGCGGCAGAAGCGCTGGCAGCCAGCAAGGCGGCAAGGATGATGCGGCGCATGTCAGAATCCCCCGAAAAGAAGAGCCTTGAACAGTGGCAAGCGCCACGCCGAAGCGCAACTGCAGCTTCGATTAGCGGCCTTTCCTCACTGCAGGCGGATGAGCGTCTCCGGAATCTTGGTCGAGGCGGGCCCTACGTCCCAGTGGACTTGCCGGCCCAGCGGGTGCGGCGTGGCGCCGTCTTCGCTGTTGTTGGTCAGGATCTCGCCGTTGGTGATCACCGTGAACCTGCCCTCGGCCCGTGAGACTGGCCCGTCCTTCATCTCTCCTGCAGCCGCCGCTCCGGCCCGAGCCGCGAGCGGACCCGATCCGCCGGTCATCGCCGGAGCCGTGACCAGGACTGCGCCGTCGGCCCGCCGGCGGATGGCGATGAAGGGGATGAGCAGGTCGTTGTCGGGCAGCATCGGAAACAGGAAGTCCTGCCTTGCCGTCCCTTCGAAATGATAGTCGACGTCGAATACGCCGTTGCCGCGATACGTGACCGAGCGCCAACCGGCATATTTCATGAGCTTGGCGGCGAAAGCGCGATTGGACTCGTCGTCCAGGCCGGGCAGCCCGAAGGCCTTCGCCATCCCCTCATTATCTTTGCGCTT
>JBKPON010000139.1:0-2026 GCA_046733135.1 Pseudomonadota bacterium | reverse complement strand
GTCCTCGCCGTACTCGCCTGGGTCACGGTGAAGGGCCATTGGCCTTATTTGTGGGGCGAATGGGTCACGTCTACCGATCACAAGAAGATCGGTATCATGTACGTCATCCTCGCTTTGGTGATGCTGGTGCGAGGCTTCATCGACGCGATCATGATGCGTGCGCAGCAGGCGATGGCGGTCGGCCAATCGCAAGGCTACCTGCCGCCTGAACATTACGACCAGATCTTCTCGGCACACGGCACGATCATGATTTTCTTCATGGCCATGCCGTTCGTCATCGGACTGATGAACTTCGTCGTGCCGTTGCAGCTGGGTGTTCGCGACGTCGCCTTTCCGACGATGAACAACGTCAGCTTCTGGCTTACCGCGTCGGGCGCTCTCCTCGTCAACCTCAGCCTCTTCATCGGCGAGTTCGCGCGCACCGGCTGGCTCGCCTTCCCACCGCTTAGCGAGAAGATGTTTTCGCCCGGCGTAGGCGTCGATTACTACCTCGTCGCGCTGCAGATTTCGGGCGTCGGGACGGTGCTCACCGGAGTCAATTTCGTCACGACGATCCTCAAGACCCGTGCGCCCGGAATGAGCTATTTGCGGATGCCCGTTTTCTGTTGGACCTCACTGGCGGCAAACCTGCTCATCATTGCCGCTTTCCCGGTCCTCACCGTCACCTTGGCGCTGTTGATGCTCGACCGTTACCTCGGCTTTCATTTCTTCACCAATGACGGCGGCGGCAACTCGATGCTCTACATGAACCTGATCTGGGTCTGGGGGCATCCTGAGGTTTACATCCTTGCGCTGCCCGCGTTCGGAATTTTCTCCGAGGTCGTGTCGACCTTTTCGGGCAAGCCTCTCTTCGGTTACCGCTCGATGGTCTTCGCGACGCTTGCGATCTGCATCATCTCCTTCATGGTCTGGCTGCACCATTTCTTCACCATGGGGGCGGGCGCCGACGTCAACGCGGTCTTTGGCATTGCCAGTATGATTATCGCCGTCCCGACGGGCGTGAAAATCTTCAACTGGCTCTTCACCATGTACAGCGGCCGGGTGCGGTTCAGCGTTCCGATGCATTATGCGATCGGCTTCATCATCACCTTTGCAATTGGCGGACTAACCGGAGTCCTGCTCGCGATTCCGCCGGCCGACTTCGTGCTTCACAACAGCCTGTTCCTCGTCGCCCATTTCCACAACGTGATCATTGGCGCCGTCGTGTTCGGCGTGATGGCCGGCTACACCTATTGGTTCCCGAAGGCGTTCGGCTTCACGCTCGATGAGCGGATCGGCAAGGCGATCTTCTGGTGCTGGCTCATCGGCTTCTATCTCGCTTTCATGCCGCTTTATGTGCTCGGCCTGATGGGCGCGACGCGAAGGATGCAGCATTATGACGATCCGACCTGGCATCCGTGGATGATGGTGGCGCTGGTCGGCGCCCTGTTCATCCTCGCGGCCCTCGTTTTGACTTTCTACCAGCTCTATTATTCGATCCGCACGCGCGACCAGCGGCGGGACATCACCGGCGACCCATGGGACGGGCGAACGCTCGAATGGCTGACCCTGTCGCCGCCACCCCATTACAATTTCGCTGTGCTCCCCGATGTTCACGGTGAGGAGGCCTATTGGACGCGCAAGCAAACGGCGATCCGCGAGGACCAGCTGATTGAGGAGCCGGACTACCAGCCGATCGAAATGCCGGTGAACACTCCGACCGGAGTGATCTGCGCCTTCTTCGCCTCGATCTGTGGGTTCGCGCTCATCTGGTACATCTGGTGGCTGGCCATCCTAGGCCTGGTCGGCGCCTTTGCGATCTTCGTCTGGTATGCCTGGCGTGACGAGCACGAACATATCATCCCCGTCGAGGAGGTCAGAACGAACGCGCGCGAGCGGCGGCGCATTCGGATGGAATATCTCCACCAGCTGAGCCAATCGACGTGACGGCAGGAACCGAAGCTCCCGCCATCGGCCTGACTCACGGCGGCTCGGAAGACACGGGCCTCGGCCAGCGTGGGCCGGCATCGAAGAGCATCGTCGTCCC
>JBKPON010000138.1:0-10623 GCA_046733135.1 Pseudomonadota bacterium | reverse complement strand
ATCATGCTATCAACATTGGCTCCTATCCCGTTGAAAAGAGTATGAAAGTCAAAGCCAGGAGCAAGTTTCGCGAGCTGCGCCAGAGTAATCTTATTGTAGGTTTTCGTGGCGTCACGGCTATCGGTCTTGGTCCAGTGGACGCGGGCAATTTTCGTTTCGAAGTCGAGGATCGCCTTGGCGCGGGCCGCGCCATTTTTCTCCCCGGCGAGGGTCAGGACTTTCTCCAGATGCTGAAGATACTGGGTCTTCGTTTCCGCGAGCTTGGGATCTTTCGATAAATAATAATCTCGGTCAGGCATCCCGAGGCCCGACTGAAAGAGGTTCAGCGCATATTGTTCGGGCGACTTGTCGTCTTGGCCGACAAACATGCCGAATGGACTGTCGATACCGAGCTGATCGGCCTCGGCGTAAAGATCCGCCAGATTCTTCTTAGTGGGAAGGCCCCGGACCTTGCTCAGCCATGGCTCGAATCCGCTGAGCCCTTTGGCCTCGAGCGCGGCGGTGTCCATGAAACTGCCGTACGCATTGCCGATCTTGCTGTTCGGGTCCTTCGCCTGCTCCTCGATGATCCCCCGGGTGCGCTCTCGCGACAAGTCGTCGAGGATGTTGAACGACCCATAATTGGCCTTGTCGGCCGGGATCGGCGTGTTCTTCGCCCAGATACCGTTGGCGTAACCGTAGAAATTGTCGCCAGCGACGATGTTCGTATCCATCCCGGCGGCGTCGAACCCGAACGCGCCATATTGCGGCTTGGGCGCTGGTGCCTGTTCCGGCGGAGCAGCTTCAGCTTGCGCTGGCGGAGGTGGAGGAGTCTCCGCGGTTTGCGCGGCGCAGCCGGCGAGCATCGTCGTGGCGAGTACAATCGCTGTCAACCGAATCATCTTATTCCCTCCGAAAGCTTGAAATAATCCAGTAGCTTGTTTGCCTAGTCTAACGCGGCGCACCAATGTCAATCGACGATCGTCCCCGCCAGAACTGCGAACGTCCCACGGGTCTATATGATGGTTCGCCGGGCTTTCGATCGGCGGCGCCATCGCGCGCCGACCCACAAGCGCCAGGCCACGGCCGATCCGATATAGCCGATCGCAGCGGCGGCGAAGGCAATCGTCAAAACGCCGATGGCGATCGATCCGGATGCCTGATGGATCCAAAACAGCATGCGGCTGAGCTCGCTTGTGAAACGCTCGGCAGTCGAAGGGTTGACCAGTGAGGCGTCGTGGTGAAGCTCCCAGGAGCCGATCCGATAGGCAGCATAATAAAGTGGCGGAATCGTCAGCGGATTCACCACCAACGTGAAGGCAGCCGTGACAGCCACATTGGCGCGGGTCGGGATGGCGAAGATCGCCGCGATAACCGTGTGCAAGACCGGAATGATCACTCCGACGAACAGCCCCAATGCCACGGCCCGCGGCACCGAACGCTTGGTCAAGCGCCACAACGCAGGCTGACTCAATTGTTTGGCGAACGGGCGCAGCAAGCGATGCCGATGGACCGTCTCGCGCGTCGGGATATGCCGCGCCACCCACTTCATGCGATCGCCCATCCGCGCACTACATATTGTGGCGCAGCAGCCGTTGTTGCTGGCGCTTCCAGTCGCGTTCTTTGATCGTATCCCGCTTGTCGTGCACTTTCTTGCCCCGAGCCAGCGCCAACTCCACCTTCGCGCGGCCGCTCACGTTGAAATAGATCGACAGCGGCACGAGCGTGAGGCCCTGGCGCGTCACTGCTCCCTGCAACTTGGCGATTTCCCGGTTCTTCAGCAACAATTTCCGCGGCCGCCGAGGTTGATGGTTCAGTCGATTGCCGTGGCTGTACTCGGGGATGTGGCTGTTGATCAGCCAAATCTCATCCCCCTCGACCGCCGCATAGCTCTCCGCGATCGAGCCTTCGCCGTGCCGCAGCGACTTTACCTCGGTGCCGGTAAGCTGGATTCCAGCTTCGATCCGCTCCTCGACGAAATAATCGAAGCGCGCGCGCCGATTCTCGGCAACGACCTTTTGCTTGTCGAAGGGTTGTGGGAGCGGTTTGGCCATCGAGCTTAAATAAGAGCTGCATGCTCCAATGCCGCATCAACGGCGCATTTCGAGGCATCGGATGCTTCGACCAGCGGCAGGCGCAATTCCGTCGGGAAGCCAGGCCGCACCCGCGACAGCGCATATTTCGTCGGCGCTGGCGACGCGTCGGAAAAGAGCGCGTCGTGGAGCGGATAGAGCCTATCCTGCAGTTTGAGCGCTTCGGCCCACTTGCCCTCGCGCATTGCTTTCTGGAAATCCGAGCAGAGGCGTGGTGCGACGTTGGCAGTGACGGAGATGCATCCGGCGCCGCCCATCGCATTGAAACCGAGCGCCAGGTCGTCATTGCCGGACAACTGGCAGAACTCCTCCCCGCACTCGAGGCGCTGTGCGGACACCCGCGCCAGCTGCCCAGTAGCGTCCTTCACTGCGACGACCTTCGGATGCTTGGCGACCCGGGCTAACGTTCCGACCGAGATATCGGCCACGGTGCGCGAAGGAACATTGTAGACGACGATCGGGACCGGCGAGGCATCGGCGATCGCTCTGAAATGCGCGGCAAGCCCCTCCTGACTGGGCTTATTATAATATGGGACGACGATCAGCACCGCATCCGCGCCGACGCCGGCGGCGGCCCGGACCCGTTCGATCGACGCGGCGGTCGAATAGGTGCCGCATCCGGCGATCACTGGCACCCTCCCGTTCGCCGCTTCGACAGTCGTGGCGATGACTTGCCGGTGCTCCTCGGCGCTGAGCGTCGCAACCTCCCCCGTCGTCCCGCACGGGACCAGTGCGTCGCTTCCCTCGGCAATTTGCCAGTCGACGAGGTCGCGAAGTGAGTCTTCAGCGACACAGTTGCCGGAAAAAGGCGTGACCAGCGCCGGGATCGACCCGAAAAACATGAACTTGGCTCCTCAACGGGCGGTTTTCAGTGCAGAATCAAGACTGCGTTCACGGCCTGATAAGGAGGGGGGGCGGAAGGTGTCCAGCATGTGGCGTGCCGCTTTACCAATTCCGCTGCTGTTGACCGGCCTGACGTCGGCATCCGCACAATATGCGGCAACGCCGGCGTACGTGTCGCCGCAGAACGCGAACAGCGTCAGCTACGCGATCGGCGACTGGCGGCGGCTTCGCCAAAGCAGCGGCTACGCGTTCGCTGATTACGCTCGTTTCCTGCTCGCCAATCCCGGGTGGCCGAGCGAGTCAACACTGCGCCGCTGGGCGGAAAACGCGATGCGCCCCGGTGAGAATGCCGCAACGGTCATCGCCTTCTTCGCCAAGGACAAGCCGCGCACCGGGAATGGCTATGCCCGCCTGACCGATGCGTTGGCGGCGAGCGGCCGAGCGGCTGAGGCGCTCGAGGCTGCACGGAGCGCCTGGTACGAGCCCGACCTCAGTGCCAGCGACGAACAGAGCATTTGGTCGCGCTACGGTGGCAGCTTCACTCGCGCCGACCAGGACCGCAGAGTCGACGCCCTGCTGTTCGCGAAGAAACCCGACGATGCGCAGCGGTTCATCGCGACAGTCAGCCCGGAACGACAGGCCGCCTTTTCGGCGCGGATCGCGATGCAGTCCAAATGGGAAGACGCCGAGAGCCGCTACCAGGCTGTGATCAGGACCGTCACCAGTGACGCCGGACTGATGATGGACCGGGCGCGATACCTCCGCGAGAACGGTTGGGACTCCGCCGCCCGCGACCTCGCTGCCCGGTCACATAATTTCACTTACAAGCCAGCCGATCCGGAGCGGTTCTACGACATGCTCCTCATCCTCGCCAACGATGCGGTGCAGGACCAACAGTGGAAGACCGCTTACAATATCGCTTCCCAGATCGATGACGTCTTGCCGCCGGGCGCGAGCATCGACGATCAGCCGCTCGGCGTTCGCGACAATTACACCAGCCTGGCGTTTCTCGGCGGAAACGTCGCACTCGACAGGCTCGGCCAGCCCACGAACGCAATGGCAATGTATGACCGATACAGCCAGGCCGGCCGTTCGCTCCAGGTGATGACCAAGGGCTCCTATTGGGCCGGGCGCGCCGCTCTCTCAGCCGGACGGTTTCCCGAAGCGAACACTTACTTCCAGCGCGCTGCTGCTTATCCCGAATTGTTCTACGGCCAGCTCGCACTTGAGCGGCTCGGCCGCTCCGTCCCTCCCCCTCCGACAGCGATGCCGCAAATAACGACCACGGCTCTGCAACGCGCAGCGTTCAGCAGCCGCCGCTTGGTTCAGGCTGTGCGCGCGATCAACCAATACGGCGACTCGCAGGAGCGCTCGCTTTTTGCGCAGGCCCTGGCGCAATCGGTCGATACCGATCTCGATCGCAATCTGGCGGTGGATTTCGCGCAGCAGATTGGTCGCAGCGATATTCCAGTGTGGGTGGCGCGCGTCGCCCGGATCAAGGGTTCAGCCTTCTACGTGCGCCAGGCCTATCCGATGCTCCCTGCTTCCGTTTCGCCGGAGCTTTGGTCTCTGGCGCACGGAATCACCCGCCAGGAAAGCTCCTTCGACCAATATGCGGTGAGCTACGCTGGCGCCCGGGGCATGATGCAGTTGATGACCGGTACAGCCCGCGAGCAGGCGGGCAAGATGGGTGTCGGCTATGACGGCGGCCGGTTGACCAGCGATCCACGCTACAACGTGATGCTCGGCTCGGCCTATTTCCAGCGAATGCTCAACATCTGGAACGGAAGCGTTCCCTTGGCCGTGGCAAGCTACAACGCCGGTTCCGGCAATGTCGGCAAGTGGGTGCGCACCTACGGCGACCCCCGCGGCCAGGTCGACATGCTCAAATGGATCGAGGCGATCCCCTACACCGAGACCAAGGGCTATGTTCAGCGGGTCATCGAAAATAGCGTGGTCTACGATTCGATGCGTTCGACCGCGCAGCCACAAACGGCGATGCACGTTTCGAGGTATCTTGGGAAAACCGGCCCCGGCTAAAGGGCTGCATGACCGATCCACCACCGCGCTTCATCACCCCGCGAGGTTTCGCGGACATTCGCGCCGAATATGACCAACTGTTCGCAGTCGAGCGGCCGAAGATCGTCGAGACGGTTTCCTGGGCGGCATCGCTCGGCGACCGGTCGGAAAATGCGGATTATATCTACGGTAAGCGGCGACTTCGCGAGATCGATCGGCGTCTCGCGCATCTGGCTCGGATCATGAAGTCGGCGAAGGTGGTCGACCCGGCCGAGCAACCCGCGCATGACCAGGTGCGCTTTGGCGCGACAGTCGAGCTCGCCGACGAGGACGGCAATCGACGCACGATAACGATCGTCGGAGATGATGAGGCAGACGCTTCGCGCGGCTTTATTGGCTGGAGCGCGCCCGTGGCCCGTGCCCTGATCGGCGCAAGAGTGGGTGACGAGCGGGTGGTGCGGCTCCCCGCCGGTGAGAAGAGCTATGAAGTGATGGCGATCGACTATCCGCGCCGGAACTAGGCAGCACGGTTTGGAGTGTCGATCAGATGTGGCGGCTCGGACGGCATGGACGACGCCCAGGCGTCCGCGATGGCCGACAGAGCGGAAACCGCGGCGGCTTGTTCGTCGTTGCCATCGATGATGCGCCACGGAGACCAGCGTGTGTCGGAATTGGCCCGCAAGTCTTCGAGCGCCTTCACATAAGCCGGATCCTGGACCCTGACGAGCTCCTCGCGCTGGGCGAGGCCGAGCCATGGATTGGCATCCCGCTCTCTCCTTCGGCTGTCCTGCGTTTCCGCTGAGACATCGAAGAACAATTTGACGATCAGTGTTCCGTAATCGCGCTGCTGCGCCTCGAATTCGTTGATCTCATCGAAGGCCCGCGCAACGGTCTTTTCGTCCACCCTTCCGAGTACCCGATCATCGAGCACCCGGCGATACCAGCTGCGGAAGAAAACAGTCGTCTCGCCAGCGGGCGGTAGATTGCGCCAGAACCGAGCCAACCAATGGCCATCCGACCCCTCTCGGCGATCATAGCCGATGCAATGGACCGAATAGTGGCAAGGGTCGAACGCAGCCGCGAGCTGCTTCAACGCATATTTCTTGCCGCTACCTTCAGGACCCTCGAACAGGATGACAGCACGTCGTCGATGGAGCAGCTGCGGAAGCTGAAGCTCGCCCAGATGCTCACGCAAGGCGGCGAGCGCAAGCTCCTGATCGCCGGCCGCGAGCGCGTCGCGCTCAGTATCGGACAAATGATCCCCCACCGAAACAATCTACGCGCACGACCGGCCGTCCACAATCGGGTGCAGAGCGCGGCGAGAAGCGATTCGTCTCAATTTGGACCGATGTATCTCCCCGGCCACGCTGAATAGCGACGGCTCGACTAAGCCGGTGTCACATCGCCCGCGCCGGTGCCGCTGTCCTCGCCCGCGTCCGGGCGCGTGTCGAAGACTTCGTCGATGATTCCGAAGGCCTTGGCCTCGTCCGCCTCGAGGAACTTGTCGCGATCCATCGCTTTCTCGATCTCTTCGATCTTCTGGCCGGTGTATTTCGCATAGAGTTCGTTGAGGCGTTGACGCATCCGCAGGATTTCGCGGGCCTGGATCTCGATATCGGCCGCCATGCCCTGCGCTCCGCCCGATGGCTGGTGCACCATGATTCGGCTGTTAGTGAGAGCGACCCGCATGCCGGGCTCACCCGCGGCGAGCAGGAAGCTGCCCATCGACGCGGCCTGACCAATGCATACCGTGCTGATCTTCGGCCGGATGTATTGCATCGTGTCGTGGATCGCGAGGCCCGCCGTGACCACTCCGCCCGGCGAGTTGATGTACATGAAGATGTCTTTCTTCGGGTTCTCGGACTCGAGGAAGAGGAGCTGGGCGGTGACGAGCGAGGCCATGTGGTCCTCGATCGCTCCCGTGATGAAGACGATCCGTTCGCGCAGCAGGCGGGAATAGATGTCGAAGCTGCGCTCGCCCCGATTGGATTGTTCGATGACGATGGGAACGAGTTGCGAAACGATGTCTTGGTGATCGATCACGGGAATGAGATCCTTGTTGTTTGGCAAGCCTACATCGGGCCGAACTGCATGAGGTTCAAGCGGGCTTTCCAGGAAGCCGATGCGCACGCACCGCGGTCATCCAGTCATCGATGGGTGAATCGGCCCATCTTTCCTTGCATTTATGGAGAAACTGAAGGGCGTCTTCCCAGCGATCGCGTTGACAAATTTCTCGAAGCAATTGGGGGGATGGCCCGTAGGCTTCCAAGCGAAAGTCGGGGCGAATGTCCGCGGAGGCAAACAGGTGCGAGACGGCTTCATCAATATTGCCCGCCCTGCAGGCCAACAGCCCAAGGATCGTGGATGCATGATGCTTCCGATAAGCGTAATCGGAGATCGCTTTACTCAACGCCCTCGCTTCATCGTCAGAGGAAGAAACGGCCCGAACCTGCTTCCAAAATTCTCCGCTCCGACCCGTGATGTCGAGTCTCGGCCCATATTTGGAAAGGGCCTCCGCGACCAACATCAACATCTTCTCGGCTTCGTGGCGTGCCTTCTCGTGATCGCCTAGCTCAAGCGCAGTCTCGGCAATCCAAACGTCTACGTTGGCGTGACGCCAACCCAACTTTCTGCCGCGCTCGAATGCCTTCAGGCGCTCGTTTGTATCCGAGCTCATCCGGCCCAGATCAACCCAAAGCCCTTGGTCATTCGGATGTCGTTCGATCGCCCTTCGAATCATGTTTGCCGCCTCGTCAGAGTCGCTGAGCGCGATAAACTCGGCTGCACTCCTCGAAAGGTCGGCGTCGGGTGGAGCTTCTGCGACTATGGCGAGCCACTTGGCTCTGACTTCCTGGTAGACGTCGGGCACGGCTTCAGGATCGACGTGGGTATAGCCGGACCTGCAAAGCGCATTGCCAGGTTCGTGGTCGAGATACCATTTGATGAGATCGTACCGACGCGGGTCGCGAAACCCCCGCTCATCCTGCGAAAGTGTCGACAGAAGGTTCCATCGTTCGGCTGAAGACAACGCGTTCACATCCATTGAATCGTCTCGGTAGCTTGCACCACGCTTGCCCTAGCGATCAGCAGTAAACGGGAAGTTGTCCGAGTAGGTCAGCCATCTAAGAGGAAGGGCGGCCCATTGCTGGACCGCCCTGTCGCAACTTGGAAAGAAGCCGCGCTTACTGCAGTTTCGCGTTGATCCGCGCGTAGAAATACCGGCCCGGAAGGTCGTACATGGTCGGATCGAAGTTGTTGAGGTCGCAGGTGTTGCACCCCGGAGCCTTGGTATTGAAGAGGTTGTTCACGCCCAGAGCCAGGCCAAACTGCTGGTTGAGGAAGCCCGGCGTCCAGCGCAGCTGCAAGTCGGTGTAGAACTTCGACTTCAGGACATTGCCGTCGCTCTCCTTGAGCCTCGAGATATAGCGACCCGTGACCGTTGCACCGAACTCGGAGAGATCCCAGTCCAAGATGCCGATCGACTTCCACTTGGGGAACCCTTGTGACGGGCTACCCTGTTCGGTGCCTTCCCGACTGATGATCTGCGACCCGCCGAAGCCGCTCAGTACGAGGTCGTAATTCCTGAGGAAAGTATTGTTCCAGGTGAGGCCGAAAGTGCCTGCGCTGGTTTTGCGAGACCGGTATGCGACGTTGACGTCGATGCCTTTCGTGTTGATCCCGGCGATGTTGCCGAGAGTACCGTCGATCTGCGTAAGCTGGCCGCTTCCCGAGAAAGAGCGGGTCACCAGCGCGCAGGCCGCCGGATCGAGGTTTACCACGCAATTGTTGAGCGTGATGGACGCGTCGACCGCCTGAATCGCGCTCTTGATCTTGATATTGTAGTGGTTCGCCTCGATCGAGAAGCCGGGCAGGAACGACGGGCTGTACACCCCGCCGAAGATGTAGCTCTTCGACGTTTCTGGCGTCAGGTCTTCATTGCCACTGACGATTACCGAAATCTGCGGATTGGCCTGTTGATAAGTCCCACCCGCCGGCACACCCATGGCGATACAATTCGCTCTGACCGTCGCGTCGTTGAGGAAGTTGCGCGGCGCGGTGCTGTCGTTCGAACAGGGATCGCTGATCGTCTGGTCGAAACGTGAAATGGTTCCGAACAACTCACCGATGGACGGAGCGCGGAAGCCTTCCGCATAGGATCCGCGCAGGCGCAGATCCTTGATCGGCTTCCAATTCACGCCACCTTTGAACGTGGTGGTCGAACCCGAAGTGGAATAATCGGAAACGCGGACCGCGCCGTTCAGTTCGAGCAGGTTGATGAAGGCTACATCCCTGACGACCGGTGCGTTGATCTCGGCATAGGCCTCCTTGACGTTATAGTGGCCTTTCGTGGGTCCAGCGGGAATATCGGAGCTGAAGCCCGCCGCCACGATCGGATCGGGATCGAACCGGCCACGGAGGCCGCGATACTCGACGCCCGCGGCGAAGCCGAGCGGACCGCCGGGCAAGTCGACGAGCTCGCCCGAAATGTTGGCTGTGAAATCCCACAGATCCTGTTTGCTGCTGTCATGCTCGTCGAAGGTGACGAAATCGAACATGTCGCCGGTGATCGACCCGGCGCCGCCGAAGAAGTTGAACGGGACGCAATCCCCGCCGAACTGTCCCTGATGTCCAACGCATTGATCGACCGGCCCAAGCGCCTGCCGCAAGTGGGATGAATTGATGTTGCCGAGCATCGTTTGCTTCGCGCTGTTGTGGCCGTAGATGGCATTGATGTCCCAATACCAGTCGTGGTTGAAGGCGCCGAAGTTCCCATCGAATGTGGCCGTGACGTAGGTCGTGTCGACCTTTTGACGGAACCGCCGCGGGCCGCCTTCGACGAAGCGCCGGAGGATGAAGCCCAGATTGTGGAAGTCCAGCGTCTCGCCAAACGGATTGTAGGGGTTGGTCACGTCGATTGACGTCGCGTCGAGTACCGGCGTGATTCCGGCGTCTGGGCCGATACCGAAGGGAAGCGGAGCCGCTTGGTTCTTCGACTTGCGCTCGTTCCACAGCGCCTTCACCCGGAAGTTCATATTGTCAGCCAGCTCGAGTTTCGCGTCGGCGAACAATCCGTAACGGTCGAGCGGGATCTGCAGATAATTGAACGGAGCGAAGTTGAACCGATCGGGAGTGCCGGCAAAGGCGCGGAAGTTGTCAAGCGTCGGGGTTGAGGTCGGCGCATTGATCAAGGTCGCGTCGCCGCCGACGAAACCGACGAACGGACCAGCGAAACGGCCATTGGGAATAAAGCTCGAGCAGCCGCCCGCGGCACAGCTGTCCGCATAGGGCGCCGGGAAGCGCGAGATCGCTCGGTCGCCGGCGAACACGCCCTTCTGAGTCACATAATTGCCGCCAACGACCAACTGAAACGGTCCGGCGTCGCCGTTACCCCAGCTGAGCTGGTAATTCTGGGTAAAGCCGTCGCCTTCTTCCCAATAACCGCTGAGCTGCGCGCTTCCGACCCAGCCGCGCTGATGCGACTTGGTGATAATGTTCACGACACCCGCGATCGCATCCGAGCCGTAGATCGCCGAAGCGCCGTCCTGCAGTACTTCGACGCGTTCGATCATGCTTTCCGGGATGGAGTTGAGGTCGACCGAGGGCGGCACGCCGCTCGCCGACGCCGCGTTTATGAAGCGCAGGCCGTCGACCAAGACGAGCGTGCGTCGTGAACCGAGATAGCGCAGGT
>JBKPON010000137.1:0-9157 GCA_046733135.1 Pseudomonadota bacterium | reverse complement strand
GCGCTCGATCGTTTCGCCGAGCGAGCGCGTGGGCAGGCTGGCGATAGCTACATCTTCATGATCAACGGCGCGAAGGTTCGCGCGCCGGCCGCCGCACTCGCCCTTCAGCAGCGCCTTGGCATCGCGCCGGCCGGCACCTAAGCAGCAGTGCATGCGCACTGCCGACCAGCCGATCCGAATCAGTCTGTTCGCGCCAAACGGCCGCATGGGGAAGGCGATCACAAAGGCGGTTGCCAACGATCCCAGCTATGCCATCGATCAGGATCATGGCGATGTGCTGATCGATTTTTCGGCTCCCGACGCGCTTCAGGCGAGCCTGGACCGCGCGGTTTCCGGGGGAATTCCAATCCTCATCGGAACGACGGGCCTGCAACCCGAGCACCAGGCGGCAATCGATGAGGCGGCCAAGTCAATCGCAATTGTCCAAGCGCCGAATACATCGATCGGAGTCAACCTGCTCCGCGACCTGGTCGAGCAGGCTGCGGCGCGCCTCGGGCCTGATTGGGACATCGAAATTCTTGAGATGCACCATCGGCACAAGGTCGACGCGCCATCGGGAACGGCGCTGATGCTCGGGCAGTCGGCGGCGAAGGGTCGCGGCTCGACGATAAAGGACTTGGGCCGGTACGACCGTCTCGGCGAGCATCCGCACGAGCGCGAACCTGGGACCATCGGCTATGCCTCGTTGCGCGGCGGTTCGGTGGCGGGTGAGCACGTCGTCATCCTGGCGACCGAAGGCGAGCGGATCGAGCTTGGCCATCGCGCCGAAAGCCGGATGATCTTTGCGCGCGGAGCGCTTGCAGCGGCGCGCTTTCTCGTCAGCAAGCCCGCAGGACTCTATTCGATGCGAGACGTGATCGGTTCCCAAGGTTCACTTGCTTGAAGCGCGATCAGGTTTTCGAATTCTTCCGCCGACTGGGGGAGGCGAATCCATCGCCCACGACCGAACTCGACTACCTCAACCCCTATACTTTGCTCGTCGCCGTCGTGCTATCGGCACAAGCAACGGATGCGAGCGTCAACATCGCCACCCGCGACCTATTCAACCGGGTGAAGACCCCGCAGCAGATGGTGGCGCTTGGTGAAGATGCCTTGCGTGAGCAGATCAAGACTATCGGCCTGTTCAATACCAAGGCGAAAAACGTCATCGCCCTGTCCGAGGCGTTGATCCGCGATCACGGCGGAGAGGTTCCGCGCACGCGCGAAGAGCTCGAAAGATTGCCCGGCGTGGGGCGCAAAACCGCGAACGTTGTCCTCAATACCGCGTTCGGTGAAGAAACGTTCGCCGTTGACACGCACGTCTTCCGAGTCTGCAACCGCACCGGGCTCGCGCCGGGCAAAGCCGTGGACATCGTCGAGGCGAAGCTCGACAAACTGGTGCCGCGGCCGTTCCGCCGCGATGCACATCACTGGCTCATCTTGCACGGCAGATACATTTGCAAGGCTCGGCTCCCGGAATGCTGGCGCTGCCCGGTCATCGACCTCTGTCGTTATCGGCCGAAGACCCTTCCCCCGGACGCTAGAGCCACCGCCGGTCAAAGCGCGAGCCGAGGCCCGTCAGCAGCTCGTACTGCGAAAGGCCGGACTGCCGCGAAGCCGTCGGCAAATCGTAGTCGATCTCGACCCAGTCGCCTTCCTTGAGTTCAGGCGCGGCGTCGCAACGCACCGCGGTCAGATCCATCGACACACGGCCGAGAACGGGCAGGGCGACTTCACCGGCAAATGCGGTGCCATGCGATGAAAAGCCGCGAAGATAGCCGTCAGCATAGCCGATGTTGAGGATTGCCGCTTCCGTCTCGCCTTCGGCGACGAAGATACCGCCATAGCCGCAGCTTTCGCCCGGACGGATGGTTCGGCGCTGCACGATTTGGACCTCCACCCGAGCGACCTGGCGGATATGACCCTCGAACTCGGGTCGCTGCACGCCGCCGTAAATGGAAATGCCAGGACGGACGAGATCGAAACTGTAATCACGACCGAGGCCAATCCCGGCCGAATTCGCAAGACTGTAGCGTTTCGCAGGAAGGGTGGCGGCAACGCTGCGGAAACGCTCCAACTGCATGGCATTGAGCGCGCAATCCTCGTCGGCACAAGCGAGGTGGCTGTGCAGCGTTTCGATGGTAAGCCCATCGAGCAGATCGATATGGTTCGGCCGGATGCCCAGCCGATTCATGCCGGTGTCGATCATCACGTCGCAGGGCCGTCCAGGCGCGATTTCCTTCCAGCGGACGACCTGCAGAGCTGTATTGAGAACCGGGCGCGCAGACGACGCTAGCGCGGCCTCGACATCATCCGGCCCGACCCCATGCAAGACGATCAGATTGGAGTCCTCTGGAACGCGCCCCAATGCCTCGGCTTCCGCCCAGGTGGACACGAAAAAGTCGCGGCAGCCGGAGTCGAGCAAGGTCGCCGTGACCTCCTTTGCGCCGAGACCATAGCCGTCCGCCTTCACCGCCGCGCCCGTCGCCACACCCGCGCGATCGGCGAGCCAGCGCCAGTTCGCCTGAATCGCGGAACGATCGATGGTGAGACGCAGCGGACGGTGCATGGCCCGACGCCGTAACGGCGCTACCGCTGCGCGTCGAGATCGGCCTTTGCCGCCTCCCAATTCCTTCCGTCGAACTGCTCGATCGCGAGCTCGACCGGCTTGTCGAGGCAGTTTGCATTGACGCTCCACGCATCGGGATGGGATCGCGGCTGATAGAAGCTCTTCACGCCGCATTGGCGGCAAAAGAGGTGCTCCGCAGCACCCGTGCCGAAGCGATAGCCGATCAGCGCATCGCGGCCTGAGATCAGCTCGAAACGGTCATGCGGGACCACGATGTGGAGGAAACCGGTCATCCGGCACACCGAACAATTGCACTCGAGTGCCGCCACCGGCGGTGGTGACAGTTCAGCCTCGTACCGCACCGCCCCGCAATGGCATCCACCCTGAACCTTCATGCCCGCCCCCTAGGCGAGCGCGGCGCTGGCTTCAACGCATTCGGCTAAGCGATCGGACCGCCGCGCCAGTCCGGAATCGGCTTTTCACCAACCGCGACTTCAACCGCCGAAGCGGCGAGAAGTCGGGTCGAATCGAGCGTGGGCAACGGAGAGACTTCGGGCGTGATCAGCAATGGGATTTCGGTGCAGACCAGAGCGATAGCATCGCATCCCTTGGCCGCCAGCTCGTCGATGATGCGCAGATAGGCGTCGCGCGCCTGGTCGCTGAAGACGCCAAGGCACAGCTCGTCGAAGATGATGTCGTCCACAATCTTGCGATCGGCTTCGTCCGGAACCGCCCAATGCATTCCGCGCCGACTGAATGCTCCCGGATAGACCGGTCCAGTCATTGTCCACTTCGTGCCGAGGATGCCGATTTTCTCGAAAGCGCGCCTTTGCGCCTCGGCAGCGACCACCTCGCCGATGTGCAAGCCAGGTAGCGGAAACGGCTCACCTTCGCTCTCCAGCGCGATGTGCGCCGTATTGTCGGGGCAAATGAAGAACTTGGCGCCCGCTGCGGCAAGCTTCGTGCAGTCGGCCATGAAGAAGGCGCGCAGCTCCGCATTGTCGCCGCGCTCCCAGGCGTCCAGCACAAGCGCCATCGGGCTGCAGGTCATGGTGATCTCGGGATGCATGTGCGGGCCCAGCCTCTGAACCCCCTCGAGACAAGCGGTCCGGAAACACAAGGTCGCGCCCTCGAAGCTATGCGCCAGGATGCCGATATGATTCATCGCTCCGCTTTCCCGAAGAGTTGCTCTACAGCCGCGATTCCGCTCGCCCAGGCGCCGTGAACCGTCGCGTAGTCACAATCTGAGCAAGCTTCGCCGGCAAAGGCCAATGGCCCGTCAACCGGCGCCCTCAAACTCTTCCGAGCGCTGTGATGCCCGGGCAGCGCATAACTGTAGGAGCCGAGGATGAACCGACGTTCTTGCCAGTCTGAATAAGCGATTCCGCTCAATTTCCGGGCGAAGTCCGATCCCAGCAGGCTACCGAGCTCATCCCGCGCTTTCGCCTCAAGGCCGTGTTCATCGAGGTCCTTGAGCCAATCGCCGCCGAAAAAACCTTCAACGACTGGCAAGCCCATAGGACCGAGCATGTAGCTGCCGGTGTCCGCCGAACGGGGGTTGCCGATCAGGTGAGCATTCATCGGTACACTGTCAGGATCGCTGGACGTGAGGAACAGCTTTTCGACCCGACCGAGCGGCAGCTGCGCAGCAGCATGCAGGCGATCATCCAGTGCCGGCGAGAAAAGGATCGAGCCAGATGCGAGCCTGTCCGTCGGCACTGCGATAACGGCGTGCCTTGCTTCTACAGTCCCGTGATCGGTGATCAGGCGAACGCCGCCCACCGACCATTCGACGCGCTGAACCACGCAGCCGGTCCGGATGTCCAGCCCATCAGCAAGCGCAGCTACCAGGGCGCCGTAACCGCCCGGCAGCCGCCAATTGCTGTTCTCCGAGGAATCCCAATAAGCGATGAAGTCAGCCGCGGAGGTCTTGGCGAGGGTGGTGCCGTTGAGATAACCGTTCAGCGCTTCCAGAAAGCCGTTCCACTCATTGCCGGGCTCCAGTGCTTCACTCGCGCGGTCGCCGCTTGGTCCGGCTCGCAGACGCTGGGCAAATGCCGCCATTGCGGCCCAGGAGTCGGTTTGTTCCTGCTGTGAATAGCCGAGATTCTGATACTGGTTGCGCCAGGGCGTGGGTGCTTGATCGATGGCGACGCCGAGCCCTTCAGCAAGCTGCGCAAGCGGATTGCGACCCGCCGAATGCATCCAGGTGGCGCCAAGATCGAGCTTGCCCCCCCGCCAATCGATCGTTTGGACGCGCCCGCCGACCCGGTCGGACGCTTCGAGAATGACGACCTTGAGGCTGCGCTTCCTCGCCTCGCGGGCAGTGGCAATTCCGGTAGCCCCCGCCCCAACTATTGCGAGGTCGGTCACTCCACCGTCACACTCTTCGCCAGATTGCGTGGCTGATCCACGTCGGTGCCCTTGAGGACCGCTGTGTGATAGGCGAGCAGCTGCACCGGTACCGCGTAAATCAGAGGCGCGATCAGCGGGTGAACTTGCGGCATTTCGATAGTCGCCATGCAGCCATCGCCCGCCTGACCGATGCCGCTGGCGTCGCTGATCAGGACGATCTTGCCGCCGCGGGCCCTGACTTCCTGCATGTTGCTGACGGTCTTCTCGAACAGCGGACCCGAGGGGGCGAGCACAATCACCGGCACCTCGTCGTCGATGAGCGCAATCGGCCCGTGCTTCATCTCGCCCGCAGCATATCCTTCCGCATGAATGTAACTGATTTCCTTGAGTTTCAGTGCGCCTTCCAAGGCCATCGGATAGTCTGGGCCGCGGCCGAGATAGAGCACGTCGCGGGCGGGAACGATGAGGTGCGCCATTGCGGCAATGTCGTCGTCATGGCCCAAAGCGGCGTTCAGCGCCGCCGGAGCCTCCTGAAGGTGAGCGACAATCTCTCTCTCTTCGTCGCTGCTGAGCCTTCCCTTGGCGCGGGCAAGGTTCGCCGCGAGCGCCGCGAGCACCGCCAGCTGGCAGGTGAAGGCTTTGGTCGACGCAACGCCAATCTCGGGCCCCGCATGGGTCGGCAGGAGCAAGTCCGCCTCGCGAGCCATGGAACTCGTCGGAACATTGACCACGACGGCGATCCGCTGCCCCTCGTCGCGCGCATGGCGGAGTGCCGCCAGAGTGTCGGCCGTCTCGCCCGATTGGCTGATAAAGAGCGCCAGTCCGCCCGGCTCCAGTACCGGCGCTCGGTAACGAAACTCGCTCGCCACATCGATGTCGACGGGCACACGCGCGAACTGTTCGACCCAATATTTTGCGACCAGACCGGCATAATAGCTTGTCCCGCAGGCAACGATCGTCAGCCGATCGACGGCGGACAGGTCGAAGTCGAAGTCCGGCAGCGCCACTTCGCCCTCGAACGGCCGAACGTAGCTCTGGAGAGTCTGCGCGACCACGATGGGCTGCTCGAAAATTTCCTTCTGCATGTAATGGCGATAATTGCCCTTCTCGACCGGCGTCGATGAGGCTCCGGATTCGACGATTTCGCGTTCGACCGGCTGGTTGTCGCGATCGAAAATCTCGATCCGTTCGCGGTGGACGACGGCCCAGTCGCCCTCATCCAGATAAGCTATTCGCTGCGTCCAGGGGGCTACCGCCAGCGCGTCCGAGCCGAGGTAATTCTCGCCCTCGCCGTAGCCGACGGTGAGCGGCGCGCCCATGCGCGCGCCGATGATCAGATCCGGGTGATCGCGGAACAGGAAGGCAATGGCGAAGGCGCCATGGAGTCGAGGGAGCACTGCAGCGACCGCATCTTGCGGCGACGCGCCGCCCTCGATCTCGCGAGCGACAAGATGGCCGACCACTTCGGTGTCCGTCTCGCTTTCGAACCGGCGTCCTTCAGCGATGAGTTCGTCGCGTAGCGGTTTGAAATTCTCGATGATGCCGTTGTGGACCAGCGCCACCGGCCCGACGATGTGCGGATGCGCATTGCCCACGGTCGGGGCGCCGTGGGTAGCCCAACGCGTGTGGGCGATCCCGGTAACTCCGTAGAGCGGATCGGCCGCTAGCTCGCGGGCGAGATTGTCGAGCTTGCCCTCGGCTCGACGCCGCTCGAGATGTCCTTCGCTGATCGTGCAGATGCCGGCGGAATCGTAGCCGCGGTATTCAAGACGCTTCAGGCCGTCGAACAGTCGTTGTGCGACGTGGCTCTTCCCGACGATCCCGACAATTCCGCACATTTATTCGGCCGCTCTCCGGCTCATCCGTTCGCGGAAACGGCGGGCCCACCCGGCGATGCCCTTCTGCTCGCTCCGTTCGACCGCGAGACTGTCCGGTTCGACGTCGCGAGTGATCACCGATCCTGCGCCAACGACCGCGCCCGCGCCGATCACGACCGGCGCCACCAACGCCGTGTTCGAGCCGATGAATGCGCCTTCGCCGATGACCGTCCGGTGTTTGCCGAAGCCATCGTAATTGCACGTAATCGTGCCAGCCCCGATGTTCGAGCGCGCGCCGACTTCGGAATCGCCGACGTACGACAAGTGATTGACCTTTGCCCCCTCGCCCACCTCGGCCTTCTTGAGTTCAACGAAATTGCCGATCTTCGTATTGTCCGCGAGCCGCGTGCCAGGGCGAATCCGCGCGAACGGGCCGATGCTCGCCCTGGCCCCGATCACGGCGCCCTCGATGTGGCTGAAGGCGTGGATCGTCGCGCCGTCAGCGACCTCCACTCCGGGTCCGAATACGACGTGCGGCTCGACGGTCACGTCGCGCCCCAGCTTCGTATCATAGGCGAACCAGACGCTTTCGGGATCGATTAAGGTCGCGCCTTCGTGAAGCACCTGCTCGCGCCTGCGCCGCTGCCATTCCAGCTCGAGATGGGCGAGTTCGGCGCGGCTATTGACGCCCGCGGTCTCATAGGGGTCGCCCTCGATCACGACCGCCTCACGACCCTCCGCGGCGGCGATGTTCACGATGTCGGGTAGGTAATATTCCTTCGCGGCATTGTCGTTCGTCACCTGGTCGAGCCAGCCGAACAATTCTTGCGCACGCACGGCCATCATGCCTGAATTGCAGAGCCGGACTGCCCGCTCTTCCTCGGTGGCGTCCTTGTATTCGACCATCTTCGCGATGCGGTCGCCTTCGCCCAGAATGATACGGCCGTATTTGAGCGGGTCGTCGGGCTGGGACGCGAGGACGACGACTCCGGGCCCACCATTGCCGTCCAACCGATCGAGCATACGTTTAAGGGTCTCTGCCTCCACGAAGGGAGTGTCGCCGTAGAGAATGAGCACTGCCCCGTCATAGTTGCCGAGTGCGTCCTCGGCCTGCTGGACGGCGTGGCCCGTGCCCTTCTGCTCGGCCTGATGGACGACTGCCACGTCGCGGCTCTTGAGCGCCTTTTCAACCTGGTCGCGGCCCTTGCCCACGACAATCACGCGTTTGTCGGCTCCCAGCGCATCGACGCGGTCAAGCAGGTGGAGAAGCAGCGGCCGGCTGGCGATTGGATGCAGCACCTTGTGCGTATCAGAGCGCATGCGGGTACCCTGCCCCGCGGCGAGGATCACGACGGCAAAACGGCGCTGATCGGTCATTTCCCGTGCAATGGCATGTCAATGCGAGGAGCGCCAGCCGACCAAAAAAAAGGGCGGCGCCGCAGCGCCGCCCAAATCATCGCCTAGGCTGGAAGGACCTAGAAAACCTGCGTGTAATATTCGTTGCCAACAAAACCCATCTTCTGGACGTGGGCGCGTTTGGTGATCGCCAACACTTCGTCCACCAGTTCGTAACGCGCCGTCGCGTCCGGCTGCAGGTGAAGCTCCGGCACCGGGTTCATCTGCTGGGTGACTTCGAGATATTGACGAAGCTGATCTTGAGTGACGGGATTTCCGTTCCAAAGGATCTGGCCCTGCGCCGTGACGACAACCTTGTTCTTGATCGGCTCGATCGGCGGCGGCGGCGTGTCTGTGTTGACAGGCAGGTCCAGCTTCACCGCGTGCGTTTGAATCGGGATGGTGATGATGAACATGATGAGGAGAACCAACATGACGTCGATCAGCGGCGTCACGTTCACGTCCAGCATCGGTTCGCCCGATTCATTGTCGCTGGTGGTCTGCATTGACATGGGCGAAAACTCCTATTCGGCGCGATAGCCGGTCAGCGGCGGCGGTTCGGAAATGAATCCGACGCGCTGGAACCCAGCCTGTTGCATCGTGATGATCGCGGCGCCGACACATTTGTACTGCGTGTTGACGTCACCCCGGATGTGCGCCTCGGGCATATTCTCTTCGTTGATGTTCTGAACACCGCCAACTGCTTTGATTTGCGCTTCTAGCTTCTGCACCGCCCGATTGAGCAGGTCCGCCTGGGTGACCTTCTGCACGCCCCAATACACCTCGCAGGTGCCGCCGGGACCGTTGCGCACCGTGAGGGACACATTCTCCGGCTTAGTCATGGTCGGCTCATACCGGACATTCGGCAATTTGATTGGAACTGCCTGCTTGATCACCTGCGTTGTGATCAGGAAGACGATCAGCAGCACCAGCATCACGTCGGTCAACGGCACAACGTTGATGTCCGACAGCGCTTCTTCTTCGCCTTCTTGGATGATTTGTCCTGCCATGCGGCTGGTCTCTTTCTAAACGTCAACCGATC
>JBKPON010000136.1:0-13887 GCA_046733135.1 Pseudomonadota bacterium | reverse complement strand
CTCCAGCAGCAGCCGGGTGAGCGCCACCCGGCGCTTCTCGCCCCCCGAAAGGTTCGTGACGGCCGCATCGCCCGGCGGGCAGCGGAGCGCGTCCATCGCGATCTCGAGCTGATTGTCGAGCGTCCAGCCGTCGACCGCGTCGATCTTCTCCTGCAATTCCCCCATCTCGGTGCCGAGCGCATCGAAATCCGCGTCGGGATCGGCCATTTGCGCCGAGACCGCGTTGAACCGCTCGAGCATGTCGGCGACGGGGCGCACGCCGTCCATGACATTCTCCCGAACCGTCTTCGTCGAGTCGAGCTGCGGCTCCTGCTCGAGATAGCCGACGGTGATCCCCTCCCCCGGCCACGCCTCGCCTTGGAACTCGGAGTCCCGGCCGCCCATGATCTTCATCAGCGTCGATTTGCCCGATCCGTTCGGCCCGACGATGCCGATCTTGGCGTCCGGGTAGAATTGCAGGTGGATGTCGTTGAGGATGGGCTTCTGGCCCGGAAAGGCCTTGGTCAGGCCTTTCATCACAAAGCTGTATTGAGCGGCCATGGGGTCGCGGAAATCCTTTGAAAGTGCTGGAAAGTCGGGGCGTCAATTAGGCGAGAGTAGCCGGATTTTCTAGTCGCGACCCACCATCGCTTCCGCGTCGGCGAAGCGATAGTCACGATATTGGTCGCGCAAGTCCTTCTTGCTGAGCTTGCCGGTCGCCGTGTGCGGTAACTCCTCCACGAACTCGATCGCGTCGGGAAGCCACCATTTCGCGACGCGGCTGGACAGGAAATCGCGGATCTCGGAATCGCCAACCGCACTCCCTTGGTCGCGAACGACGAGCAGCAAGGGTCGCTCGTCCCATTTGGGATGCGGTATTCCGATCGCGGCGGCCTCGAGCACGCCGGGGCAGCCGACCGCCTCATTTTCGAGCTCGATCGAGCTGATCCACTCGCCGCCGGACTTGATCACGTCCTTGGCACGGTCGGTCAGGCGCAATGTGTTGTCGGGATGGATGACGGCGATATCCCCGGTATCGAACCAATCGTCGGCGTCGACGCAGTCCTCATCTTTCTTGAAATAGCGCCGAACGACGGCGGCGCCGCGCGTCTGGAGGTGGCCGGAACTCTCGCCGTCGCGAGGCAAGACTTTGCCTTCGTCGTCAACGATTCGAAGTTCTACGGCGAACATTGATCGGCCGGGGCGCGAGAGATAATCGATCTGGTCCTGGTCGCTCATCGAATCCCAGTTCGCGGGCGGGGCTCCGACGGTTCCGATCGGCGACATCTCCGTCATACCCCACAAATGCCTCACTCTAATGCCGCGCTCCCGGAACCAGCGGATGGTCGCGGGCGGAGCCGAAGAGCCGCCGACGATGATCGTGTGCAGCTTGCCAAGCTGCGTGCCGGTATCCTCGACATGGTCGATGATGTTCAGCCAGACAGTCGGAACCCCGGCCGAGTGAGTGACTCCTTCCTCATTATAGAGGCGACAGATGTGGTCCGCTTTATTGTCAGCGCAAAGAACGAGCTTCAGCCCGGTGATCCCCGCCGCATAAGGTAGGCACCAGCTGTTGGCGTGGAACATCGGGACGACCGGAAGCACCACTGAGAGCGTCGAGAAATCGAAGATGTCCGGAGCGATGATGGACATGGCATGAAGCACCGTCGATCGATGCTCGTATAGCACTCCCTTCGGGTTCCCGGTCGTGCCGCTCGTGTAGCAAAGACCGCATGGCGCCCTCTCGTCGCCTTCGACCCAGCGAAAGTCGCCGTCCTCGGCACCGAGCCATCCGTCGAAGTCCGTTTCAAAGCAGACATAATCTTTGACGGTGGGAAGCTGCGGTTTCAGGCGTTCCACCAGCGGCGTGAAGGCCACATCGTACAGCAGCACGCGGTCCTCCGCGTGTGTGATGATGTAGGCGAGCTGATCGTCGAACAGTCGCGGATTGACCGTGTGGAGAACGCCGCCGGCACCGACCACTCCGAACCACGCGGTGAGGTGACGATCATGGTTCATCGCCAAGGTCGCAACGCGGTCGCCCGCGCGGACCCCCAGGCGCGCGAGCGCCTGGGCCATGCGGCGCGCGTCGCGCGCGAGCTGGCTCCAGTTGGTCCGCACAGTGCTTCCGTCAGCACGCGCCGCAACGATTTCGCGGGTGCCGTGCTCGCGCTCGGCATGGTCCATTATCCGCATGATCCGGAGCGGATAGTCCTGCATTGCGCCAAGACTCATCGGCGCCTCCCCTAGTCAGACGCATCATGACGCAAAAACCGCTGCAGTAAAGCGGACCTAGAAAGGAAGCTTGAACCCCGGTGGAAGCGGCAGCGTGCCGCTCATCTTTTGCATTTCCTCGGCGGCGGCGGCGTCAGCCTTGGTGCGGGCGTCGTTGATCGCAGCAGCGATGAGGTCCTCGAGCATCGTTTTCTCCGGAGACTCCAGCAGGGTCTCGTCGATCGTCACGCCCAGAATCCGTCCCTTGGCGGTTGCACGGATGCTGACCAGCCCGCCGCCCGCCGCGCCTTCGACCTCGATCTTGTCGAGGTTGTCCTGCGCCTTCTGCAGCTCGTTTTGCGCGTTCTGCGCCATTTTCAGGATCTCGTCGAAATCCGGCATTTCGGGCATGTCATGTGCCTTTTGAATAGGTTTCGAGCTCGGCTCCAGGGAATGCGTCCATCACGGCGCGCACGTTCGGGTCGGCAAGCACTTCGGAGCGAGCGCGCTCCTCCGCGATTTTCTCCTGGTCGAGCAACGAAGGTTCGCCAGGCTCGTCGGAGAGCGTTACTTGCCAGCTGCTGTTGGTCAGTGACTTGAGCGTCATGGCCAGATCGCGCGACCAGTCGGCGCCCAGGGGACGCATCAGCTTCAACGTAAGTTCTGGAGGCGCATAGCGCACCACCCCGACCTGATCGTGGAGCTGGATCGCCAGCTGATGCTTGCCATTGGTCTCGAGGAATTGAACCAAGGCGCGGAAATCCGGCGGAAGCTTGGCCGACGGACCGGACGGCTTTGCGACGGACGCAACGGCGGACGCTCCGGCGACGGCCCCTCCGCCGCTCAGTTGCGCAAGGAGGGACGCGGGGTCCGGGAGGTCGGCTGCGTGGATCAGCCGCAGCAACGCCATCTCCGCGGCCTCGCGAGGGTCCGGAGCAGCGTCGACGTCTTGCATCCCCTTGAGCAGCATCTGCCAAAGGCGATGGATCGTGCCCCAGCCGAGTTGCTGCGACATTTGCTGGGCGGTCTCGCGCTCCTCGACCGATTGCAGAGTGTCAATCGTCGCGCCGGCTTTTGCGCGCGTCACTGAATGCAACGACTCCATCAGACCGCGCAGGAGCTGTGTCGGGTCGATCCCCAGTTCGTGCGCCTCATCGAGCTCAGAAAGCGCGCCAGGTGCGTCTCCAGAAAGGAGGAGCTGAAGCAAGCGGCGGATCCGCCCGCGGTCGGCAAGCCCCAGCATGTCGCGCACCTGATCAGCGGTCACGATCCCGGCGCCATGAGCGATCGCTTGATCGAGGATCGAAAGGCCGTCGCGCGCCGAGCCTTCGGCAGCCTTGGCAATCATGCCCAGTGCTTCGGATTCGACCTCCACCCCTTCCATCCTCGAAACCTCGGCGAAGTGCGTCGCAAGCTTCTCGGCCGGAATTCGCCGCAGGTCGAAGCGCTGGCAGCGCGACAGCACCGTGACGGGCACCTTGTTCACCTCGGTCGTTGCGAAGAGGAACTTCACATGCTCAGGCGGTTCCTCAAGAGTTTTGAGCAAGGCATTGAAAGCCGCCTTAGAAAGCATGTGGACTTCATCGATGATATAGATTTTGTAGCGGGCACTGACCGATGCGTAGCGCACCGCGTCGATGATCTCGCGGATGTCGTCGATGCCGGTGTGCGATGCAGCATCCATTTCGATGATGTCGATGTGGCGGCCCTCGGAGATGGCGCGACACGGCTCACATACATTGCACGGAGTGATCGTCGGGCTGCCATTTCCGTCCGGTCCGATGCAATTCAGCGCCTTGGCGATCAGCCGTGCGGTGGAGGTTTTCCCAACCCCTCGCACACCCGTTAGCAGGAAAGCATGGGCGATCCGCCCCCGCGCGATGGCGTTCGCGAGGGTCTTCACCATCGCGTCCTGCCCGATCAGCTCGGCAAAGATCTGGGGACGATATTTGCGCGCGAGTACGCGATATGGCGACCCGCCGCCGCCTGGCGGTGCTTGCTCGGGAAGGTCCAGCCCAAGGCCGGGCGATTCGGCGTCGTCCATTTGTTCCCGTGTAGGAGCAACAGCCGGCATCCGCCAAGGCTTCAAGCGCCCGGCCTTCGATGGAAGTTTGTGGGGTGGAAGCCGACGACCCGGCACGAAATCGTTGTGGCTGCTTCCTTCCGGACCTGACCAGGTTGGCGACAGCGCCGTCCGCCGACTTCCGACGCGCATATGGGCCACGCTAGGCGACCGTGCAAGTTTAGGTCTTCATCGGCCGTTCACGCTGAGGAGCAGAGGTCTTCCCGACCAAGCTGGAGATCCGCCCGCATGCTCCTTCCCGGACTCATCGTCCCATTGCTCGCTGCGGCGGCGGAACCGCCGATCAACGTCGTGGGTCATGCGTGGGCACCGTTCATCAGCCCGATGGGCGAACCGTTCCGCGCTCTCGCGATCGGGGATGACGGCCTTACGCGCTGGTTCCACCAAGCCGATCGAAATCAGGATGGGTTTCTGACATCCGATGAGATGCAAGTAGATGCCGATCGCTTTTTCGCGACCCTGGACGACAATCATGATGGCGCGATCGATCCGGATGAATTGGTGGCATATGAGTGGGAAATTGCGCCCGAGATTCAGGTCAATTCGAAGTGGCGACGCTCTCGCGGCCAGCCCGCGCTAGAACCGCAGCCCGTCGGTGAGCGCGGCCGCAGCGCTCGACGCCGCGGCGGTGAGACGGATGATGGTTCGTACGACGGATTCGACGACCGACCGCAGGGCGCCGCCAGATATGCTCTGTTGAATATGCCGGAACCGGTCGCCGCGGCCGACGCGGACTTCAACAGATCGATCACCCAAGGCGAGTTCCGACAGGCAGCAACCTATCGTTTCCAACTGCTCGACGGCAAAAGGCAAGGGAAACTCACCCTGCCGGAGCTCGAAGGCCTCGTTCCGCCTCCGCTAAAGCTCGGCAAGCGCCCGAAGCGCGACAAGAATGCTGTCGACACGCGAGTCGGAGCACCCCTTCCAGACCGCGACTAACGCCCCATCCAGTTGGTCGCACTCGGGGGGATGCGGACGCTCAGGGTCTTCATGTTCTCGGTTAGGATGATCTGACAGGCAAGCCGCGACGTTCGGGTGGCGTGTGCCGCAAGATCGAGCAGATCTTCTTCTTCTTCCGTCGCGGGCGGCAGGCGGTCGAAATCCTCGGCATCGACAATCACATGACAAGTCGAGCAAGCCATCACGCCTTCACATGCTCCTTCGAGGGGCTCGCGCGCCGCCCAAGCGACGTCGAGAAGCCGCTGTCCTGGCTTCGCTTCCACTTCCTTGTCGGGGGTTCCATCCGCCCGAAAAAACCGCACCAGGGTCACGCGTCGAGCTTCTCCTGCGCGACGGCCGCGGCGGCGATCCGCTTGCACGCGTCCACCAGCTCATGCTGCTTGGTGTACCGTCCGAAGCCGAGACGGATCGACGAGCGGGCCTCCCGATAATCGAGTCCGAGTGCCCGGAGTACGTGACTCGGCCGTCCGGAGCCGCTGGCGCAGGCGCTCCCAAGCGAAAAGGCGATATCACGCAGGTCCGCGATCAATCGAGCCGCATCAACGCCTTTGCGGCGGATGTTGAGATTGCCGTGGTAACGGTGCGCCGTGCTCCCGTTAATGATCCAGCCAGGACCCAGCGCATGGACGGCCGCGGCCCACAATTTCTCGGCATGATCATAGTCCCGGGTCTTGCGCTCCTCCGCCAGCTTCGCCGCGGCGCCGAATCCCACGCATAGTGCTGGCGAGAGAGTGCCCGAGCGCAGCCCCCGCTCCTGCCCACCGCCGTGAATGAAGGGAGCGGGATCCTTCCCGTCCCGCATCCAAAGAGCGCCAATTCCCTTGGGCCCGTGAATTTTATGCGCGGAGACCGCGACTAGGTCTGGCCCTTTGCAGATTTCCATCCGGCCAAGCGCCTGGACCGCATCGCACAACATCAGTGCTCCGCAGTCGTGCGCCATCCGCGCAATTTCGGTGATGGGCTGAGTGACTCCAATTTCGTTGTTCACCATCATTACCGAAACGAGCAACACTCGCTCGTCCAGCTCCCGCTCGAGATCGTCGAGATCGAGACGGCCCTCGCGGTCCACCGGTAGCACGGTGAGGTCGATTCCCTGGCCGGCCAGCCACTCGCAGGAATCGAGCACGGCGGCATGCTCCGTCGCCACCGTGACGATCCGTTTACGACCGTCGTGCCCTTTTTCGACCGTACCCTTGAGCGCCCAATTGATCGCTTCGGTCGCGCCACCGGTGAAGGCGACGCTTCCACCCTTGAGGCCGATGGCCTCCTCGACCTGCTTGCGCGCCACCTCGATCGCAGCTTCCGCCTCGCGGCCCCAGCGCGAGGGTGAGTGCGGATTGGCGAACCTCTCCTCTATCCAGGGCTGCATCGCCTTCGCGGCTTCATGAGCTACTGGCGTGGTAGCCTGATAGTCGAGATAGATCATGCGGCCCTCGCCGAGACGCGATCCGCAATCCGTCGCCACTCCGCCAGAAATCGGTCGACGTCGGCTTCGCTGGTCTGCGGTCCGAAGCTGACTCGAAGGAAGCTGCTCGCGATTTCCCGCGGCACCTCCATGGCAGCGAGCGCCGCACTCTCCTTCATCGCTCCCGACGAGCAAGCGCTACCCGCTGAAACCGCGATCCCAGCGAGGTCGAATTGCACGAGCATCGACGCGCTCGCGATCCCCGGCAGGGCAATGGCTCCAATCGTCGGAAGGCGTGGAGACCCCTTGCCGATGACGATCCCGCCGACAGCCTCGATGCCAGCCTCGAGCCTCGAACGAAGCGCGGCGAGACGGTCCATGTCATAGGGCCGAGCGGACAAGGCGGCGGAAAACGCGAGGGCATTGGGTGCGTCCTGCGTCCCCCGGCGATAACCCTTCTCCTGACCGCCTACCGGCTCGAGCGTGGCGAGGTCCCTCACCAGCAGAACGCCGATGCCAGGCGGACCGCCCAGTTTATGCGCGCAGGCGGCTATGAAATCCGCGTCCGGCAGTGGCAGCTTGCCAGCGGATTGAGCGCAATCGGCGAGCAGTAGCGACCCCGCAGCGCGGATACGCGGCGCGAAGAGGTCCAAAGGTTGAATGACCCCTGTCTCGTTGTTCACATGCTGGATCGCAATGAGCGCCGGCCCTTTGGCAAGAATGGCGTCGAGGGCCGTCTCGTCGATCAATCCGTTGGGATGAACCGGAACGATCTTCGAACGAATGCCCATCGCATGGTGGACAATGGCATGCTCGGTCGCGCCGTGGACCCGCCCCGGGACCCGTGCCCGGGCAGCGGCGGCCTCGATCGCCTCGCTCGCGCCGCTGGTGAAGATGACGTCATGCCGCCAGCCCAATAGATCAGCGATCGTCGTTCGCGCTTCCTCGAGCAGTGCGCGCGACGCGCGGCCCTCCGCATGGGGTGAGCTGGGGTTGGCCCAAGCGTCGAACCCACGCTGAAGCGCTGCCAGAGCCTCGGGAAGCACCGGCGTGGTGGCCGCATGGTCGAGATAGAGTCGTCTGTTCAAAAGCCGGGGATTCCTGCAGATTGCCACATGGAGCGCCGCCCCTATATAGAACCCAACGCCGCTGCGCACCCGCGCTCGTGCGGCTTAGTCGTATACGCGAGCCAAAGCATCCATGCCTGAAGTCATTTTCCCCGGCCCCGAGGGACGCCTCGAAGGACGTTTTCACCCCGGCACACGTCCCCGTGCCCCTGTCGCACTCATCCTCCATTCGCATCCGCAGGCCGGCGGGACGATGAACAACAAGATCGTCCAGCTACTCTACCAAACCTTTGTCAAACGGGGCTTTGCCACCCTACGCTTCAATTTCCGCGGCGTTGGCAAGAGCCAAGGGGTGTTCGACAACGGCATCGGCGAACTCTCCGACGCGGCATCCGCGCTCGACTGGGTGCAACAAATCCACCCGGAAGCAGAAACGACCTGGGTCGCGGGCGTTAGCTTCGGCGCGTGGATTGGCATGCAGCTGCTGATGCGTCGTCCCGAGATCCGCGGCTTCATCTCGATCGCGCCGCCGGCGAACATGTATGATTTCAGCTTCCTTGCGCCCTGCCCCTCTTCTGGGATCATCGTCCAGGGCGAGGCGGACGAGGTCGTAACGCCAAGCGCCGTACAGAAGCTGGTCGATAAATTGCGGACCCAGCGGCACATCACCATTCACCACGACGTGATCCCAGGCGCCAACCACTTCTTCGCGAACGAGCTCGACCTATTGATGAAGTCCGTCGACGAATATCTCGACATGCGGCTCGCCACCGACCCGGTGAAGCCAGCTATACCGTCCAGATCATCACGTTCATGACGAGCACCAGCGCCGCGGCGATCATCAAGGCTCCGCGGCGCCGAGTCTCACGCAACAACGTGAGCTTCACTCCGCCTGAGAGCAGGAGAAAGGCGCCGATCATCGCTAAAGCCATTGCGATGGATGAAAATTTCTCCATTTCGAGCCCTTATTTCATCAACACTTAACCAAGATCGGTCCAAATTGGCATTATGCCAGCGACCGACCAGCAGTTGCGCCTCGAGGAAGCGTTCGAGCGGATCGAGGAGACGATCCTGCCATGCATCGCCATGATGCTCGAGACGTTGATCGATGCCTCGGAGTCGGTTGCCGAAGGTGAACGCCGCTTCCTTGTGGGTGAGCTCAAGACCTTGGCCGCGGAACTCGAGGAGTTGACGAAAGCCGTCGAGCTGTCGAGCCCGGTTCACCTCGAACCCGGCGAATATCGTGCACGCGGTGCGGCTTAAGTCGCTTGCGTGACAATCCGCGCATGGAGCGCGGGATCGACATTTCCGCCGGATAGCACCACCACCATATCTTCAACCGCTGCGAGTTTGCCCGCAATCAGGGCTGCAAGGGCGACCCCGCCTCCCGGTTCGACCACGAGCTTGTGCCGCTCCCAGGCGAAACGCATCGCCTCGGCTACTTCGGCGTCACTTACGGATAGCGCCGTCGCCCCTCGATCGCGAAGGATCCCGAACGTGATCGGCGACACGCGCGGCGTCTGCAGCGCATCGCACATGGTGCCGGGCGCATCGGCCGGGACGGGCACGATTTCGCCCAGTTCCAGCGATCGAGCCATGTCGTCCCAGCCCTCGGGCTCGACGATGACGACCTCTGCGGCCGGAAGCGCCAGCGCGATGCCCGAAGCCAATCCGCCGCCTCCGCAAGGAATGGCGAGGCGGGTCGGGCTTGCGGACATCTGCTCAAGGAGCTCGAGCCCGACGGTCCCCTGCCCCGCAACAATGGCGGGATCGTCGAAGCTCGGAACAATCGTCGCGCCTGTCTCATCCGAGATTCGAGCCGCGATGGCCTCGCGACTCTCGCCGCGGCGATCGTAGAAGACGATCTCCGCGCCTTCACCTCGCGTACCGTCCACTTTCACCTGGGGTGCATCCGAGGGCATCACGATGATTGCGCGAATGCCGAGCCGCCGGGCAGCGATGGCAACGCCCCGCGCATGATTGCCCGACGAAAAAGCGACCACCCCGCGCTCACGCTCCTCTGCCGAAAGCTGCAGCAGACGATTGGTTGCGCCCCTCAATTTGAATGCCCCGCCAGTCTGCAAACACTCGCATTTGAGTCTCACTCTGACGCCGCTGACCTCGCTCTCGATCAACGCCGTTTGTTCGACCAGACCGGCGATTCGATGAGCCGCTTCAACCACGTCATCGCGGGCGACTAGAGGCGTTTCCACTAACTGGTTGATGTTTCACCCTTTCGATTAGGCGTTGCAGATCAGCGACATATTGGCCTGAACCCCCGAATTAGGGACCAATAAATCTTTACAGCTCTATCGGGCGTACATATATCGCGCCCCCGCTGCCCCATGGGACTTCCAACCGCAAGGCAGCTCTTTGGTGAAACGTACCCGTTGGAGGTCCCTTGAGTTGCACAAACATCATCGCGCGCTGGGGCTAGCTGCCACCCCGTCCGGCATCCGCAACGGTGCCGATATCGCCAAGCTGCGACCGGTCCAGCCGGTTACTCTTCTCCGCCCGCGCGCCGCGCGTCGGGCCGCCCGCTTCTTCGTCGAGAAGTTTCCGGGCCGCTCGCTCTATGCGGTGAAGGCGAATCCGTCTCCCGACCTGCTCAGGGTTCTGTGGGACTCCGGAATCACGCATTACGATGTCGCCTCGATCGGCGAGGTGCGCCTCGTGCATGAAACTCTGCCCGAGGCGGTGATCTGCTTCATGCACCCGGTCAAGGCCGAGGAGGTGATCGCCGAGGCCTATTCCAAGCATGGCGTGAGGACCTTCAGCCTGGACTCGCTGGAAGAGCTGGAGAAGATCGTCCGGGCAACGGACGGTGCGACGGATCTGAACCTGCTCGTCCGAATTCGTGTCGATAACGGGCACGCCAAGCTCAGCCTTGGCGCTAAGTTCGGCTCTCAGCCTGCCGAGATGAAGCCGCTTCTCATCGCCGCCCGCCAGGTCGCCGATGCCTTGGGCATCTGCTTCCATGTCGGCAGCCAGGCAATGAGCCCGGCAGCTTATGCCGGCGCCTTGAGCAGCGTCCGCGACGCCATCGTCGAAGCGGCCGTCACCGTGGACATCGTCGATGTCGGTGGCGGTTTCCCTTCGGTCTACCCAGGGATGGAGCCGCCCTCGCTCGAATCCTACTTCGCCGTGATCCACGCTGGCTTCGAGGCGTTGCCGATCAGCTATTCGGCGGAATTGTGGTGCGAGCCCGGTCGCGCTCTATGCGCTGAATATGCGAGCATCGTCGTGCGCGTCGAAAGGCGTCGGGGCGATGAGCTGTACATCAACGACGGTGCCTATGGTGCGCTATTCGACGCCGCGCACATTGGTTGGCGTTACCCCGTGCGCTTGCTGCGTGAGGAGGAATCGCGCGTTCGTCCGATGAAATTCAGCTTCTACGGCCCGACCTGCGACGATCTCGACCGCATGGCCGGTCCATTCGAATTGCCCGGCGACGTCGGACCCGGCGATTATGTCGAAATCGGCATGCTCGGCGCCTACGGCTGCGCGATGCGCACGGCCTTCAATGGTTTCGGCGCAACCGAGACCGAGATCGTCGACGACGAGCCGATGGCGAGCCTGTACGCCCCTGCCGGCCGGCTCAGGCGTTCGAACGTGGTGAAGCTTTAATTTGCTCGTGGTCCGGCGTAGGCCGGAGCCCAGCCCAAGAGATGAAATCTGGGCCCCGGCCTCTGCCGGGGCGCAGTCTTTGTTGGAGCATGAGATGACCACCGAAGAGCTGATCGATCACAGCAAGATCAACGACACGCGCAAGCGAGAGCTTTTGTCGACTCCGATCGAGCATATCGACATCACCAAGTTCGACGCTCGCCCGATTGTCGACGCGATGGGCAAGATGAGCTTCACCAGCCGCGATCTCGCCCGCGCGACCAAGATCTACAATATGATGCTCGAGGATCCGGACTGCTCGATCATCCTGGTGATTGCCGGCTCGACCTCCGCTGGTGGCTGCATGGATGTTTATGCCGAGCTGGTGAAGTCGAACATGGTCGATGCGGTGGTCGCCACCGGTGCCACGATCGTCGACATGGACTTCTTCGAAGCGCTTGGTCACAAACACTACCAAGCCAATGAAATCCCTGACGATGATACGCTGAGGTCGCTTTACATCGATCGCATCTACGACACCTATATCGACGAAGAGCAGTTGCAGGATTGCGACTTCACCATCGGCAAGATCGCCGACGGCCTGGAACCCCGGCCCTACAGCTCGCGCGCCTTCATCCGGGAGATGGGCAAATGGCTGAGCGAGGGTAATGCCAAGAAACCGGGTAGCCTCGTCCAGCTCGCTTACGAGCATGATGTGCCGATCTTCTGCCCGGCCTTCGTCGATTCATCGGCCGGCTTCGGCCTGGTGAAGCACCAAGTGGACGCGATGAAGCGTGGGGGCCATTATATGGTACTCGACGCGATCGCTGACTTTCGCGAGTTGACCGACATCAAGATCAAGGCCGGCACGACGGGCTTGCTGATGATCGGCGGAGGCGTTCCCAAGAATTTCACCCAGGACACGGTCGTCTGCGCCGAAATCCTCGGCCACGACGTCGAGGTGCACAAATATGCGGTGCAGATCACCGTCGCCGACGTGCGCGACGGCGCCTGCTCCTCCTCGACCCTCCAGGAGGCGGCGAGCTGGGGCAAGGTCTCGACGGCGATGGAACAGATGGTCTTTGCGGAAGCAACCAGCGTGCTCCCGCTGCTCGCTAGCGACGCGTGGCATCGCGGCGCGTGGAAAAATCGCGAAAAAAGGCACTTCGCCAGGCTTTTCGACTAAACTTCTTGCCGCTCTATCGACACGCCAGATCAGGTCGCTCTAGCGTCGGCTTAGAGTGACCGAAGGCCAGCGGGTTTGGTTGTTGGACGCTCATGCACGCAAGTGAAGGAGATCCAATGAATCGCCGTTTCCTGGTTCACCCGATTGTTTTGGGTCTCGCCGCATTTGCCGCCACGCCGGCTAATGCCGCCGCCGATGATGCCGGCGTGAATGCGCTTTACGGTCGCCTCGTTGTTTATGAAACCACGCAAGACGTTTCGAAACTTGATGCCATCTATACGCCCGACGCTGTGTATCTTGGCCCTGGGAGACCGCCAATGGTGGGTCGTGAGTCGATAAAGACTTCCTGGGCGGATATTGCGCGAGCGAGGAAACCGGGAGGGCCGATTGCCGCGAAATTCCGCCTTGTCCAGCGTATCTGGCATGGTCGCGATTCGGTTACCGACATCGGTTACGGCAAGCTGTCGCGCACATTGGACGATGGCACCCAGCGGGAGGCCTATTCTAAATTCGTGACTCTGGCGCTCAGGCAGCCAGACGGAAGCTGGCGCTGGCGCGTCGACATCGACAATTCGCTGCCAGCTGAAACTGCCGATGCCGAATTCAATGCCCTCAAGCCGGTAGGCGACTTGCGCTACGACAAATAACGGCTGCACTGCCCGTCGGGACTGTGCCCTCCCTTCCCATCGCTTGCGCGACACGGAGGAACTTGCCACCCTCCCCTGGTAAGAGGGGGAGGCTTTTCATGTCCTACAGTCCAATTCTCGCGCCCGTCGTGGCGCTGGTTGCGTGGACTCTCATCGTGATGCTGTGGATGCTGGCGACGCGCGGCGCGGAGTTCCGGCGGCTAGGGATAACACCGACCACGATTCCGGACGGGGCGCGCGGCGTCGACCTGGAAGGCAAAGCCGATCCGCGGACGCAGTGGAAATCCCACAATTACAATCATCTGATGGAACAACCGACGATCTTCTACGCGATCGCCCTGACGCTCGCGTTGATGAATTTCGGAAGCGGCATCAATTATTGGCTCGCCTGGGGATACGTTGGTCTACGCATCGTCCACAGCCTCATCCAATGCACCGCGAACGTGGTCCGTTATCGACTCGCCGTCTTCGGCCTTGCATCCCTGTGCCTGGTCGGCCTGACGACGCACGCGGGCTTGAAGATTCTCCACGACTGCATGGGCTGGTGAATTAGCGAGAGAAGCAGGCGGCAAGCTCGACATGTGTCGACCATCGGAACTGCCCGATCGGCCTTACCCATTCGAGCCGGTAGCCGCCGTCGACGAGCGCCTTAGCGTCGCGCGCAAAGGTTGCGGGGTTGCAGCTCACGTAGGCGATTCGACCCACGGATGAAGCGGCGAGCGCTGCCACCTGCTCAGCCG
>JBKPON010000135.1:0-7482 GCA_046733135.1 Pseudomonadota bacterium | reverse complement strand
CAAGCGTGGATTCGTGCTGACCCTGTCCACCCGCGAGCAGCATATCCGCCGCGAAAAGGCGACCTCGAATATTTGCACCAGTTCGGTGCTCTGTGCGCTCGCCTTCACGGCGCATCTGACATTGCTGGGTGAAAAAGGGCTGCGGCAGCTTGCAGAATTGAATCACGCGCGCGCGTGCGAAGCCGCCGAACGGCTCGCGGCGATTCCCGGGGTGGAACTGGTCAATGACAGCTTCTTCAACGAATTTACTCTGAAGCTCCCAGTCGAAGCGCGGCCGGCGGTGCACGCGATGGTCGAAAAGGGGGTGCTTGGCGGGGTCTCGCTCGGACGACTCTATCCGGGCATCGAGACGCTGCAGAACGGTCTGGTTTTAGCTGTGACGGAGGCGGCCGCCGATGAGGACATCGGCGCGCTGGAAGCGGTCTTGAGGGAGGTGATCCGATGACCATCAATCCTTCGGGCTGGCGTCCCACGACACCTGCGAACGAGCACGGAGAGACGCAGACCGTCACCGGCAATCGCGCGCTCATGCTCGAGGAACCGTTGATTTTTGAGATCGGGAGCTTGGATCAGACCGGGGTGGATTTCGACCAACCCTACCCAAAGATGAACGCAAAGCGCCTCGCCAATCTTGAGCGCACCCGCCCGATCGCTCTTCCGGGTCTCAGCGAGCCTGAAGCTGTGCGGCACTACACGCGGCTGTCGCGGCAGAATTACGCGATCGACCTCGGTCTATTCCCGCTCGGTTCGTGCACGATGAAGCACAATCCGCGCTTGAACGAGAAGATCGCTCGACTTCCGGGTTTCGCCGACGTCCATCCGCTTCAGCCGCAGGAAACGGTCCAAGGCGCTCTCCAGGTGGTCAATGAGCTTGCGTTCTGGCTGCTGGAGCTCACCGGAATGTACGGCGTGGCGATGAGTCCAAAGGCGGGCGCACACGGCGAGCTGTGCGGCTTGCTGTGCATCCGCGCGGCGCTCGAGGCGCGGGGCGACAAGCGGGAAGTCGTATTGGTTCCGGAGAGTGCGCACGGCACCAACCCGGCCACTGCCGCCTTTGCCGGCTACCGGGTCGAGAGCATTCCCGCCAACTCCGCGGGGCGCGTAGACGTCGACGCTTTGAAGTCCCGCCTCGGCCCCGACGTCGCTGCCGTGATGATCACCAATCCGAACACCTGCGGCCTGTTCGAGCCGGACATGATCGCCATCTCCGATGCGGTGCATGCCGCGGGCGCCTTCGTCTATTGCGACGGCGCGAACTTCAATGCCATCGTCGGCAAGGTTCGTCCCGGCGACCTAGGCATCGACGCGATGCACATCAATCTGCACAAGACCTTCTCGACACCGCACGGCGGCGGGGGACCGGGATCTGGTCCGGTCGTCTTGTCCGAGGCACTCGCTCCCTACGGCCCTCTTCCGTTCGCCGCGAAATATCCGGACGGCAGCTACAAAATCGTCGAGGAAGAAAGTGCCGGGGAGGAACACCCGGATGCATTCGGGCGAATGACGGCGTTCCACGGTCAGACCGGAATGTTCACGCGCGCGCTTGCCTATATCCTCAGCCACGGCGCGGACGGCCTCAAGCAGGTTGCGGAAGATTCGGTCCTGAATGCCAATTACATCCTCAGAAGCCTCGAGGACGTACTCGACGCTCCCTTCGCCCAGAGTGGGCCATGCATGCACGAGGCGATCTTTTCGGACAGAGGCTTCGAAAGCGGCGTCAGCACGATCGATCTCGCGAAGGCGCTGATCGACGAAGGCTTCCATCCGATGACCATGTATTTCCCGCTGGTCGTCCACGGCGCCATGCTGGTCGAGCCGACCGAGACGGAATCCAAGGCGAGCCTCGATCAATTCATCGCCGCTCTGCGTTCGATCGCCAATCGAGCGAAGGCCGGCGACCAGAGCCTGAAGGCGGCTCCGATCTATGCCCCGCGCCGCCGGCTCGACGAGACTCTTGCGGCGCGCAACCCAGTCCTTACGTATCGCGAGCCAGAGCCGGCTGAAGCGGCGGAATAGTGGAGACAAAGCGTGCAAGATCACGGGGGAAACTGGCTGACCGCACTGTTGCCGTTCGCAATCGTCGCGGTCGTATTGGCCCTAAGATTGCGCTCGATGAGCAAGGAGCGGCCGCTGAATATCGGAACGCTTTGGATCTTGCCAATCGTCTATTTGCTCCTCGTCGGCTCGATGCTCTTCTCGCTGCCTCCCTCTCAGACGGGATGGTTTGTTCTGATTACCGGCCTGACTATCGGGACCGGTCTCGGTTGGTATCGCGGCCGCTTCATTCACATCCAACGCCATTCTGAGACCGGTGAACTGACGCAACGTGCGTCACCCATCGCCATGCTACTGCTGGCGGGTCTCATCGTCCTAAAGCTTGGCGCTCGCGCCATCTTCGGCGAGACTGCGGTCGGCCACCCGGGGAGCGCCGCGATGCTCCTGACGGACGCATTTATCGGCTTCGCTTTAGGATTGCTCTCGGCCACGCGTCTCGAACTCTACCTGCGCGCCAAGCGGCTGGTTTCCGCTGCGTGAGCGACGAGCGGCGCTTCTACGAAGCGCCCGCAACGGGCGCGTGCCGTTCGGCTCCGGCGGCGCTGCGCAACCGCGAACCGATCACCGAAGTGCTGCGCAAGTGGCTCCCGCAAGCGGGCCTGGCGCTCGAGATCGCGAGTGGCACCGGAGAACATGCGGTTCATTTCGCGCGGGCCTTCCCTGAGCTCGACTGGCAGCCGAGCGATCTCCATCCCGATGCCCTCGAATCGATTCGTGCATGGCGGCACGCCTCAGCGCTGGCGAATCTGCGTGAACCGCTGGTCATCGATGCAGCTGCGACCGATTGGCCGATCGGGTCGGCGGCCGCGGTGATCAGTATCAACATGGTGCACATCAGCCCGTGGCTGGCGGCACTTGGCTTAATCGCCGGCGCTGCGCGGATCCTGCCGCCCGGAGGTCCGCTGATTCTTTATGGCCCTTGGTTGAAGGACGACATTCTCGCCGCTCCAAGCAATCTTGCGTTTGATGCTGACCTTAGGCGACGCGATCCGGAATGGGGGTTGCGGCGGGTAGAAGACTTCGCCGCAGCGGCGCAGGCCGACGGCTTCGATCTCATCGAAACGCAGTCGATGCCTTCGAACAATTTGATGCTGCTGCTCCGTCGAACGAATGCGGATGTTAAATGAAGTTTTACTACGTCTGAGATAGCACGGCATGATGGACGAGAGCAGCATGATCCAGAACCGGCGTTCGCGCCGGGCGCCCGTGCTTCTTGCCGCGACCATCGAAGTCGACGGCGTCGCCCAGCCCGTAAAACTGCGTAATCTTTCCGAGGACGGCGCGCTGATCGAAGGGGAACGACTGCCGGCCGAAGGCTCGACCAGTTTTTTTCAACGCAACGACCTGCGTCTCAAAAGCCGCGTGATCTGGGTCCATGGCCGGTTTGCCGGCGTGGCGTTCGCTCGCCCACTGAGGTCAGAAGAAGTGCTGCGCAATATTCCGCAGCCGCGAGCCAAGGCTCAGCTCGATTTCCGCCGTCCCGGCCTCGCGTGCCGTCCTCTCACGCACTACGAGCGCAAGATGCTCGAGCGATGGATGACCGCGTCGCCAATTGGAACCCTAGGCGAGTGAACCGCCGGCGGCGCGCGGCCTCTCGCGCTGTTCCTGCAGCCAAGCGACAAGGTCCGCCAAGGGTATCACCTGATTGAAGGTGATGCCGTAGGCCGATTCCTCCTGCCAGCGAACGATACCCGGCAGGGGTGATAGACCATTGAGGACAACGATGACATGGGTTCCACGGGCGAGTTCCACTTGGCCCTCCACTCGGATTCCCCCTTGCGAGATGTTGGACCCTTTCATTCGATGGATCGTCGAGCCTTCGCGGACCCAGACCGTACACCGAACCTCGATTCGCGGCATGCGCGGCCGCTGTCCGTCGTTCGTGGCAGAGATGAGCGCGAGCACGTCGATCGGCGAATCGAAGCTGACTCCGACGCATTCGTCGTTGGTCCAGCGGGCGAAGCCGCTGATTGGCTCGCCCTGCTTGAGCTCAATCGAAAGCCGCGCGCCCAGTTCGATCGTCGAATAGGCGCGGATCAGCATCCCACCGGCCGAAATGTTGCGGATGAGGCATAGTTCGCGTCGATCGCCGACCGTTAGCGCTCCGACCCGCAGAAGGCTGAGGTAACGCTCGCCGCCCCGCCGTTCCGCAGGCTCTGGAGTGTCCGATCCGAGTGAATAGAGTGTCGTTTCGACCGGCTGTTCGTCCACCTTCAGCTCCGCGCGCGAATAAGCTCTTCGGCCGCTCCCATGGGACGTTGGAGGGCTTCGCGCTCGATGCATATCATTCAACGGATTACCACTTGGTTGCCGTATTCGGCGCAAAAAGCGCGTTTGATCAAAGAAGTTGGGCAGAGTAAGCATTCGTCTGGAGGTCGGGATGACGCGGCATTGCTGGTGCGTTGCGCTTACGCTTCTCGTGAGCAGTTCGGCTCTCGCGCAGCAGCCCAGGACAACCGAGCTGAAAGCCGTCGGCGCGGCCGGCGAGGTCGACAAGGCTGGCCAGACAGAGGACGTCCGTTTCCGGACCGAGGAGAACGATCGCCTGACCGTCCCCGTGCGCCTGTCGGGCACCGGCCCTTACCGTTTCATGGTCGACACGGGGTCGGACAGGACCGCGGTCTCGCGTCAGCTAGCCGAGAAGCTGAAGCTTCAGGCGGGCGATTCCGCCATGGTCCACGGTATCGCCGGCGTGTTGTCGGTTGCCACAGCGAGCGTTCCGGACCTTCAGCTCACCCGCAAGCAGGTCAAAGTGATCGACGCTCCCTTGCTCGAAGGCGTGAATATCGGCGCCGACGGAATCCTTGGAGTTGATTCCCTCCGTTCACAACGGATCATGTTCGACTTCGAAGCCCACACCCTATCGATCGTGCCGTCCGCCGTTCCCGATTTCCGCGAAGAGCCGGGCACGATCGTCGTTCAGGGGCATCGCCGCAATGGCCGGCTGATCGTGACCGAAGCTACCGCCAACGATCAAGCTGTTACCGTTGTCGTGGATACCGGATCGCAGGTCACGATCGGCAACGCTGCGCTGCGTCGGGCGCTACTCAAGCGGAAATTGCTCACTGGAGGACTGCAGCAGGTTGAGCTGGAATCGGTCACCGGTCAGAAAATCCCGGGCGACTATATGTTCGTGCGGGAGCTCAATATCGGCGGAATCCAGCTGAAAGGCCTCGCCATCGTCTTTGCGGATGCGCACACGTTCAAGCAGCTCAACCTCAATGACAGGCCGGCGCTGCTGCTCGGCATGAACGCAATGCGGGCATTCAAGAAGGTTTCGATCGATTTCGCCAACCGCAGGCTCAGGGTCATCGTGCCGGAGCAGAGCAGTCTCGACACCCGTATGGCGGCGGCTGGGCTCAACTAAGCGCAGCCGATCTGTCTTTTTTCGCCTGATCCAATAGTCCGGCTGAATGGCTAGCAATCTGCGCATTGTCGTCGTCGGCCTCGGTTACGTAGGACTTCCGCTCGCCGTTGCGCTCGCCCGGAAGTTCGATGTCATTGGTTACGATATCGAGGACTCGCGGATCGCTGAGCTGCGGGCCGGTCACGATCGGACTCGCGAGATCGAGACCGCGGAGCTTCGGCAAACGTCACTCCAACTGACCAGCGAGACCGAGAGCTGCAGCGGCGCCGACGTCTATATCGTGACGGTGCCCACTCCGGTGGATCGCAGCAACTTCCCTGACCTGACGGCCGTCCTCGCCGCGACGCGCATGATCGCCGCTCTGATCGATCCGGAGCGGCGGCCCACCATCATCTATGAAAGCACCGTCTATCCCGGCGTGACTGAGCAGGTTTGCGGGCAGGAGATCGAGCAAGTTGCAGGCCTGCTCCGCGGCCGCGATTTTCGGCTTGGCTATAGCCCGGAGCGGATCAATCCGGGCGACCGGCAGCATTCGATCGACAAGATCACCAAGGTGATCGCTGGCGAAGATGAGGAGGTCGTCGAGCAAATGGCCGCGATCTACGGGGCCGTCACCAACGGCGGGGTCTTCCGCGCGGCCTCCATCAGGGCAGCGGAGGCCGCCAAGGCGATCGAGAACGCGCAGCGCGACATCAACATCGCCTTCATGAACGAGGTTGCGCAAATCTTCTCGCGGATCGACATCTCCATGTGGGATGTCCTTGCGGCAGCGAAGACCAAATGGAATTTCCTGGCCTTTGAACCGGGTCTTGTCGGTGGCCACTGCATTGGCGTCGACCCCTATTATCTCAGCTATTTGGCGCAGCAACTCGGCCACCATCCCCAGGTGATCCTCGCGGGGCGCGGAACCAATGATGGGATGGGGTCGTGGATCGCCGACACGCTGCACGAGCGGCGGGGCAAGGCCGGGACGGCCCTCGTTCTCGGCCTCAGCTTCAAGGAAAACGTACCCGACTTGCGCAATAGCCGCAGCTTCGATCTCGTGCGGCGTCTCGCCTGGCTGGGACACGACGTCTCCGTCGCCGATGCCCTTGCCGATCCGGTCGAAATCGAGCGAGAGCATGGATTGAAGGTTACGACGCCCGGGGCAGGGTGTTACGACCTCGTCGTTGGTGCTGTTGCGCACAACGACTACCGGCGATTTTCCGACGCTGAACTCGAGGCCTTGGTCGCTCCGGGAGGCCTGCTCGCTGACCTTAGAGGCATTTGGCGCGATCGCGAGCTGAGCCCGGAGATCAGTCGATGGACCCTGTGATCCCGTCAGCGGGGGAGATCGACACGTTTCTAGCCGCGGCCCTGAGAGGCCAAGAAGCGCCTTGGCCGACAAATTGGAACAGCGACAAAGCGACCGAAGCGCTGCTCGAGCAAATTGCCTATCACGGTATCGCCGGACTGATGAACGGGAACGAAGGGGCGCTCAAGCATTGCCCCGGTGCCGTCCGCGACGAAGTCCGGAAGCAGGCTCTCGCCCGTTCAATGTGGGAAATCCGACACCGACTCGTCATTGGCGCGCTCCTCGACCGGTTGAGCGCAGCGGGCGTCCCTTGCCTGCTCCTGAAGGGCACCGCTGCCGCTTATGACGTGTACGAGAATCCCGCGACGCGGGAGCGCGGCGACACCGATCTGCTCATTCCCAGTCACAAGCGAAACACGGCGCGTGAAGCCTTGAATGAAAGCGGATTTACGCGAGCGATAGAAGGCCAGGAACTGCCCGAGGAGCTGCGCTCACAGGAACCCTGGTCTCTCACCTCCGAGGACGGTTTCGAGCACTCCCTCGACCTGCATTGGGAGCCGCTTAATGCGCCGGCGCTCCATAAGCTTTTGACGTTCGATGAGATGGCGGCGGGCAGCCGGCCGCTCCCCCGACTCTCAGGCAATGCGATTGCGCCATCGCTGCCGACTATGCTGCTCCATGCCTGCCTTCATCGCGGCATGCACGACTGCGCGCCCTATTTTGTCGGACAACGGACCTATTTCGGCGGCAACCGGCTGATCTGGCT
>JBKPON010000134.1:0-6397 GCA_046733135.1 Pseudomonadota bacterium | reverse complement strand
ATTATGGTTAATTCTTCTTGAAGAGCTCTTCCGCGGCGGAGCGATGGGTTTGGGCGCGCTGCATGTGCGCCTCGACGCGTGCGATCTCCGCCCTCAAGGCCTCGATCCGTTCCTTGAGCTCCTCGATCGACATGGGATCGAGGTCCTGCTTGGCGAGCTCGACCAGAGGGTCGCCGGGTTTGCTCGGGAAGAGGTCTTCGAGGTCCATGGAGCGGAATCGTTGACCCTCTGTCCGGCCAAGTCAATAAGCACGGCGACGTGATGAAAGTCCCTTCCTCCATGATGGCGGTGGTCGCCCCGCAGCCCGACGGGGCCGAGGAGCTGGCGCTGGTCGAGCGGCCCATCCCGCGGATCGGACCGGACGAAGTGTTGATCAATGTCGCCGCCGCGGGAGTAAACCGGCCCGACCTCCTGCAGCGGCGCGGACTTTACCCACCTCCGCCCGGGGCACCCGACATCCTCGGGCTCGAAATCGCCGGCGAAGTCGTCGAGACGGGCGAGGGCGCCGAGCAGCTTTTGGGACAGAAGGTGTGCGCGCTCGTGGCCGGCGGCGGCTACGCGCAATATTGCGCTGCACCTATGGGCACCTGCCTGACTATCCCAAGCGGGCTCTCCCACGTGGAAGCCGCGGCAATGCCGGAGAGCCTCTTTACCGTTTGGGTGAACCTGTTCGAGCGCGGGTTTGCGGCCGACGGCGACTGGGTGCTGGTGCACGGCGGGACGAGCGGGATAGGGACCATGGCCATCGCGTTGGGCAAGCTGTTTGGGCTGAAGGTGATCGTCACCTGCGGAACGGACGAGAAATGCGCCCGGGCGGTCGAGATCGGGGCTGAAGCGGCGGTCAATTATCGGACGCAGGATTTCGTCGAAGTGACGCAGGAGATGACCGAGGGCAAGGGGGTTGCGGTGGTTCTGGACATGGTCGGCGGTGATTATGTGCCGCGCAACCTGAAGTCCCTCGCCAACGACGGCCGCCACGTTTCGATCGCCTGGCAGCACGGATCCAGAGCGGAGGTCCACATTTCCGAGATGAGTCGCCGGCGCCTGACACTGACCGGTTCGCTGCTCCGCCCGCGGTCGGTTGAGTTCAAGACCATGGTCGCAGACGAGATCGCGAAGACGGTCTGGCCCTATGTGGAAGGCGGTCGTTTGAAGCCCGTGATCGACAGTACGTTTCCCCTCAGCCAGGCGGCGGCCGCTCACGCCCGGATGGAATCAGGCGAACATGTCGGGAAGATCGTTCTGATGCCCGAAGCCTAGCTGGAAACTAGCAACCGTTTTCGCGTGAGTCACAGTCCGAGACGTGGTCCGCCCACAGAGCCAGTCCAACTACGCCTACGACCAGCACCGTGCCAACACCGATGGCAATCCACCCGCCGGCGCTGATGCCGATCTTTTGATCGTTTTTCGCCAGACCTCTGCCGGTGAGTCGGAGGGCGGTGTCGGCGCGCATCCCAGCAAGGGTTACGGTTGGCTTGGAATGCGGAGTGAGGCCAAACGCAAGACCTTCGCCAATCCGAGTCCGCACCAATCCGCTGTTGGAGATGCGGCTCTGGGTCGGCGCGAACGCCAGTTCGGCGCGGGGCTTGGGCGCGGTTCGGCCACCAAGGGGAAGCTTCACTCGTGCGCCGAGAAATGCCCCCGGCCGAACGTCCATAGGTTGATCCTGCCAACTCGCGGCTCCCGCCGGTGCGGCTAGGAGCGTGGCGATGATGATGACGACGAGTGGGGAGCGCATGACGGAACCTAAAGTGTTGGCGATCGAAATCGAATGATAGATCGGTGTCCACGGCCGTTGATCGGCCGACATATTCAGTTCGGCGACCGGCTGCCCGTTGACCGCGATAAGTGACCGCTCGGGCGATCGGACTTCGCGGTTGCTACGCGCCCATCGCCGTACAATGCTACGCTATTCTGCCGGAGGTGGGAGATGAATGAGAAGCTCGTGCTTCACGAATATGCAGCGTCGGGCAATTGCTACAAGGTTCGGCTGACCGCCGCGCACGCCGGAGTAGAGCTCGAGCGGCGCGAATATGACATTATGAACGGCGAGACCCGAACGCCCGAGTTCCTTGCCAAGGTCAATGCAAACGGTCGCATTCCCGTGCTCCAGATCGGCGACCGCTTCATTCCCGAGAGCAACGCCGCCTGTTTCTATCTGGGGCGGGGCTCCTCCCTGATGCCAGGCGACCGGTTCGATCAGGCGGACATGCTGCGCTGGATGTTCTTCGAACAATATAATCACGAACCGAATATCGCGACTCTGCGCTTCTGGAAGGACTGGGTCGGATTCGACCGGCTGACGGAAGTCCAGCGATTGCAGATCCCATTGAAGCGGCAGGCCGGCAGCGCAGCGCTCAAACTTATGGACGAGCACCTTACCAGCCGTGAGTGGCTGGTTGGCGATGCGATCAGCGTCGCCGACATTTGCCTGTTCGCTTACACGCACGTCGCGGACGAGGCTGATTTCGACCTTCAGCTCTATCCCGCCGTTGTGGCCTGGATGGAGCGGATCATGAGTCACCCCAAGCATATCCCGATGAGCGCCTAGACACCTTGCTCGAACGACAGCGCGGGGCTACATCGCATGCCGAGCCGGCCGCTCCGTGAGGGGCGGCCCTATTCATTTGTATTTCGCTGCTTTTCGGGAGAATCCCAGTGGCCCAGCCCCTGATGCCCCATGCGACCGCCGCGTGGCTTGTCGAAAATAGTTCGCTGACCTTCGAGCAGATCGCCCAATTCTGTGGGCTCCATATCCTCGAGGTGCAGGCGATCGCGGACGACACGGCCGCGACCAAGCTCACCGGCCGCGACCCGATTCGTGCCGGCGAGCTCACGCACGAAGAGATCGAAAAGGGCCAGGCGGACCCCGACTACACGCTCAAGATGCACAAGGCACCCGAAGCGGTTCGCCGTACCCGCGGGCCGCGATACACGCCGGTATCGAAGCGTCAGGACAAGCCGGACGGTATCGCTTGGATCATCAAAAACCACCCCGAGGTCAGCGACGGGCAGATCGGCAAGCTGATCGGCACCACGCGAACCACCATCGCCGCGATCCGCGATCGGACGCATTGGAACATGGCGAACATCACGCCCAAGGACCCCGTAACGCTCGGCTTGACGACGCAGCGCGAACTCGACGCCTCGGTTGCGAAGGCTGCCAAGGCGGCAGGCAAAACCGAGCAGCTGGACACGCGTCTGGAGGGCGATCGGGCGGCACTCATCGAACAGCTTCGCGCCGAACGCGAGCAGCATGTTCGCGACGCCGAGGCCGCGCTCGCGGCGGCGGGAGAGGAGGCCCTTCGCGATGAGGTCCTTCCGGGTATTCGCGACCCATTCAAGAATACGCCCGTCGAATAAGTTGATTCCACTGCTCTTGAGGGTCAGAAGCTGACCCATGGCCACTGCTGAGACCGACGTCAGCCAGCTGAGCTTCGAAGCTGCCCTCGCTCGGCTCGAGGAGATCGTGCGCACACTCGAGAAGGGTGAAGCGCCGCTCGACCAGTCGATTGAGCTTTATCAGGAAGGTGACCGGCTGAAGCGCCATTGCGAGGCTCGCCTGAAGGATGCGCAGGCGCGGATCGAGCAGATCGCGTTTGGCAGCGACGGCAAGCCGGCGGGGCTCAAGCCGTTCGATGCCGGTTGAGGCCATCGACCGGCTGGCGGAGCTCCAGGCCGAAGCGAAGCGCGTTCGCGCGGATGTCGACAGCTTCTTCGCCAATGCGCTGGCGCCGACAGGAGATGGTCGCGAACGGCTCTACGAGGCCATGCGCTACGCGGCGATCGGCGGCGGCAAGAGGCTTCGTCCGCTCCTGACCATCGCGGCGTCGCGCTTGTTTGCGATCGACCCGCACCGGGCGCTGCGCGTCGGCTGCGCGATCGAGGCGATCCATGTCTATTCGCTGATCCACGACGACCTGCCGTGCATGGACGATGCCGATTTGCGGCGTGCACGGGCGACAGTGCACAAGGCCTTCGGCGAGGCCGAAGCCGTGCTGGCGGGCGACAGTCTCCACGCACTGGCGTTCGAGATCCTGGCCGATCCGGCGACCCACGAGGATCCGTGGGTGCGTTCTGATCTGGTGCTCGAGCTTGCGCGCGCGGCGGGACCCGCCGGAATGGCTGGCGGGCAAATGATGGACTTGGCCGCGGAAGGGCAGCAGCTTGATTTGCCGGCCATCACCCGGCTCCAGCAACTGAAGACGGGCGCTCTGATCGAATATGCCGTTGAGGCGGCGTGCATCATGACTCGACTGCCGAACGACGCCCGCACGCCCTACCGGGGCTATGCGCGAAACATCGGTCTAGCGTTCCAGATTGCCGACGATCTTATCGACCACAGCGGTGATGAAACGGCGGCAGGCAAGCGTACGGGCAAGGACGCAAACGCCGGGAAGGCGACGTTCGTCTCGCTACTCGGCGAAGGTCGCGCGCGCCAACAGGCGGACTATCTCGTTAACCAGGCGATCGAACATCTGTCTGGCCACGGCAGCGAGGCCGACCTGCTACGCGCGATCGCCCGTTTCGCCATCGAGCGGGATCATTAGGGGAGGGGTGGGTGAAGATCGCAGTTTATCCGGGAACGTTCGACCCGGTCACGCTCGGACATCTCGACATTATCCGTCGCGGCGCACATCTGATCGACAAGTTGGTGATCGGCGTCACGACCAACCCGTCGAAGGAGCCCATGTTCTCCGTTGAGGAACGGCTCGCGATGGTTCGTCGAGAAGTCGCTGACATTCCCGGCAACATCGAAACCGTCGAATTCAACTCACTGCTGATGGAGTTTGCAGAGAAGCAGGGGGCCACCGCTATCCTGCGCGGTCTCCGCGCCGTCGCCGACTTTGAATATGAGTTTCAAATGGCCGGCATGAATCAGCAGCTGAACGACGACATCGAAACTATATTCCTGATGGCCGATGTTTCGTTGCAGCCGATCGCGTCCAAGCTGGTGAAGGAGATCGCGCGCTATGGCGGGTCGATCGACAAGTTCGTGACGCCGGCGGTGGCGGAAGACGTCCGTCGCCACCTGAACGGTTCACACTAAAGTCAGCGCTAAGCTTACATCAGCCGGCGGAACGTCGGGGAGGATTATGATCAAAGCTTTGTTTGTATTGCCGATCGCGGGACTGCTCCTCGCCGCTGCTCCGCCGGCAACCCCACCTGCACCAAGCATTGCCCCTCCGCCCGAGGTGGTCGCGAACCCGGCGAACCGACTGACACTTGTGCTCTCGAACGGTGGAACCGTCGTGATCCAGTTGCGGCCGGACCTCGCGCCGCACCATATCGAGCGAATCCAAATATTGGTGCGCCGCGGCTTCTACGATGGGCTTACTTTCCATCGCGTGATCCCAGGGTTCATGGCGCAGGGCGGCGATCCCAAGGGCACGGGCGAGGGCGGTTCGGAGCTCCCCGACCTGAAAGCGGAATTCACTCCGATACCGTTCCTGAGGGGCACGGTGGGCGCCGCGCGCGCGGGCAATCCGGACACCGGCAACAGCCAGTTCTTCATCATGTTCGCCCCGGACTCGAGCCTCGACAATAATTACACGGTGATCGGGCGGGTGATCTCCGGAATGGACGCCGTCGATCGAATTGCGCCTGGGGAACCGCCCGCGGATCCAACCAGGATCGTCAAGGCGACTCTGGGCGGCTAATCGCCACGCCATGCGCGTGGCGGACTTCGATTTCGACTTACCTGCGGAAAGGATTGCGTTGAGGCCGGCGCGGCCGCGGGATAGCGCTCGACTTCTGGTCGTTCGCGGATCGGAGTTTTCTGACCGGCAAGTGCTCGACCTTCCGCGACTGCTCGAGCCCGGTGACGTGCTTGTGTTCAACGATACCAAGGTCATTCCCGCGCAGCTGGAAGGGCGACGAGGAGAGGCGAGCATCGGCGCGACCCTGCACAAGCGGGCGGGGTCACGCGAATGGTGGGCATTCTTGCGCAACTCGAAAAGGGTACGAGTTGGAGACCGGATCGCCTTTGGCGAGAGTGTCGGGGCATCGCTTGTCGAGAAAGCGGACGACGGCTCGGCGCTGCTCCACTTCGATGGTGACGAGCCCGTGGAGCTGCTGCTCGAGCGCGCCGGGCGAATGCCCCTGCCGCCGTACATCGCCTCCCGGCGGGAGGTGGATGAGCGGGACCGCCACGATTATCAGACCATGTTCGCTCGTGAGGAGGGGGCGGTAGCGGCGCCGACAGCCGCGTTGCATTTCACGCCGCGGTTGCTCGAAGCCTTGGACGCGCGGGGAATCGTCCGCGAGACCCTGACCCTCCACGTCGGGGCGGGAACCTTCCTGCCGGTGAAATCGGAAAAGATCGAAGAGCATAAGATGCACGCGGAATGGGGGCGGATCGATGCCGCGACTGCCGAGCGGCTGAATGCCGTTCGAG
>JBKPON010000133.1:0-5144 GCA_046733135.1 Pseudomonadota bacterium | reverse complement strand
CCGATCTTCATCTTGTCGGCGACCATCCGGAACTCGACCCCGACAGGGCCGATAATTTCGCCACCGACGATGCCCAACGTCTCGGTAATTGGCAGGCCCGAACGAAGTCCGCGCACCATCAGCTCAATTGCATCCGGGAAGTTCGAGTTGAACTTCGTAACGCGGCGCTTGATCATCCAGCCGATCGCGAAATGCGGTCCGCCGATGCCGACGAACAGCCCGATGAAAATCGCAAGGAGGAAGGGCGCGCCTCGAATGGTCAGCGCCAGCGCGACCAACAGCACGATGCCCAGGCAAACCATCGCATATTTGCCGAGACTGATTTCCTTGCCGGTCATCTCCAGCCGTTTGCGAAGTAGCGCCGGCTTGGGGATCAGCGACGAGGCAAAACTCTCGATCCGGTTTGACCGCTGGGCCATGAGCTTGCGGATCTGCGCCTGCGCATGGCCCGCGAGGATGTCGCCATGGCGCTCCTTGACGAGTTCGATGCGCCGCTTCAGCGCTTTGGAAGCAGATGGTCCCCGCATCGCCAGGATGGCGAGGATGAGGGCGCCGCAGCCGCCGATCAGGATGAGCCACATGAGCATTCGTGCGATCGCCTCTCATTTTGCCCGAGCGCCGCTGGGCGGCCCTCGAGTACTCAATTCATCAAGCAGCTTCGGCCTTCGGCTTGCTCAACATCGACTTCAGATTGTCGACCAGCGATTTGGCGTTCACGCCTCTCGCGGCGCCTGCCGCACCTTCCTCGCTGGCATGGTTGAGCACCATCGCCGACAAGGCATTGAACGGTGCCGCCATCTTGCCGCTCGCCACTTCGGCCATCGGCTTGCCCAGCTTCGCCGCCTGTGCGGCAAGCTTGCCGTCGAACGGGAAGACGATGTCGACTTCGCGTTCGATTGATTGCTCGAAGTCCTTGCGGCTGATCTCAAGCGCGCCGCCCGAAGGCAGGCCGTTCGCGACGACGATGACTTTGGTCTGCGGCGCGTTCGACTTTAGCCAAGCGAGAATGCGGATCGTGTCCCGCGTCGCGGCAAGCGTTAGCTCCGCGACGACGACCGCGACATGTGCGTCATGCACCATGTGCGGATACTGAATCAGCATGTGGCGTGGCAGGTCGAGAACCGTCGATTCGAACGCGTTGCGCATCTCTTCCTGAAGCTGGAAGAAGGCAGTGCCGTCCGTCACCAACGGCTGGTGAATCGGCGCCTCGGCCGAGAGCACCGACAGGCGCTCGTTAGCGCGAACCATTGCTCGTTCGATGAACAAGCCGTCGATACGGCTCGGGTTCTCGATCGCGTCGGTGAGGCCGCGCCCAGGCTCCAGATCTAGAGCAAGGGCGCCGGTGCCGAAGTGTACGTCGAGGTCGAGCAGCGCCGTCGAGCGGTGCGCCTTCTCGCCGAGCAACCAGGCCAGCGAAGTGGCGATGGTCGACGCGCCGACTCCGCCGCGCACGCCGATCACGGCGGACATGACGTGCGGCTTGTCCACCTGCGCTTCGCCACGCGGGCCCGACAAGATCATTTGCGCATGCGCGAAGGTATCGCGCAGCTGGTCGACCGTGAAGGGCTTCAGCAGATAATCGTGAATGCCGCTGGCCACGAGGTCGCGGTAGAGGCGAACGTCGTTGACGGTGCCGGAAGCGATAACGATCGTGCCTGGTTCGCAGACTTCCGCCAACGCATTGATGTCGTTGAGCGGATCCGCCGATTCCGACAAGTCCACGAACAAGATGTTCGGACTCGCAGATACGGAAAGCGACTGGACCGCATTGCGCAGACCGCCCTTGTTGACCTTCTCCGGGGACCAGCCATGCTCGACGGCGACCGGCCGCAGCATGTCGGCCGTCGCCTCGTCGCAAACGAAGGCGGTGAAGGGATCGCGCAGCCCTGCGCGTGCCTGGAAGGGAGCGTTCATCACTGGTCCTTCTTCGTGTTGACGTTCTGCAGACCCTTGGCGCCTGACGGCGGTGCGTTGCGGTAATACTGAACGGCCTTGGCGGCAGTCGCCGCATCAATCGCAGCAGATCCCTCGCGACCGTGGATCAGGTCCACCGGGTCGGCGACCATCGCGGCTATGTTCGAGTTCACGCCGCAGCCGAAATTCGACATCGTGCGATTTTCGAGGTTGGGGTTCGAAGGATAGCTCCAGTTCGGGCATCCCGGCACTTCGGCGCGCCGCCGGCTGACCACCACGCGGACGCTGCCGGGCTGGACTGCTCCGGCGGTCACGGGCGCGCCCGGCTGCACGAGCAAGCCGTACTGCCCGGCGATCGTCGCGACCTGTTCCTGCGCCGACGGGGCATAGGGCCCGTCAACGTAAACCGCGTCGCCGTACCCGAGGCCAAGTCCTTGGAACCAGCCGTTGAGCCGCTCCGCCTCGCCCGGTGCCAGCGCTCCGCCCGGAGCTGCCGCATCGAAGACATAGTCAGCAGTCGTCACAACGGGGACGTTGACCGGGTTGACCCCCTGCTGGGGGACATTTGGCGTGTTGCATGCCGCCAGGGCAGAACAAGCCAGGCCGATGAGGGCGATTTTCGAGCGCATCGTCGCATCCTTCCTGATGGGGCCGCGGGTCACAGTTTGAACCCCGGAGCAGCAACGGTTCCGCCGCTAACCGCAGCGGAGCCGGTAACCGGCGCGACGCCGGGCGACGCTACAGGTCCGGGTGCGGGAATTGCGGTTGGTTCGCGGACGCCGCTAATACCTCTGAAGCTCTGGCCGCCAATATCGCGCTGCAGATCGTCCGGAGCGCGGTAGCCGTCGGTCGGCACCGCCAACTGACCCGAGACCGGACGCACCAGATAGGGCGTCACGATCACAACCAGCTCGGTCTCCTGCCGCTGGAACTTGGTCGAGCGGAAAAGGGCACCGAGGATCGGAAGATCGCCGAGGTAGGGTGCTTTCTCGACATTGTTGTTGTTCGAGTTCTGAAGCAGTCCGGCGATCATGAACGACTGACCGGAACCGAGCTCGACGGTGGTTTCCGCGCGGCGGGTGGTCAGAGCGGGTACCTTGAAGTTGTTCAGTACAACGCTGCCAGCGTCGGACAATTGGCTCACTTCTGGGCGGACGCGCATTGAAATGCGTCCGTCGGCGAGCACGATCGGAGTGAAGGCGAGCCCGACACCATATTGTTTATATTCGATGGTGACCGCACCCAGCGATTGTGAGATCGGGATCGGGAATTCGCCGCCGGCGAGGAAGCTCGCCGTCTCGCCCGAAAGGGCGGTAAGATTGGGCTCCGCAAGCGATGTTACGATACCGTCATTCTCGAGCAGATCGAGAGTGCCGAGCATATCGAGACCCAGGATCTTACCGAAAAGGCCAAGCGTCGTTCCTCCAGCGAGCTGGTTGAACGTGACGATCCCTTGCCCCGGCAAGGCGCCCGATCCTGGATCGATGTTCCCGGAAATCGTTCCGGTCACCGGATCAAAGGTACCGGGTTGAGTTGTGATCGTACCCGGATCGCCGCGCCCGATGTGAAACAGCGTTTTCCCGTGATCCTTGCTCAGCAAGTTGATCCCGAACTGCTTCACCAGGCTGCGATTCATTTCCACGATCCGCACCTTGAGCATGACCTGAAGCGGCGTCGCGGTCTTCAACCGGTTGATGGGCATGATATCCAGCGCGTCGCCTTCCTTCTTGCCCGGGTTGAGATAGCTCGTGACGATCGCCTGCGCCTGGGCCGCGTCCTGAGGGGATGCGACGATTCCGTTGATGACGGCGACCTGGCCGACCGAAGTGACAGTGATGTTCGAGTCCGGCATTGCCGCGCGGATCACTTCGTTCACCGACGATAGGTTCGAACCGACACGGGCGTTGGTGGCATACACCACGGATCCGTCCGCTGCGGTGGCAATGACCGTTGCTTCGCCATTCTTTTTACCAAACAGGTTCAACTGGCGCGGGCTCGTGACATACACGTCGGCGACATCGGGTGCCGATACCCAAACGTCCGAGACGTTGCGCGACAGGTTGACCACCTGGCCCTCACCGATCGACAGGAGAGTCTGGCTCGACGGGCGATAGGTGCGGGGCTGGGTCGGCCGGGCTTCGGCCGTGCCAGCCGCGCCTAGGCAGATGGCCAGTGCCGCCATCGCGGTGCCGAGGCGCGCCCGGCGAGTGATCTTGCGATAAGTCATGTTAGCGAGCTCCCACCGGAACGACGGTGACGTTATTGCCGCGAGCGACGCGGACGATCGGGCCTGCCGGCGCGGCGCCAAGAGCCTGGCCGAGGCCTTTTGCCATGGCCTGAGCAGCCTGCTCCTCCTGCGGCCGGGCAGGGACGGTGCGGCGCTGGAAGCGCGACACGTCTCCGCCAGTGCTGAAGGTCGTGCTGCCGTCTTGCGGACGATTCGCGATGGCGAGCAGCAGCTGACGCTCCTGGGCCGGATTGGCGCCCGCGGGGACCTTGACGTCACCCGTGGCTACCGCGCGCTCCAGCTCGGCCGTATTGTCGGCGAGCGACCGTAGCGACAGCGACAAAGTGCCGAGACTTTGCGCGACGGAAATCTTCTCCGCGATGCGCGGCGTCACCTCGATAGTCACGTTGGAGAAGGTTTTGACCATGGTCTTGCCTTCGTCGTCCGTGCTGGTGACGCGCTGGTCGGTAGCGAGCACGCGGATGTTGCGGATGATCGTCTCCGAAACCTGGAGCGGTGGCCCCTCGCCGCCGCCCTTGACCTGTTGCGTGAGCACCAGGTCGACGTGATCGCCCGGGAAGACGAACCCTGCGACGCCCGTCGAGGAGTTCACTGGAACCGTAATCGCGCGCATGCCCGGACCAAGGGCCGCGGCGAGGAAGCCACGGTCCTGCGGTCCGACAAGCGAGCCGCGAGTGACCGGCTGGCCAGCAGTGATCTGGTAGCGAACGACCGTGCCCATCAGCTTCTTGGGATCGCCGTCGGGCTGACCGTCCACATAATAAGCGCTCTGCATCAGCTCTTTTGGCCAAGGCTGATAGGAAAAGGCTTCGGCATCGATGATGGTGCCGACCGGAAGCGCCTTGCGCGCAACCAGCACCTTGGGTCCAACGGGCACAACCGGTGCGGCCGCGGCCCGCTGCGCTCCCGCGCCAGCAAACATGTTCTTGGCCATGACGGCGGTAACTACCGCGATGACCAGCGCTCCAACGAGCAGAGCGAG
>JBKPON010000132.1:0-5758 GCA_046733135.1 Pseudomonadota bacterium | reverse complement strand
CGTTCATCCTGCTGGGAGTCGTGTTCTTTAGGTATATGTAGCGGCGGCGCTGCTCAATCTCGCGCCTGCTGGGCTTAGCGAACCGCGTATCTCCACCCGCCAACTGGCAAGCCCATGACGTTACCGGCGGGCCCGTAGCGGCAGACGAGTACGTCGTTTCCGCGCGCGCTAGCGAAGCCGCAGCCGACAGTGGTGCTCGTCGGCCAGATCATCTGCGTGTAATGACCCACGTCGTGCCAACTGCGGGTCCTGCTGACGTAAGGGAAGGTCCCGGGCACGAACATCCGCCGCTCGGAAGTCCAGCCGCCAATCATTTGCTCGATGCTGAATGCCCCGCTGGTGCCCATCCACAGATTCTCGCCGACGCCGCCGCGCGAGCCGCGGTCGGAATGTTGAAACATGCCATTCACGGCAAGCAATCGCGCATAGGCAGTTGCCTGGGCGGCAAGGCCCGAGCTCCAGCGCATCGGCGGTACGCGCGCCATCGCCCGCTCGAGATTATGTGCGGCGAGCAGGCGTTGTGGCATGGTAGGGAAACGGATCGTCGAGAACGGGCGCGATGCGGCAGACGCCGGCACGCTCGCCGCTGCTCCCATCATGAACAGCGGACACGCGGCGAATCTCAACGCCGATCGGCGGCGTTTCCCCCCGTACCCCTTCACAGGGGTGGAGTTTGTCAGAAGTGGTGCGAATGTGAATCCCGCCTGGACTCGGCTCGTCGCAGCAGAAGTGACGCTGGTTGTTAACGCGGTTTATTTCGGACATTTAACAGCAGTTAATGGGAGGGGCCCGGCGCGCGGCGGGTCATCCGAAATGATATGTTTCGAGTTCGACCGCGTGGGGGGCGAATCATGACCCAGGACCAGAAGATCGTCGCGATTGGAGCGGTGAGCGGCGTTGCCGCCATGTTGGCTCTGGTCTGGTTCTTATCCGCACTGATTCCGCCGCCGGTCATCGCGGACACGCCGGCTGATCGGCTCAGCTTCGCATTGCGCTGGGCAGTGCCCGGAGCGCTGCTGTTCTTCTTCATGGTTGCGGCGGTGGGAAATGCCCGGTTCAATTCTGAGGCGATCGACCCGACCGTCGGCAAGGAACATCCAAAGATGCTCGTTGACGGCCGCGTCGCCGATAACACGCTGCAGCAGTTTGTCCTATTCCTCGTGGGCATGCTGGGGCTCGCCCTGACGCTGCCGCTCCACCGCCTCGGCATCATTGCCGCGGTTTCGATCACGTTCGTGGTAATGCGCATAGCCTTTTGGATCGGCTACCGCATCAAGCCGGTGTATCGCGCCTTCGGCTTTTCCTCGACCGCCTACATGAACCTCAGCATGCTCGTCGCGACACTGTGGATGTGGCTGCGCTGAAGTGAGCTTGCCGCCCCAAAGGAATTAGTCGCCGCTGATCCGCGGGTCGATCTTCGACGGATCGTCAATGATCGGCCTGCCCACATCCCCCTGCCCCACCGTGCGTCCGGCCATTTCAAGCATACGCTCCAGCGGGACTCGAGCGCGGCTCATAATTTCCGGCGACAATTCGATCCGGGGTTCCAGATCGTGGAGCGCGACGTAGAGCTTCTCCAGCGTGTTCAGCGCCATGTAGGGGCACATGTTGCAATTGCAGTTTCCGTCGCCGCCAGGGACACCGATGAAGGTCTTGTGCGGCGCCGCCTTCTCCATCTGGTGAATAATGTGCGGCTCGGTCGCGACGAGGATAGTGTCGGCGGGCGAATTGAGCGCGAAATCGAGGATCGATTTGGTGCTGCCGACGTGATCGGCGTGATCGATGATGTGCGGCGGGCATTCGGGATGTGCCGCCACCGGCGCATCGGGATGTTCGGCCTTAAGCTTCAGAAGCTCGGTCTCGCTGAAGGCTTGATGGACAATGCAGATGCCCGGCCACAGCAACATCTCCCGACCGGTCTTGCGGGCGAGATAGCCGCCGAGGTGGCGGTCCGGGCCGAAGATGATCTTCTGCTCCTTCGGGATCTGGTCGAGAATGATTTTCGCGCTGGATGAGGTGACGATGATATCACTGAGAGCTTTCACCGCCGCCGAGCAGTTGATGTAGGTGAGCGCAATATGATCCGGATGCGCCTCACGGAACGCCTTGAATTGGTCGGGGGGACAGGAATCCTCGAGACTGCAGCCGGCGTCCATGTCAGGCAGCACCACCGTCTTCTCAGGCGACAGGATCTTTGCGGTTTCGGCCATGAACCGCACGCCGCAAAAGGCGATCACGTCGGCATCCGCCGCCGCCGCCTTGCGCGACAGGTCGAGGCTGTCGCCGACGAAATCGGCGAGATCCTGGATTTCCGGCTTCTGGTAGTAGTGAGCGAGGATCACGGCGTTGCGTTCGCGCTTCAACCGCTCGATCTCCGAGAGAAGGTCGAGCCCTCGCAAAGGGGTCGCTTGAGCGGTCATCTTGGTCCTTGCGCCGCGCGCCGGCGCTCTGCTTCCTTGATCGCCTCCTCATATGGGGTCGACAGGTCCAGGTAGCTAGGCTCATCGGTGCCGTCGGTGGGAAAACGCGCGACGACCTTCACGTCCTTGAAGCCCGCCGCCAGCAACGGCATCGCAAAGCTGCGCTCCACGGCCTGCCGCGCCGCCTGACGGGCGAGTTGCATCGGGACCGTGGCCGCCGCCTGTTTACGCAGGTCGGCAACGGCCCGGGTGCGATTTGTCTGGTCGAGCTGCTGGTCGGCATTCGTTAGTGCGGAAAGAACACCGCTGTCGCCGAATTCGCGCGCTGCCGCGAGATCGACGTCCGGGCCGGCGATCTCGACCTCCGGCAACCGGACGCGCAACGTGTGGGTCGAATTATCCCAGGTTACGTCCTTGGAATCGAGCTTCGACAGATCGAGCTCATATCGCACGTCGCCGGGGAGAACGAGCGTTCGCTCCGAGCTGACAAGCCCGCCGAGCCGTTGCTGCTCGCTGCTCACCACCGACACATAGCGAGCGACGAAGGCGATCAGGCGGTTTTGCGCCCGCATCGATTCAAGGCTAGCGGAGGCGATGGTCTTGGGGTTGGGACCACCGAAGATTCGGTCGACGAGGCCGGTCGCCAGCCCAAGCATCACACCAAGGACCAGTGCGATCCCGACCATCGCGAGCACGAGCGGCTTGTTCAGGCGGCGATCCACGTTTCTCCCTCCTGGCGGACAAGGCCGCGTTCCTGAAGGTCCAGCAGGTGGGCGTATACCGATCCGCCGGCTGCCGTCACCAGGCGGGGGTCGAGGCCCGGATAAGCTTTGGTCACGATGTCGGGAATGTCGCGCGGCTTCTCGGCAACGAGATTCAAGACCTGCTTCTCGCGTTGCATACGGTGACCGACCAGCGAGCGGACATATTGTTGGGGGTTGGTCACTGCGGGCCCATGGGCGGGATAATAGATACGGTCGTCGCGAGTCCGAAGCTTCTCCAGGCTCTGCATGTAGGCAGCCATATCGCCGTCAGGCGGGACGACGACGGTCGTCGACCAGCCCATGACGTGGTCGCCCGTGAGCAACGCGCCCTCATACGCGAAGCAGAGGTGGTTCGAGGTGTGGCCAGGCGTCGCTACAGCGACAATGCGCTTGCCATCGACCGCCAGCACCTCACCGTCATGAAGGACGTGGTCTGGCGAATAATCTCCGTCGAAGGCGGCGTCGGCGCGAGGACCGACGGTTTCGAGCGCGAGTGGCGCACAGCCGATGATCGGAGCGCCTATCCTCCCCGCTAGCGGCCCCGCCGCCGGACTGTGGTCGCGGTGTGTGTGTGTGCACATGATGGCGACGACCGTGCGCCCGTGAAGCGCCGCTTCCAGAGCGTCGAGATGCTCGGGTAGGTCTGGGCCGGGATCCACCACGGCAACTTCATCGTCGCCCACCAGGAACGTCTGAGTCCCGTAGAAAGTGAACGCTGAGGGATTATGCGCGAGGACCCGGGCAATGCCGGGTTCCAGCTGCTCTATCTTCCCATAATCCGGGTCCACCGCATCGCTCTGCCATGAGCCGAGCGCTCAAGCTAGCAGCGCAAGAAGTAAGGGCCCATCGAATCCACGACCTGACCCGCGTCATTGGGCTTGGTGTGACGCACGACCTGAATCTCCACCTTGCTCTCGACGACTCCCGTGCAGACTTCGCGCGGAAGGGCGAACTGGGTCGACTTGCCGCGCGCAAATTGCGCCAGCTCGACCTCGGCTCGGAGGTCACCTCGCCGAACGAAGCGGAGCGCGGTCCCAGCCGGAACAGCCTCGTCCGCGCGGACCTTGAGGACGGTTTCGCGCTCCAGGGAATCGCAAGCTGCGGCTCCGGCGAAATCGGCCGGATTGAAGCATTCGATGGTCAGCCGCGGCTTGGTCAATGCCGGCAGCGATGCCGTCGCCGACGCCGAGACCGCGGCGGCCGGATTGGTTGGCGGCGGCAGCGGCGGCAGCACGGTATATTCGGGTGGCCTCTCGAGCGGCGTTGCCGATCGGAGCGGGATGGCGCTGACCGATTGAGGCGGCTTTGCGCCCAGCGCCGCCGTTGACCCGGCTGCATTCCCACCGCGGATCTCGGCGGCTTTTGCCCTCATCTGCGCAACCAAATCGTCGCGCTTTTCGGGCGCCATGCGGAAATCCTCGGACAGCTTCGAAGCAGCGCTTTCGAACATCTTCACAAGCTCGTCTGACGTGGCGTCCTTTTTGCTGCACAACGTGACCTTGGCAACGTGACCGACGGCTCCCGCTGAAAAGACGAAGACTTCGCCCTCACAGACCGGAGCCGGCTTCGCGGGCGCTCTTCCCGGCGCCTGCGCGAACGCAACCGCCGAACATAAAGCCGCGGCGACACCGACCAGCGCCATACGCGCACCCATCCGCCAAACCTCCATAGCAGCAAGTCTAGATTGTTCGTTGGCGGCGTGAACCCCCGTTGAACCCGTCAGGCGGCCAGCGCGGCTTCCGCTGGCTCTTCCACCCGTCCTGCGGCCCGTGCGGCAAAGGCGGTCGGATAAAGGGTGCCGAACAAAGCCTCCATGCTGCTGTCCCAGCTGAATTGAAGCGCATTGGCCCTTGCCTGACCGGCCATGGCCGCGCGATCGCTATTCCACACTTCAAGAATGTTCCGGACCATCGCCGCGGAATTGCCAACTGGTCCAAGCCGACCCGTCGTCTGGCTCACCCGATCAAGCATTGCCCCAGCGGAAACTCCGACGACCGGCAGTCCGGACGCCTGCGCCTCGACGATCGACACTCCGAACGTCTCGTCGGCCATGGCCGAGACATAGATGTCGGCGGAAGCGAACCACCGCGCGAGTTCGGCGCGATCCTTGAGGTAGCCCGGCATGATGATCCGCTCGTCTCGAAGCGCCCCAATCTCCGCTTTGAGCGGCCCTTCGCCGATCAGGGCGAGCCTGGCTCCAAGCTCCCGCGGGAGCATGCGGAACGCTTCGACGACGACATCGGGTCTCTTCTCCCCGTCGAGGCGACCGGCATAGATCAGCAGCGGCTGGCCGTCGTCCAGCCCAAGCTTGCGCCGGAGCCGTTGGTCGCGGCGTTGCGGACCGAATTCGCCAAGCTCGACCCCGAGAGGGACCACACCGACCGGGTCGATACCGAGCGATCTCAGCTTCGCCGCACCGCCATTTTCGCTGAGCGCGAAGACCGCATCGAAGCGACGATAGAGGAAGCCGCAATAACGATAGCAGACACGCGCCAAGGCACCCGCGACCGAGCGGCCGAACAGCTTTGCGAACGGCCGTTCAACATAGACGGTTGGGAAGTCGGTCATGTAGGC
>JBKPON010000131.1:0-22111 GCA_046733135.1 Pseudomonadota bacterium | reverse complement strand
CGACAGCGGAAAAAGCACCGCACCCAAGAAAAGCGGCGTAGGAATCGGCTTGTCCAACGTGCTCCAGCGGCTGCGCCTGATTTATGGCGAGGACCGGACGAGTCTGGTCGCGACCAAATTGGAGGACGGAAGTTTTCAGGTCGAGCTCGCGTTTCCGTTGGAGCTGAAATGAACGTTATTCGCGTGCTCACGGTCGACGATGAAATGCTGGCGCTGCGCCGGCTGAAACTGCTGCTGCAGGGCATGCCGCATGTGGAGCACGTCGGCGAGGCTGCTTCTTGCAAGGAGGCCATGGCCGCCATTCAGGAACTGACGCCCGATGCCGTCCTGCTCGACATCCGCATGCGTGACGGCGACGGCTTCGAGATCGTCGAATGGTTGGGCGAACGGCCAAACCCCCCCGCGATCATCTTCGTTACCGCTTTCGATCATTATGCGGTCCGCGCCTTTGAGCGGGCGGTCGCGGACTATCTGTTGAAGCCGATTGAACGCGACCGACTGGCGCAGGCCATCCGCCGCGCGCACCACCAGATGCGCGCGCTCGATGCCGAGCAGCGAATCAGCGAAATGCAGGAGCTGGTGAGAAACCTTCGCTCGGCCGCAGCTGGACGCAGCGAAACGCCGTTCGACACCGAATTCTGGTTGCGGAGCGCTTCGGGGCTGGTGCGGGTGCCAGTGGATTCGATCGAGTGCGTCAGCAGCGAGGACGATTACGTCGCCTTCCACACGGCGAACGGCGCCCATTTGATGCGCGGCTCGCTTCGGCAATTCGAAAGCCGCGTCGAGCCGGGGCATTTCGTCCGGGTCCACCGCCGCTGGCTGGTGCGAAAATCGGCCATTTACGAGCTGAGGACTCGGCGCGCCGGGAGCGCGGAAGTGACGCTCAGGTCCGGTAAGAAAATGCCGGTCGGGCGCGTCTACTTGAGGCAGCTACGCAAGGACCTGCGCCAATTCCACTGAGCTGACGACCGCCGCGGCGCCCGACGACGAAGCATTTGGCGTGCTGGAGCGTTTATCCGCGTCCCTGAAAGGAGGTGCGTACCATGCCAGCCAAATCCGCAGCCCAACAGAAAGCCGCCGGCGCCGCACTGTCGGCCAAGCGCGGTGATACCTCGAAGAGCAAGCTCAAGGGTGCATCCAAGTCGATGATGTCGATGAGCGAAAAAGAGCTCAAGAAGATGGCCTCGACCAAGCGCAAGGGTAAGCCTGCGCACGCGTCGAAGAAAAAGTAGCGGCTACAGCTTCTCCGTTAGCTCGGGCACAATCTTGAACAGGTCGCCGACCAATCCAACGTCGGCGACCTGGAAGATGGGCGCTTCTTCGTCCTTGTTGATGGCGACGATCGTCTTGGCGTCCTTCATTCCGGCGAGGTGCTGGATCGCGCCGGAGATGCCGATCGCGATGTACAGGTCGGGAGCGACGATCTTGCCCGTCTGGCCGACCTGATAGTCGTTAGGGGCATAGCCGGCGTCGACCGCGGCGCGGCTCGCGCCGACCGCGGCTCCGAGCTTATCGGCGAGCGGATCGAGAAGGCCGTGGAATTGCTCGGACGAACCGAAGGCGCGGCCGCCCGAGACGATGATCCGCGCGCTGGTCAGCTCCGGGCGCTCGCTTTCCGACGCCTCGAGATTGACGAATTTGCTAAGGCCCGCGTCGGCGTTCCCATCGACTGGCTCGATGGTTGCGCTACCGCCTTCACGCGCGGCCTTGTCGAAGGCAGTGCCGCGCACGGTAACGACCTTCTTGGAATCCGTCGAGCGCACGGTCGCGATCGCGTTGCCGGCGTAGATCGGTCGGGTGAAGGTATCGCCGCTTTCGACCGAGACGATGTCGCTAACTTGCATCACGTCGAGCAAGGCGGCGACGCGGGGCGCGATATTCTTTCCGAACGTCGTCGCGGGAGCGACGAACGCGTCGTAGCTTTCCATCAGCTTGACGGCGATGGGTGCGACGTTTTCCGCGAGGTCGTGATTCAAGTGGGCGCCGTCGGCGACCAGGACCTTCGAAATGCCGGCAATCTTCGCCGCCTCGTCGGCGACGCCGCCGACGTTCGAACCGGCGACCAGAGCGTGCACGTCGCCAAGCTTGCCCGCCGCCGTAACGGCCGCCAGGGTCGCGTCCTTTATGGCGGCGCCATCATGTTCGACCAGCACCAGAACGCTCATTGCACCACCCCCAGAGCCTTTAGTTTACCGACCAGCTCGTCCACCGACCCGACCTTCTCGCCCGCCTGACGTTTAGACGGCTCGACGACCTTGAGCGTCTCCAGTCGCCGCGAAACATCGACACCGAGCTCCTCCGGAGTTTTCGTGACGAGCGGCTTCGACTTCGCTTTCATGATATTCGGCAGCGAGGCATAGCGTGGTTCATTCAGACGCAGGTCGGTGGTGACGACGGCCGGCAGCTTGAGCTCATCAGTCTCAAGCCCGCCGTCGACCTCGCGGGTGACGATGGTCTTGCCGTCGCCGACCTCAACTTTCGAGGCGAACGTTCCTTGCGGCCAGCCGAGCAGCGCCGCCAGCATTTGGCCGGTCGCGTTGTTGTCGTCGTCAATCGCCTGTTTGCCCAGGACGAACAGTTGCGGCTCTTCTTCGGCCGCGATCTTGGCGAGGATCTTGGCGACAGCCAGCGGTTCGATCTCTTCGTCGGTCTGGACGAGAATCGCTCGATCGGCTCCCATCGCCAGCGAGGTGCGCAACGTTTCCTGCGCTTTGGCCGGGCCGATCGACACCGCGACGACTTCGGTCGCCACCCCCTTCTCCTTCAATCGGATCGCCTCTTCGATGGCGATTTCGTCGAAAGGATTCATGCTCATTTTGACGTTTGCGAGATCGACCCCCGAGCCGTCCATCTTCACCCGCGGCTTCACGTTGAAATCGATGACGCGTTTGACCGCGACCAGCACTTTCATTTCTTCATCCTTTCTTCGTCATGCCGGTCTTGATCCGGCATCCGCCTGCCTTTTCTCCATCTCTGACAGAAAAGGCGGATCCCGGTTCGAGGCCGGGATGACGGAAAATCATGCCGCGACCGGATTCTTCACGGCGGCGACGATCTTCCTGGCGGCGTCACCCAGATCGTCAGCGGGAATGATCGGCAATCCGCTTTGTGCAAGGATGTCCTTACCCTGCTGAACGTTGGTCCCCTCCAGCCGGACCACGAGTGGATCCTCGAGGTGCACCTCCCGCGCCGCCTCAACGATCCCTTCAGCGATGATGTCGCAGCGCATGATCCCCCCGAAGATGTTGACGAGGATGCCCTGCACGGCGGGATCGCTGAGGATGATCTTGAACGCGGCGGTGACCTTCTCCTTCGACGCTCCCCCACCGACATCCAGGAAGTTCGCCGGCTCGCCGCCCTCGAGCTTGATGATGTCCATCGTCGCCATGGCGAGGCCCGCACCATTGACCATGCATCCGATATTGCCGTCCAGTTTGATGTAGGCGAGGTCGTATTTCGACGCCTCGATCTCCATCGGCTCCTCTTCCGAAAGATCGCGCATCTGTTCGAGCTCGGGGTGGCGAAATTCCGCATTGTTGTCGAAGCCGACTTTCGCGTCGAGCACCAGCAGCTCGGGGTCTTTTCCATCATTGGCTTCAGTCACGGCGAGCGGATTGACCTCGATTTGCGAGGCGTCGGTGCCGATAAAAGCATCGTACAGCTTGGCCAGCACCGTGTTCGCCTGCTTGGCGAGAGACCCGTTGAGTCCGAGCGCCGCCGCCACCTCCCGTCCGTGGTGAGGCATGAGCCCAGTCGCCGGATCGATGGTGATGGTCTGAATCTTCTCGGGCGCTTCATGGGCGACGGCTTCGATGTCCACGCCCCCTTCGGTCGACGCCACGATGGCGATGCGGCCGCTTTCGCGGTCGACGAGGAGGGCGAGATAATATTCCTTGGCGATGTCGACCCCGTCGGTGACGTAGAGGCGCTGCACCTGCTTGCCGTGCGGTCCGGTCTGCACAGTCACCAGCGTCTTGCCGAACATCTCCTCCGCATTCTCGCGCACTTCTTCGATCGAACGCGCCAGCCGGACGCCGCCCTTGGCCTCAGGCCCAAGTTCCTTGAACTTACCCTTGCCGCGGCCGCCGGCATGGATCTGCGCCTTGACGACCCACAAAGGTCCAGGAAGCAGCTTCGCCGCCGCAACCGCCTCCTCCACGCTCATCGCCGCATATCCCTCGGGCACCGGCACGCCGTATTTCGCGAGCAGCTCTTTTGCCTGATATTCGTGGATGTTCATGGGCGCGGCCCTTAATCAGAACCAAGCTGCGATGCAAAGTGACGCTCGGCCCATACGAAAGATCATCCATGTCGACATGGACGCGTTCTACGCGTCGGTCGAGCAGCGGGACGATCCGGATCTTCGCGGCAAGCCGGTAGCCGTCGGAGGACAGCACCGCGGAGTCGTCATGGCGGCAAGCTATGAGGCCCGCAAATATGGCGTGCGCTCGGCCATGCCTTCAGTCACGGCCAAGCGCCGCTGTCCGGAGATCATCTTCGTAAAGTCGCGATTCGACGTTTACCGCGCGGTCTCGCAGCAGATCCGCGCGATCTTCCTTGACTACACCGACCTCGTTGAGCCCCTCAGCCTCGACGAAGCCTATCTCGACGTCACCGAGGACCGGCTCGCCCTCGGCACCGCCCGAGCGGTCGCCGAGGACATTCGCCGGCGGATCCGCGAGGAGACTGGCCTCACCGCTTCGGCCGGCGTCTCCTATTGCAAGTTCATTGCCAAGCTCGCCTCCGACTATCGTAAGCCGGACGGACTTACGGTGATCACGCCCGAGCGCGGGCAGGAATTCGTCGCGTCGCTGCCGATGGCGCGGTTCCACGGCGTCGGACCGGTTACGGCGCGGAAAATGGAGCGGCTCGGAATCTTCACCGGCGCGGATCTGCGCGAATGGAGCATTCCCGCGCTCCAGGCCAATTTCGGTAGCTCGGCCGAATGGTATTGGCGCATCTGCCGCGGGATCGACGAGCGCGAGGTCAAACCCGACCGGCCCTACAAATCGGTCAGCGCCGAGCGAACCTTCGAGGAGGACTTGAGCGACCCCGGACGCCTGGCGGGCGAGCTCGAGCGGATAGCTGGTTATGCCTGGGCCAGGGTCGAACGTGCGGAGGTCGCCGGCCGCACCGTCACGCTCAAGGTCAAGTTTGGCGACTTCACGATCATCACGCGATCGAAAAGCTTCTCTGCACCCGTGCCCGGCCTACCAGCGTTCACCGCGGCCGGGCAGTCGCTGCTCGCTGCGCTCGACCCCATTCCCAAGGGCATTCGCCTGCTTGGGCTCGGTCTTCACAACCTCATCGAACATGAATTCGATTCCCCCGTCCAGCTTGGGCTGGAAATCTGAGGTCAGTTGTGATATAAAATTGTCATAGAGGGCCGCCGCGATTTCAGCAGCGGCCTTACGTTCAAAAGGAAGTCACAAAAAAAGGCGGGGAGCCGCGGCCGTTGGTCGCTTTGGGGGACGATGTGGATGCGTCGGCTCTCTTCGCCGGTAAATAAGAAAGGTGAGCAATGGCTAGTAAGGCGCTTAGCTTCGATGTTGGCGATTATGTTGTGTACCCCAAGCATGGCGTAGGCCGGGTCGTAGAGCTGCAAAGCACCGAAATCGCAGGGACCCGTCTCGATCTTTACGTTCTCCGGTTCGAGAAGGAGAAGATGACCCTTCGGGTGCCCGTCAACAAGGCGGACTCGGTCGGCATGCGTAAGCTTTCGTCCGACAAGACGATGAAAGACGCGCTCGAGACGCTGAAGGGCAAACCCAAGGTGAAGCGCACCATGTGGTCGCGCCGGGCCCAGGAATATGAGGCGAAGATCAATTCGGGCGATCTGACCTCGATCGCCGAGGTCGTCCGCGACCTGTTCCGTCCGGATGACGCTCCCGAGCAGAGCTATTCCGAGCGGCAGATTTTCGAGGCCGCGTCGTCGCGCCTGGCGCGCGAGCTCGGCGCGATGGAGCAGAGTGACGAGAAGGCGGCGCTCGCTCAGATCCTCGACATCTTGAACCGGGTCGCGCCAATCCATCACAAGACGAAGGAACCGGCCTAACCACGCCGGCTTCTGGGCCGAAGTTCGAAGGGCGCCCCTAGCCGGGCGCCCTTTCTTTTTGGGCTTGCGCTGCAAATGTAGCTCTGTCATATACGACTAACACACTGATGGGAGGAATCATGCGCAAGTCTTTCGCCGCGGCCGTGATCGCCGCTTCCGCCGCCACCTCCGCCTGCGGTCAGACCCACGCCGAAGATGGCGGGGCGACCGTCTCGCGCAATTACCAGGTCGGCAACTTCCAGGAAATCGAAGTCGCCGGGCCCTATGACGTACAGGTTCGCACCGGCTCCAATCCCAGCGCTTCCGCCCGGGGATCGGAGAAGCTGCTCGAGCGCACGATCGTCGAGGTCCAGGGCGACAAGCTGGTCATCCGCCCGAAGCGCGAAAACAATTGGTTCGGGGGCTGGTCGTCGAAGGGCAATGCCGTTTTCACAGTCACCGTCCCGCAGCTGAAGGGAGCAACGATTGCTGGATCGGGCGACATCAAGGTCGACCGAGTGCAAGGGGATCGCTTCGAAGGCACCGTCGCCGGCTCCGGCGGACTCGATGTCGCGGCTATGGATGTGCAGTCGCTGAAACTGTCGATTGCAGGTTCCGGCGGCGTGAAAGCGGGGGGCGGCAAGGCCCAATCGGCCGAGTATGAGATCGCTGGGTCCGGCGATGTGGACGCGGGAGCGGTCCAGGCGGAGCAGGCCAAAGTTTCCATCGCCGGCTCGGGTAGCGTGAAGGCGCATGCCAGCGGCACGGCGGCTGTGAGCATCATGGGGTCCGGCGACGTGGATCTAAGTGGCGGTGCGAAATGCTCGGTCACCAAGATGGGGTCCGGCGAAGCCCGCTGCTCTTAAACGGCTCTTAAGCATGATGTAGGAAGGTGCGCGGATGCGCATCGTCCTTTCTGCTGCCTTGCTGGCGCTGGCCTTTTCCGCCCCTACGGGAGCGGCGACCCGCAATTTTGGAATCACGGGCTTCGAGAAGGTGCGCATCGATGGCCCGTTCAACGTCAGCCTGATAACCGGCGTCGCGCCATTTGCACGGGCAAGCGGGTCGCCCGCCGCGCTCGAGCGGGTTGCGGTCGAGGTTCGGGGCAACACCCTCATCGTCCACACCAACCTCGGCTCCTGGGGCGGCTACCCGGGCAAGGATGCCGGCCCGGTCGAGGTCAGCCTGGGCACTCACGACCTGTCGTCTGCCTGGCTGAACGGATCCGGCGGGATCTCGATCGACAAGGTAAGGGGACTGGGGTTTGATCTTTCCGTTCAGGGCTCGGGCAATGCCGACGTCGGACAGGTCGACGTCGATCAGCTGAACGTCAACGTTGTCGGCACCGCCAGCGCGACGCTGGGCGGCCGTGCCGCCAAACTGACCTCCGTGGTGCGCGGGATTTCGACGCTTGACGCCGCCAACCTCGCGACGAAGGATGCCACCATCGGTGCCGAGGGTGCGGCAACGGTCAAGGCGAAGGTCAGCAACGCCGTTACGATCGATGGATCCGGCCCGGCGACGATTCAGCTCGACGGTCAGCCCGCCTGCACCCTTCGCCTCAGCGGTTCGGCAAGCGTCAGCGGCTGCGGCTCGTCTCAGTGAACTGAGGCGCGCGCCTCGACTCCCGACAGAAAGTTCCACAGCGCTCCAGCGAGCTCCTCGCCGGCGGCAGTCGCTTCCGCCTTTTGCTCTTCCGGCAGTCGATCGAGCAATTCGCGACAGACGGTGCTGTGCTCGATGTCGGCGCTCTCGTGCACGCGGAAGAAGCGCAGCGTTTCCTCTTCCTCAATCCCGTAACGGTCGATCAGTCCTTCGATCTTCGCGCTTGCGACTCCCGGGAACTGGCTCTCATAGGCGTAGAGCGCACCCAGGCCCGCGGCGTAGGACTGATGCGCGAGCTTCCGGAAGGTATCGATCAGCGCTTGCGTTTCGGTGTTTAGCTCCTGCTCGCGAACGCTCTTTTCGGTCTCGCCTAAGCCGCAGGCGAACATCAGCCAGAGCGTCGCGTGGTCCTGCTTGCCGGCTTCGATTCCTTCTTCCTCCGCGAGGTTCTCCGCCAGCATGCGGCGGCCTCGACCGTCAGGGCAGGCGCTGTGCACGGCGCTCACGGCGCGCGGGAACGCTTCGACATGGTGGAAATATTGCCGCGCATAGGAACGCAGCGTGTCGAGCGACAGGCGCCCTTCCGTCCAGGCCTGATAGAAAGGATGCTTGAGCATGGCGCATTCGGCGACCCTCGCGTCGATGGATTGTGAAACCGTCATGCCTTCCTCCGTCATGTTGCCATTCGACGCCGGGATAGGCGGGCGCTCCAGAGTCGGCAAGCCGACTAGAGCAGCGCCAGCTCGGCGAGCCGGCCGTAGAGGCGCGGCGGGAGGGCGGCGCGGCCGGTTCCGTCGTCATCGGTGGAAGGGGCGTCCTGGTCTTCCAGATACCGCCAGCCCTGATGGGCCCGCCGCAACATCGGCGCGACCGGCGTCAGCTGCGCGGAGCAGACGATGTCGATTCGCCCGTCCTCGCGATCCTCGAAACGGCGAATCTCGATGCCCGCGACGATCATGTGCCGGACGATCCAGTAGAGATTGCCGCCAATGAGTTCGTCCGCGCGCTTCGGCCGCATCCGGGTTGCGACACGCAACTCGCCGTCGGCTGCCCGGCGGGCGATCCGGTCACGCAACGTTTCGAGATCGCGGCAGGCGAACGCAACCTTGGTGAGGTGGAGTTTCGGCACGCCCACCGAATGCAGGATTAGGCAAGCGGCTGCAATCGCTTAGCGACCAAGGCCGACCAGCGCCGCAAGTCCGAGGAAACTGAAGAAACCCGTGACATCCGTGATGGTCGTGACGAACACCGCCGAGGATACCGCGGGATCGATCCGGAATCGGTCGAGAGTCACCGGCACGAGGATTCCGCCGAGGCCCGCCGCGAGGTTGTTGATCACCATAGAGGCGCCCATCACCGCGCCGAGCAGCGGGTTGTGGAAGATCAATGCAACACCCGTTCCGATCAGGACGCCGAGCGACACGCCGTTGGCGAGCGCGATCTTCAGCTCCCGCCCAAAAGCGCGAATCGTATTGGATTCGGTGAGCTGATTGGTCGCCAGCGCGCGGACTGCGACGGCTAGCGTCTGGGTCCCCGCATTGCCCCCCATTCCCGCGACGATCGGCATCAGCACCGCGAGGACCGCGTACCTCCCGATCTCGCCCTGAAAGATGCTGACCACGCTAGCAGCAACGACCGCGGTGCCGAGATTGATCACGAGCCAAAACAGCCGCCGCCGGACGGTGAGTGGAACTGGCTCGTTAATGTCCCCCTCGTCGCCGACGCCGGCCAGCAGCAGGACGTCCTCGCCCGCCTCTTCCTGGATAATGTGAACCACGTCGTCGACGGTGATCATGCCGACCAAGCGTCCCGCATTATCCACCACGGCCGCGGAGACGAGCGCGTATTTCTGGAACCGCAGCGCCACGTCCTCCTGGTCCATATCCACCGGAATGAGCGTCTGCTCGCGCTGCATGATGTCCTTGACGGACGCGTTGCGCGGCGTCCTGAGGATCGTCGAAAGCTTGCAGGTGCCGACGGAATGATGGGCGGCGTTGACGACGAACACCTCCCAGAAATCGTCGGGCAGTTCGCGGGTCGACCGCAAATAATCGATGACTTTGCCCACATTCCAATGTTCCGGGACCGCGCAGACGTCGCGTTGCATGAGCCGGCCGGCCGACTCCTCCGGATAGCTGAGCGCCTCTTCGACCGCGGCGCGGTCGTCCGGCTCCATGCGTTGCAGGACCGCCTGCTGGTCGTCCTCGTCGAGGTCCTCGATCAGCGCGACCGCGTCGTCGGTATCGAGTTGGGCAGCAATGTCCGCGACCTGCTGCGGCTCAAGCTCCTCGAGCAGGTCCTCCCGGACGTAATCGTTCATTTCCGCGAGCACGTCCGGGCTGACGATCCCCGCCAGCGCCTTTACCAGGCCCTCGCGCTCGTCCCGCCGGGCGAGTTCGATCAGGTCCGCGACGTCGGCCGGGTGCAGCGGCTGGACGAGCCGTCGCGCCGTCTCGTCGTCGCCGGCGTCGACTGCATCGAGCACGCGCTCGACAAATTCGGGCCGGAGCCGTGACTCCTCGTCGGTCACTCTGGCGTTGGCCGCCTCGTCCACTTCGGGAGCGGCGATGTGTTCGCTCTCGCTCATCGCTCGATTCCCCTGGAAGTGATGCTTGCTCGGCGCGGCTCTATTGCCGCCTCCTCTCTGGCGCAACCCGCGCCGCGCTCCTAAATCGCCGCCTCCAACCTTAGATAACGGAGCTTGCCATGGCCGACGCCGACCGCCTCACCCTCTCTCTATCGACCGGCGGCGATGTCGTCATCAAACTCCGTCCCGATCTCGCGCCTGGCCATGTCCAGCGGATCACGGAGCTCGCCAACAGCGGCTTCTATGACAACGTGGTTTTTCACCGGGTGATCCCCGGCTTCATGGCCCAGGGCGGCGACCCGACAGGCACCGGCTTCCACGGCTCCGATTTGCCAAATCTCAAAGCGGAATTCTCGGGCGAGTCGCATGCCCGCGGTGTGGCCTCGATGGCCCGCTCGCAGGATCCGAACAGCGCCAATAGCCAGTTTTTCATCGTTACCAAGGATTCCCCTTTCCTGGATCGCCAATATACCATCTGGGGAGAGGTCGAGAGCGGCATGGAGCATGTCGATGCCCTCCCCGTCGGCGAGCCTCCGCGCGAGCCAGGACGGGTCGTGAAGGCAACGGTCTCCAAGGCGGGCGAGTGAAGCAAGTCGCGCTGATTACCGGTGCGTCCGCCGGGCTTGGAGTCGAATTCGCCCGCCAATTGTCGAAGCGCGGTCACGCCCTGGTGCTTGCCGCCAGGCGTAAGGAGCGGATCGAAGCGCTAGCCGAGGAGCTGGGCAATGCTCGGGCCATCGCGATCGACCTCTCCGAAGCGGGGTCGGCGGCGAAACTCATCGCCGACCTCGACTCAGCGCAAGAGCGGGTCGAGATTCTCGTGAATAACGCCGGCTTTGGTCTCATCGGACCCTTCGCACAGCTGGATCCCGGACGCTTGCTGCAGATGATCGATCTCAATGTCGCGACCTTGACGGACCTTTGCCGCGCCGTAGCGCCCGGGATGATCAAGCGCCGGTCCGGCGGGATCATCAACGTAGCCTCGACCGCGGCCTTCCAGCCGGGCCCGAACATGGCGGTCTATTTCGCGACCAAGGCCTATGTTCTCTCCTTCACCGAGGCGCTCCATGAGGAATTGAAGCCGCACGGCGTGAAGGTCAGCTGCCTCTGTCCTGGTCCAACGCGGACAGAATTCGGCGAGGTCGCAGGGTTCGGCGGAAATGCGGCGTTCGACCGGGTCGCGATGGAATCGCCGGAAGTCGTCGCGGCGGGGCTGAAAGGGCTCGACCGGAATCACGCCGTGGTCGTTCCCGGACTGATGAATAAGGCGGTAGCGGCAAGCACGCGCTTCGCTCCCCGGTCAGTCGTTCGTAAAATCGCGGGGGCGATCAAATATTGAGGACAATGTTGGACCCGCGCGGCGTCATCGCCGTTGCGCATTGAGGGAAGGGCGCGGGCAAGGAGCAAGAATGGCTGAGACGGACACGATCGACCGGGCCACAAGTCGCAAGGTTCAGGTGGCAAGCTTGCCCCCGGCTGACAGCGGCCGCGGCTTCGCCCGCCTGCCCGACACGCTGATGCAGGCCCTCGGGCTCAAGGAAGGCGACGTCATCGAGATCATGGGGAAACGATCGACCGCCGCTCGGGCAATTCGGCCCTATGGCGAAGACGAAGGTATCGACATCATCCGCCTCGACGGGCTGCAGCGCGCGAACGCCGGCGTTGGATCGGGCGATTTCGTGGACGTGCGCAAAGCCGAGTCCAACGTGGCGACGCGTGTGGTCTTCGCTCCGGCACAGCCAAACATCCGCCTGCAAGGTTCGGCCGACGCCTTGAAGCGGACCTTCGCGGGACGGCCGCTGGTGGAGGGGGATACCGTCTCCACCACCGGCCACCAGCGGATCAATGCCGACATGCCCGACAACATCCGCCAATTGCTCAATGCGCCCGCTTTCGCGCTTCAGGAATTGCGGCTGGTCGTGGTTCAAACCGTGCCGAAGGGCATCGTTCACATCGACAGCAAGACCGCGGTCGACCTTCTGCCAGAATATACTCCGGAGGACGGGCAGCGCCGTGCCGACGTCACTTACGACGATTTGGGCGGCATGCGTGACACAATCGATGCGCTCCGCGAAATGGTCGAACTCCCACTTCGCCACCCTGAGCTGTTCCAGCGGCTCGGGGTCGATCCGCCCAAGGGTGTGCTGCTTCACGGTCCGCCGGGCACGGGAAAGACTCTGCTCGCTCGAGCCGTTGCCAACGAAAGCTCCGCACGATTCTTCCACATCGCCGGGCCCGAGATCATGGGCTCGGCCTATGGGGAAAGCGAGCGGCGACTGCGCGAGATTTTCGAGCAAGCAGCGGAGGCCGCACCATCCATCATCTTCATCGACGAGATCGATTCGATCGCGCCGAAACGCGGGCAGGTCACCGGGGAGGCCGAAAAGAGGCTCGTCGCCCAGCTCCTGACGTTGCTGGACGGAATGGAGCCGCGGCAGAATACGGTGGTCATCGCCGCCACCAACCGTCCGGAAGCGTTGGACGAGGCGCTCCGCCGGCCGGGCCGGTTCGACCGAGAGATCGTGGTAGGCGTGCCGGACGAGCCCGGCCGGCGCGAAATCCTCGACATCCACACGCGCGGCATGCCGCTCGCGCCCGACGTGAACCTCAAGGAACTGGCGAGACGGACTTATGGCTTCGTCGGTGCCGACCTTGCGGCGCTAACTCGGGAGGCCGCTCTCGAGGCGGTTCGCCGGATCATGCCCAAGATCAACCTGGCCGAAGAGACGATCCCGCCGGAAATACTGGACGCGCTTTCGGTGGAGTTGCGCGATTTCGACAATGCCCTGAAACGCGTCCAACCCTCCGCGATGCGTGAAGTGATGGTCGAGGCTCCACTGATCCGCTGGGACGACGTAGGCGGGTTGGACCAGGCCCGCGACCGCCTGCAGGAGGGCGTCGAACTTCCGCTGAAGCACCCCGAGGCGTTCCGCCGGCTCGGCATACGACCGGCCAAAGGGTTTCTGCTCTACGGTCCCCCCGGAACCGGCAAGACCCTGCTGGCCAAGGCTGCGGCGCGTGAAAGCGAGGCCAATTTCATCGCCACCAAATCATCCGACCTGTTGAGCAAATGGTATGGCGAGAGCGAGCAGCAGATCGCTCGATTGTTCAATCGTGCTCGACAGGTCGCGCCGACAATCATCTTCATCGACGAGCTCGACAGCCTGGTACCGGCGCGTGGCGGCGGTCTTGGCGAGCCGCAGGTCACCGAGCGCGTCGTCAATACCATCCTTTCGGAAATGGATGGTCTCGAGGAGCTGCAGAATGTGGTCGTGATCGGTGCTACCAACCGGCCGACCCTCGTCGATCCGGCGCTACTCCGTCCCGGCCGTTTCGACGAGCTGATCTACGTCGGCACGCCGGACACGGCGGGACGGCGTCGGATTCTCGCGATCCATACCCGCAACATGCCTCTCGCCGATGACGTCGATCTTGAGTCCCTGGCGAAGCGCACCGAGCGTTTCACCGGAGCCGATCTGGAGGATCTGGTGCGGCGGGCAGGCCTGACCGCGCTTCGACGTGGCCTCGACATCGGCAAAGTGACGATGGCCGATTTCGAGGTAGCGCTGGGGGAAACTCGCGCCTCCGTCACTCCGGAGATGCTCGAGGAATATGACCGTATCCAAGAGACTTTGAAGAGCGAAGCGACGCGGCCGATGGGCGGCATCGGTTTCGTTCTTCCAGGGATGCTGCGTCCCCGCGGCGGCGGCAAGAGTGAGGGCTAGGGTTCGAGGCGAGTCCAGCCCACGACGAGGAGACCGACGAGCAGCAATGCGAAGGCCGCGAAGGGAAGATCGTGGCCGAGTTCGTAAAGGCCCATGCCGAGCGCCGGCGCGAGAACATAGCTGATCCCGTTCGCGGCGGTGATCACGCCCGCAACCGCGCCCTGCTCCGCCAATGGCACGGCGAGCGAAGCGCCCGCTGTGAACCCCGGGCGCGTGAACCCAAAGCCAAGCGAGGCAACCGCGAAACCGATCGTCATGCCGTAGAGGTCCTGCGCGAGCATCGTCCCGACCAGCCCCGCCGAAGCGACGGGCGCTCCGATCAGGATGAGCGAACGCGGGTTGAGGCCGAGGCGGGGAATGAGCCCCCATTGCGCACCGAGAGTCGCCGCGGCGCCGGCCATCATGACGATCGAAATGGGCCCCTCCGATCCCGATGGAGTGAGGTTCAGTCGGTCGATCACGAAAAAGCCCAGGCACGTCAGGGTCGCTGCCTGCGCATGGCCGGCAACTACGCCGGCCACGATCCATGGCTTGATTCGCCTGTCGGTCCATTTCAACCGCCGCTGGCGGCGGGGAGAGGTCGCAGCGACGACGCTTGCCCCTGTCGGCTGGGTGGCGAGCGAGGGATAGCTCATCGCCGCGCCATGCCCCGCCCGTTGGCCTTTCCGATCGTTCGGAAGCCAGATGATGATCGATATGACCACGGCCAGCGCAATGGCGGCGAAGGCGAACAAAGGACCCGACAGACCCAGCAGCGGAAGAACGAACAACGGAGCGACGGCCGGGCCGATGATCGTACCCAGCCCGAAGGAGGACGAGAGAGCCGAGAGCGCCGCGACCCGTCCCCGCCGCCGGGTCTTTGAGGCCAGATAGGCCTGGGTCGCCGAGGGGGTGGCGCAGCCAAGCCCACCGTAAATGGCGCGGAAGATGCCAAACAGGCCAAAGGTCAGGGCGCCGCTGATCCAGCGTTGGAGGCCGGCGAACAGGACGATTCCGCACAGCATCATCGAGACGACGAACCCGCTAACCCCCATGATGGCGAGCGCCTTGCGCCCATGATGATCGCTCTTTTCCGCCCAATAAGGCGCGAGCAGAACCCACAGCACCGCCGACCAGGTATAGGCGATCGCGACCCAGAAATCGCCGATACCGGTTTCCCGACCGATCGCCGGCATGACGGACTGCAGCGCCGTATTGCCCGAGGATGCGACCAGCATCCCCGAATAGAGCAGCAAGAAATGAGGAGTTGAGAGCGCCGTCGAAGCGACGCCGCTGTTGCGCGCGATCGAGGCCACATCTTGTCATTGCGGAGGAGCGAAGCGCCGGTCAACTCCGTTCGTGGCACTCGCAATGACGATTGAGCGGCGCGGTTCGTCGCTCAAAAACTTGCCAAGCGGAATTGCATTTGCCAACGCATCCGCTCCCGCTGCCCGACGGAGACCGCATGCCGAACTCATCTGCGCGAATGCTGAAGGCTCCGCGCCGCCTCCAGCGGCACCACGATCGCCGCAGCCCCAGCCCGCGTTGGCAATTCTTGCGTGGCTTCTTCAAGAATCCGGTGATGGTCGGTTCGGTCATCCCTTCGAGCCGCGTTCTGATCGAGAAGATGCTGGGGCCCGTCGATTGGGCGAACACCAAGCTCTTCGTCGAATATGGACCTGGCGTCGGGACGTTCACTCGGCCCGTGCTCGGCCTGTTGCCGCCTGACGCGACGCTGGTGACGATCGACACCAATTCGGATTTCACCCGCTATCTGAAGGAATCGATCGATGATCCGCGCCTAATTGCAGTCACCGGCTCGGCTGCGGATGTGGCGAAGATCCTCGCCGATCGCGGCCTCGGTAAGGCGGACTATGTTTTATCCGGCCTGCCGTTCTCAACGTTACCGGCGGGCATCGGCGACGACATCGCTGAAGCAACGGCAAGCGTGATCCGCTCCGGCGGCGCTTTCCTCGTTTATCAGTTCAGCCCGAAGGTGCTCGATTTTATCAAGCCGCACTTCGACCACATCAAGCGCGGGTTCGAGTGGATCAATGTCCCACCGGCGACTCTGTTCTGGGCGTATAAAAATGGAGCGAACGACTAACGCTCCGAGCGGAAGTTGAGGCGCCGAGTGACGGTGTAATCCATCGTCGTCACCAAAAAGTGCGAGATCGCCCATTTGATTCGGCGCCACAGGTTTGCGCGCCGTCGATGGAGCGCGGGCGAAATCCATTTGGAATCCTTCAACTCGCGCTCGAAATAGCCGCGCATGGCCTCCGCGAAGGCCGCGTCCTTGATCCGCAACATGATCTCGAGATTGAGGTAAAGGCTGCGGAAATCGAAGTTGGCCGACCCGATGTGCACCACATCGTCGGCAATCGCGAGCTTCGTGTGGAGCTTGGCCGGCTGATATTCGTACATCTGCACATGACGGCGGATCAGGCGGCTATAGCTGTGCCGAGCGGCAGCGATGGTCGCATTGTTGTCGGACTTGGCGGCCGTAATGACCCGCGCCTGTCCGCGGAAGCCAACGCGCCCAAGACGCCGCAGCATCGCTCCCGGGGGCGCAAAATAAGCGAAGATCATATCGAGCCGGCTGGCGTCCTTCAGATCCCGACCAATGCTTCGCCACCAGCTGTTGCGCATGCTTAAGGGTCCGCTGAACTTCCACTGCAGCGGTCCCCGCCACTCGCTATACTCGCCGACCATCCGGCGGAGCGAGCGGAGTTTCGCCTTCTCGCGACTCGACCAGCGGAAAACCGTGTCGAAGTAGCGGCTCGGCATCCCAGCTTCGGGGCCCTCGATGCGGAGCCATAAGTCACGCCAGTGTTTTGGTCCGTGATCCGTCATGTAGGTATCGTCGACGTTCGCGCCGCCGATGATGGCGATCCGATCGTCGGCAACGACGAGCTTCTGGTGATTGCGAAGCAGATAGCGGCTGCCGAAGCTCGCGTTGAACACACAATAGTTGCCACCGCTTTCGTCCAGATCGGCGAAGAATCGTGACGGAGCGGCCGATCCGAAACCATCGATCAGGAGCTTGACCTCGATTCCCCTTCGCGCGGCCTCGACCAACGCGTCACGCACGACGTCCCCCGTATGGTCGGGATTGAACATGTACATGAGCATTTTGATGCTGCGCTCGGCGCCACGAATGAGCTCGAGCAGGGCGCGCAGGCGTTCCGCTCCGGTGTCGAGCAACTCGAGCCGGTTGCCGGCGATCTCCGCGCGGATCGGGCTTGTGGTCACCGACTTGGCAGGAGCATCCGCCATCGCCTCCGCTTTCCTTGACTTTCCAAGCATCCGCAAGCTATTGGCGCCGCCTCCCTGACATCCCATATTCCCACTTCGGAATAGCTTTTGCGGAGCGACGAATGGCGCGCGTTACGGTTGAAGATTGCGTAGACAAGGTTTCGAACAGGTTCGATCTGGTCCTGATCGCCGCCCAGCGCGCCCGTCAGATTTCGGGCGGCGCCGACCTTACCATCGACCGCGACCGCGATAAGAATCCGGTCGTCGCGCTGCGGGAGATCGCCGAAGAGACGGTGAAGCCGAAGGAGCTCGAGGAGACGATCGTCACCAATCTGCAGAAGGTGCGGGTCGACGAAGAGGACGAGACGGAAGAGCTCGCATCCCTGAGCGATGCGGCCGAGGCTCTCCGCCTCACCGCCGCAGCTCCGCCGCGACCGACCCCATCGGGCGGGGATTACGAATAAGGCGATTATTCGGCGGCCGTTCTGACCGGCTCCGCCGAAACGCGTTCGCCATCTGACTTAATCCACATGAGGTCGCTCAGGCGGAGTTCGCGACCGTCATGCGCCTGCACGCAGATCTTGCGCACTGGCTTGCCGTCTCGTCGGTCGGCGAGGACGATGCTTTGCTTGCCGTGACCCCATTCTTCGCCCCACTGCCGCAGCGCCAGCACTACTGGCAGCAGCCCCTCGCCTTTGGGGGTTAGGGAGTAGATCACTTTGCGCCGATCGGTGGGATCCGGCGATCGGGCCAGGATTCCCCCAGCGACAAGTTTCGCCAGGCGATCGGAGAGTATGTTGCGGGCGATGTCGAGCCCGGCTTGAAATTCCTCGAAATGCTCGAGGCCATTCAAGGCGCCCCGCAGGATCAGGAACGCCCATTTCTCGCCGATCAGCTCCACGGAGGCGGGAATTGGACAGGACAGCGCCGCCTCCTTGAAGGCATCGATATGCGACGTGACCCTGTCCGCCGGCATAGGCAGCATCTCTCCCCTATCAAAGCTCATGAAAGCACAAGAGAGTTCCAAAGAATAGTTGCATCTTGAAACCTATTGGGCTATTCAGTTGCAATTCGCAACGAAAAACAGGAGGTAGGTGATGTTTCGCTTGGGTCTCGCCCTTTCGGCCCTGATTGCCGCTGTTCCCGTTGGGGCGGCGTCATATTCCGCAAGACTCGCGGTCCCCTCCTCCGGGCGAATCATCGCTCGCGACATCGTGTGGAGTTGTGGCCCCGACGCCTGCCTGGGCACGACCGAGGAGAGCCGGCCGGTGGTCCTCTGCCAATCCTTGGCGAAACACGCCGGTCGTATCGAGAAATTCATTGTGAACGGGCGCGCCGTCAGCCCTGCAGAACTCGAACGGTGCAACGCTTCCGCGAAGGCGGCGAAAACCTCAGATCTCGCCGCGCAATAGTCTTCCCCGGGGGCCGCGCCCGTACTCCCTCGGCGCGGCCCTTTCCTTTCGCGCTTGCACAAAAGCGCCGCCTCCCCCCATCTTAGCAGCGTGCTGAGACAGTATGAGCTCATCGAGAAGGTCCGGTCCTATGATCCCGATGCGGACGAGGGGCTGATCAACCGCGCCTACGTGTTCTCGATGAAGGCGCACGGATCGCAGCTTCGCGCGTCCGGCGATCCTTATTTCAGCCATCCGATTGAGGTCGCCGGCATCCTCACCGATTTGAAGCTCGATGACCAGACGATCGCCACTGCGATCCTCCACGATACGATCGAGGACACGCTAGCGACCCCCGAAGAGATCGAGAAGCACTTCGGCGGCGACGTCGCCCGGCTCGTCGACGGAGTGACCAAGCTCAGCAAGATCGAGGCGCAGTCGGAGAACGAACGCGCCGCCGAGAATCTGCGGAAGTTCTTGCTCGCGCTCAGCGACGACATTCGCGTCCTGCTGGTGAAGCTCGCCGATCGGCTTCACAACATGCGGACGCTCCATCACATTCCTTCCGAGGAGAAGCGCCGCCGGATCGCTCGCGAGACAATGGATATCTACGCGCCGCTCGCCGAACGGATCGGCATGTACGAGATGATGAACGAGATGCAGACGCTCGCGTTCAAAGAGCTCGAGCCCGACGCCTACGCTTCGATCACGCGCCGGTTGCAGCAGCTCCACGATCAAGGGGGGGACCTGGTCAGCCGGATCGGCCTGGGACTGCAGCTCTATCTTTCCGACAATGGTCTCGAAGCCGAGGTCATCGGCCGCCAGAAACATCCCTTTTCCATCTGGAAGAAGATGGCCGAGCGGCACATCAGCTTCGAGCAGCTTTCCGACGTCATGGCCTTCAGGATCATCGTCAAGGATATCACCGACTGCTATCGCGCCCTCGGATTGATCCACCGACGGTGGCCGATGGTCCCCGGACGGTTCAAGGATTATATTTCGACGCCCAAGCGCAATGGCTATCGAAGCCTGCACACCTCCGTCATCCACGATTCGAAGATGCGGATCGAAATCCAGATCCGAGACAAGGAGATGCACGACCAGGCCGAGCGCGGCCTCGCCGCTCACTGGGCCTATAAGGAAGGCAAGCCTAGCGCCGATCTCCATGTTCCCTGGGTCGACGATCTGGTCGAAATTCTCGAGCATGCCGAAAGCCCCGAGGAGCTGCTCGAACACACCCGGATGGCGATGTATCAGGACCGGATCTTCGCCTTCACCCCCAAGGGCGAGCTGATCCAGCTGCCCAAAGGCGCCACACCCGTCGACTTCGCTTATGCGGTGCACACGGACCTTGGCGATCGCACCGTCGGCGCGAAGGTCAACGGCCGCGTGGTTCCGCTCCGCACCATGCTGGAGAATGGCGACCAGGTCGAAATCCTCGCGTCCGAGGCACAACATCCGCAGCCGTCGTGGCTCCGTTTCGTCGCGACCGGCAAGGCACGGGCGGGCGTGCGCCGATTCGTCCGCCACAAGGAACGCGAGGAGACCGTTGAGCTCGGCCGCAAAATCTACGACGAAATCGTCGCCCGGCTTCCGGCAGAACTCGACAAGGATGCGCAGAGCCGCGCCTTGAAAAAGCTCAAGATCGACAATGACGACGAACTGATGATCGCCATCGCGCGTAAGCGCGTGAGCGACGAGGCGCTAATGGAAGCGCTAATGCCCGGCTCGGCCGGCGCGGACGTCGCGCCCCGCCCCCTCGGCCAACGCAAGGCCATTTCGATCAAGGGCCTGACGCCAGGCGTCGCCTATCATCTTGCGACCTGCTGTCATCCGATCCCGGGCGACCGAATCGTCGGACTTCGCCGGGAGGACGAAGAAATCGAGGTCCATGTGATCGGCTGCGATACGCTGGCAAGCGGAGTCGATGCCGACTGGCTGGACCTTGCCTGGGGCGAGGGTTCCGATGGCGGCGCCGCTCGCCTGTCGGTGATCCTTCGCGATATTCCCGGCGCGCTCGGCACCATGTCGGGAATCCTCGGTGGCAAGCATGCCAACATCATCAACCTCCAGCTGGTCCATCGCGACGGCAGCTTCCAGACTTTCCATCTCGATATCGAGGTGCACGACCTCGCACACTTACACGCAATCATCGCCGCGCTGCGCGAAGCCGATCCCGTCAGCTCGGTGGAGCGAATCTAAGTTCCTCCCCAGCGAAAGCTGGGGAGGGGAACCATGCGGAGCATGGTGGAGCGGTAACTGGCGCCAAGGTTTTCTACCCCCTCCACCATTCACTCCTAGGTGAATGGTTTCCCTCCCCACGACCCCGGATCGAGTCCGGGTTCACAGGGAGGAATTTTCACGCCCTCGCTGCCTCGCGCTGATGCCGTGAGTGCGCGTCGCCCGCCGCCAGCACAGCCAGAGTCACCAAATCCGACGCGCTCGCTGTCATCGGCGCGATCTGCACCGGCAGCTCGAGACCCAGCATGTAGGGGCCGAGCACGCTCTCGCCGCCGAGTTCCTTCAGCAGCTTGGCTGAAAGGCTCGCCGACTGCAGACCCGGCATCACCAGCACGTTCGCCGGGCCGGTCAGGCGGCTGAACGGGTAGAAACGCTGCTGCATCTCGAAATTCAGCGCGACGTCAGGCGCCATTTCGCCCTCATATTCGAAGTCGCACTGGAAGCCGTCGAGCAGCTTCACCGCTTCGCGCAGCTCCTCAATGTGCACACCTGGCGGATTGCCGAACGTCGTATAGCTAATGAACGCGACGCGCGGTTCCAGCCCCATACGGCGGGCGAAGGCTGACGCGCGCATGGCGATTGCGGCAAACTGCTCCGCAGTCGGACGCTCGGTCACGGCAGTGTCGGCGATCAGCACCGTGTGGCTGCGACTGACAATCACGTTGATGCCGAAGGGAGTCGCGCCGGGTTCATTTTCGATCACCATCCGCACCTGGCGCAGCGACTGGCTGAAGGGTCGAGTCGTGCCGGTAATCATCGCATCCGCCTCGCCAAGCGCGAGCATCGCAGCCGCGAAGAAATTCCGGTCCTGATTGACGAGCCGCTCGATCTCCCGGCGGAGCATGCCGTGCCGTTGATGTATCCGATAGATGTAATCGACCGCACGCCCGACCAATGGCGAGTTGCGGCTGTTAAGCACCTCATATTCATGGGGGTCGTCGACGCCCATCTCCTTGAGCAGCTCATAGACGTCCTCGCGGCCGACGAGCACCGGAGTGCCGTACCCGCCTTCCTTGAACGCGATCGCCGCACGGAGGACGTTTGGTTCCTCGCCCTCGGCGAACAACACGCGCTTCGGATTCGCGCGCGCGGCTTCATAGGCGAGGCTCGTTACCGCCACTGTCGGATTGAGCCTCGCGCGAAGCGCTTGACGATAAGTTTCCATGTTTGCGATCGGCTTTTGCGCAACTCCGGTGCGTACCGCCGCGTCGGCCACCGCCGAAGCGACCACCTCCATCAACCGCGGATCGAAGGGTGCCGGAATGATGTAGTCGCGTCCGAAGCTCTGCGACCG
>JBKPON010000130.1:0-2350 GCA_046733135.1 Pseudomonadota bacterium | reverse complement strand
CCGCAGGATTATGCAATGCTCCGAGCCGCGGGCGTGCAGGCGATCTTCGGCCCGGGCACCAACCTTGCCGACGCCGCCGACGAGGTGCTGCGACTGCTCGGCCACAACCGCCCGCCACTCGACGAGGCCGCGGAGTGAAGCGCACCGCGGGAGTCATCGTTTTGTTGCTGGCTGCGTGGATTTCATCTGGGCTGACCATGTATGCGTGGCTCAGCCAGTTGGACGAGCACTGCCAGCAGTTCATTCAGCGTGGACTTTATGGGGAATGCATGGCGCCCGTTGGCCCACTTGTATTCTTGTTTTCGGCAGTATCCATTCTAGCCACAAGCGCGCTTGCCTTTCTGGCCCTGCGTAAGCCAGCGGATTGATCCTAGTGTTCAAGAAGATCCTGATCGCGCCACATCGTCATGCCGGACTTGATCCGGCATCCGCCTTGTTCTTTCTCCGGCGCCGCGAAGGTAGGCAGATCCCGGGTCAAGCCCGGGATGACGATTGGGGGCGTCCCTGATGTTCAAGAAGATTCTCATTGCGAACAGGGGGGAGATCGCGTGCCGGGTGATCCGCACCGCGCGGCGCATGGGAATCAAGACGGTCGCGGTCTATTCCGACGCGGACGCCCGAGCGCCGCACGTGAAGATGGCCGACGAAGCGGTTCGGCTGGGCCCGCCGCCCGCTAGCGAATCCTACCTCAAGGCCGAGCTGATCATCGATGCCTGCAAGGCGACCGGAGCGGAGGCGGTTCATCCCGGCTACGGGTTCCTTTCCGAGCGAGAAAGTTTTGCCAAGGCGCTGGCCAAGGCCGGCATTGTCTTCATCGGCCCGCCGCCCAAGGCAATCCGCGCCATGGGCGACAAAATCGAATCCAAAAAGCTTGCGGCAAAAGCGGGCGTCAACGTCGTTCCCGGCCACCTCGAAGACATTGCCACCACCGAAGAGGCGCTGAAGATCGCCAAGGATATTGGCTTCCCGGTAATGATGAAGGCTTCGGCCGGCGGCGGCGGCAAGGGGATGCGCCTCGCCTGGAATGAGAAGGACGTCCGCGAGGGCTTCGAGAGCGTGAAGCGCGAAGGCCTCAACAGCTTCGGCGATGACCGCGTGTTCATCGAGAAATTCATCGAGGCGCCGCGCCACATCGAAATCCAGGTACTCGGCGACCAGCATGGCAACATCCTCTACCTGAACGAACGCGAATGCTCGATCCAGCGCCGCAACCAGAAGGTTGTCGAGGAAGCGCCGTCGCCCTTCGTCTCGCCGGAAATGCGCAAGGCCATGGGCGAACAGGCGGTCGCGCTCGCGCGGGCGGTCGGATATTATAGCGCGGGCACGGTTGAGCTGATCGTCAACGGCGCGGACCCGAGCGGCAAGAGCTTCTATTTCCTCGAAATGAACACTCGGCTGCAGGTCGAGCATCCGGTGACCGAGGAGACGACCGGTCTCGACCTCGTCGAGCAGATGATCCGAATTGCGGCCGGCGAGAAGCTTGGCTTCGCTCAAGAAGACGTGAAGCTGGACGGCTGGTCGATCGAAACGCGCGTCTACGCCGAGGACCCGTACCGACATTTCCTGCCGAGCACCGGGCGGTTGATTAGATATTGGGGGCCTCGAACCACATCCGTTCGTCCTGAGCGCAGCGCGCAGCGCGTAGTTGAAGGGCGCTCTGCACCGGCGTCGGAGGAGCGCCGTCCGACTTCGCTCAGGACGAACGAGGTTGGGGCTGGCTCGCGCGACGTGGTGCGCGTCCGCGTCGACGACGGCGTCGCCGACGGCGGCGAGGTCAGCATGTTCTACGACCCGATGATCGCTAAGCTGATCACCTGGGCACCGACCCGCGAGGCGGCGATTGACGCGCAGGTGGACGCCCTCGACCAGTTCGTGATCGACGGCATCAGCGACAATGTCGACTTCCTCTCGGCGCTGATGCAGCATCCGCGGTTCCGCAAAGGCGATCTCGCGACCGATTTCATCGCCGACGAATATCCCCACGGCTTCGACGGAGCGCCCGCGGACGCGCAGCTGATCGCCGACTTGGCGGTGATCGCCGGCATGGTGGCGGTCATTGTCGACGAGCGCGCTGCCGAGATCGACGGCCAGCTCGGGCCGCCGGTCCATGTCCTGTGCGAGCGGAGCGTGAAGATCGCTGGCGAGCGGCACCGCATCCGAATCAAGCCCTACAAGGGGGGCACGCTCGCGCTGCTCGATGGTGGGGACCTCATCGACATCGTCGGACGCTGGACGCCCGGGCAGCGGCTACTGACGGTAACGGTCGACGGCCGCCGCCGAATCGTCCAGGTCCGCCGCGCCGGCCGCGACTGGGAGCTTCAGACCCGCGGGGCGAGCCACAGGATACAGG
>JBKPON010000129.1:0-7595 GCA_046733135.1 Pseudomonadota bacterium | reverse complement strand
GTCCTGGTACTGCTGCTCGTAGTCCTTCACGAGCTTGCGAGTCTCCTCGACCAGCCGCTCCTTGTCCTTAGGGATGACCATGTCGTCCTTGCCGAAGGAAATTCCGGCGGCGAAGGCGTGGCGGAACCCAAGCTGCATGATCGCGTCGGCGAACAGCACCGTCTCCTTCTGACCAGTGTGGCGATAGACGATGTCGATGACGTCGCCGATTTCCTTCTTGGTTAGAACTCGGTTGATCGTCTCGAAGGGCACCTTATGACTCTTCGGCAAAGTCTCGCCGAGAAGCATGCGGCCCGCAGTCGTCTCGAAGCGCTTCATGTAGGTCTCGCCTTCCTCGTCCGTCTGCGGGACTCGGCTGACGATCTTGGAGTGCAGCGTGACGGCACCGGCGGCGAGGGCCTGGTGGACCTCGGCCATGTCGGAAAGCATCATGCCTTCGCCCGGCTCTCCCTCCTTCTCGAGACTGAGATAGTAGAGACCGAGCACCATGTCCTGTGACGGAACGATGATCGGCTTACCGTTGGCTGGAGAGAGGATGTTGTTGGTCGACATCATCAACACGCGCGCTTCCAGCTGGGCTTCGAGGCTCAGCGGAACGTGCACGGCCATCTGGTCGCCGTCGAAATCGGCGTTGAAGGCGGCGCAGACCAACGGATGAAGCTGAATCGCCTTGCCCTCGATCAGCACCGGCTCGAAGGCCTGAATGCCGAGGCGATGGAGCGTCGGCGCGCGGTTCAAGAGCACGGGATGCTCGCGGATCACCTCGTCGAGGATGTCCCAAACTTCCTTGCGCTCCTTCTCGACCCACTTCTTCGCCTGCTTGAGGGTCATGGAGAGACCCTTGGCGTCGAGGCGCGAGTAGATGAACGGCTTGAACAGCTCGAGCGCCATCTTCTTCGGCAGGCCGCACTGGTGGAGCTTGAGCTCCGGACCGGTCACGATGACCGAACGACCCGAATAATCGACGCGCTTGCCGAGAAGATTCTGGCGGAAGCGGCCCTGCTCGCCCTTGAGCATGTCGCTCAACGACTTCAGCGGACGCTTGTTGGCGCCCGTGATTGTGCGGCCGCGGCGGCCGTTGTCGAACAGAGCGTCGACCGCCTCCTGCAGCATGCGCTTCTCGTTGCGGACGATGATGTCCGGAGCGCGCAGCTCCATCAGCCGCTTCAGACGGTTGTTGCGGTTGATGACGCGGCGATAGAGATCGTTGAGGTCGGAGGTTGCAAAGCGACCCCCGTCCAGCGGAACGAGCGGGCGCAGCTCGGGCGGGATGACCGGAACGACTTCCATGATCATCCATTCGGGCCGGTTGCCGGACTCGAGAAAGCTTTCGACGACCTTCAAGCGCTTGATGATCTTCTTGGGCTTGAGTTCAGACTTGGTCTCGGCCAGCTCCTTCAGCAGCTGTTCCTTTTCGCCCGCAAGGTCGAGGTCCATGAGCATGATCTTGACCGCTTCGGCTCCGATCCCGGCGGAGAAAGCGTCCTCACCATATTCATCCTGGGCGGCGAGCAGCTCGTCCTCGGTCAACAGCTGATATTTCTCGAGCGCGGTGAGACCCGGCTCGATCACCACATAGCTCTCGAAATAGAGCACGCGCTCGAGCTGCTTCAGCTGCATGTCGAGCAGCAGGCCAATGCGGCTCGGAAGCGATTTCAGGAACCAGATGTGCGCGACCGGGGCGGCCAGCTCGATGTGGCCCATGCGCTCGCGCCGGACCTTCGAAACGGTCACTTCGACCCCGCACTTCTCGCACACGATCCCCTTGTATTTCATGCGCTTATATTTGCCGCAAAGGCACTCATAGTCCTTGATGGGGCCGAAAATGCGCGCGCAGAACAGGCCGTCACGTTCGGGTTTGAACGTGCGGTAGTTGATCGTCTCCGGCTTCTTGATCTCGCCGAAAGACCAGCTGCGGATCTTGTCCGGCGAAGCGATGCCGATCCGAATCTCGTCGAATGTCTCCGGCTTGGCGATAGGATTGGCGAAGGGGGTCAGTTCGTTCATTCTTTATGCTCCTGACCCCTCCCGTCTGGCGGGAGGGGTTGGTGGATTTTTCAATTACTCGGCGGCCAGGGCGGTCGGGGTTTCGCCTTCCTCGTCCACGATCGTGTCGAGTTCGACGTTGAGGCCTAGGCTGCGCATCTCCTTGACGAGCACGTTGAAGCTCTCCGGGATTCCGGCCTCGAACGTATCGTCGCCCTTGACGATCGCCTCGTAGACCTTGGTTCTGCCGATCACGTCGTCGGACTTGACCGTCAACATCTCCTGCAGCGTGTAGGCGGCGCCGTAAGCTTGCAGCGCCCACACCTCCATCTCGCCGAAGCGCTGCCCGCCGAACTGCGCCTTGCCGCCTAGCGGCTGCTGAGTGACGAGGCTGTACGGGCCGATCGAACGGGCGTGGATTTTGTCATCCACGAGATGGTGGAGCTTCAGCATGTAAATGTAGCCCACCGTCACCTTGCGGTCGAACGGTTCGCCGCTGCGGCCGTCGAACAGGACCACCTGGCCAGAAGAGTCGAGCCCGGCCTTCTCCAACATGTCGCTGACGTCCGGTTCGCGAGCGCCGTCGAACACCGGCGTTCCCATCGGGATGCCGGCGGTGAGGTTCGACGCCAGCTCCATCAAGGCATCGTCGTCGCGGGCGTCGATCTCCTTGGCATAGGCATCACCGTAGATGTCCTTGAGCTTGCCGCGGACGCTCTTGACGTCCTTTCCGGTCAGTTCCTTGCCGCGTTCGTGAATGTCTTCGAGCATCTCCTGGATCTGCTTGCCGAGACCGCGAGCGGCCCAGCCCAGATGGGTTTCGAAAATCTGTCCGACGTTCATTCGGCTTGGCACGCCGAGCGGGTTGAGGACGATATCGACCTGTGTCCCGTCCTCGAGGAACGGCATGTCCTCGATCGGCAGGATACGGCTGATCACGCCCTTGTTGCCGTGACGGCCGGCCATCTTGTCGCCCGGCTGCAGCTTGCGCTTCACCGCGACGAACACCTTGACCATTTTCAGCACGCCCGGGGGCAGTTCGTCGCCGCGCTCCAGCTTCTCGACGCGATCCTCGAAGCGGCGGGAGATGACCCCGGCGGCTTCGTCGTATTGCGCTTTCAGCGCCTCGATGTCTGCCTGGCGCTTATCGTCCTTGACGGCGATCTTCCACCAGTCGTGGCGCTCCACCGACTCCAGGCCTTGCTCGTCAAGGGTCGAGCCCTTTTTGATGCCTTTCGGCGCGGCGGTCGCGGTCTGCTTCAGCAGCATTTCCTTGAGCCGCGAGAAGGTCGCGCGATTGAGAATTCCGCGTTCGTCGTCGGCGTCCTTCTTGAGCCGCTCCTTCTCCTCGGTCTGGATCGTTCGCGTCCGGTCGTCGATGTCGATGCCGTGCCGGTTGAACACGCGCACCTCGACCACCGTACCCTGCACACCCGGCGGAAGGCGCAAGGACGTGTCGCGCACATCAGACGCTTTCTCACCGAAGATCGCGCGGAGCAATTTCTCCTCGGGTGTCATCGGGCTCTCGCCCTTCGGCGTGATCTTGCCAACCAGGATGTCCCCCGGCTCGACCTCTGCGCCGATGTAGACGATGCCCGCCTCGTCGAGGTTGCGAAGTGCTTCCTCGCCGACGTTCGGGATGTCGCGGGTGATGTCTTCCGGCCCGAGTTTGGTATCGCGGGCCATCACCTCGAACTCCTCGATGTGGATCGAGGTGAAGACGTCGTCCTTCACGATCCGCTCGGAGATCAGGATCGAATCCTCATAATTGTACCCGTTCCACGGCATGAACGCGACGAGCACGTTGCGGCCGAGCGCGAGCTCTCCGAATTCCGTCGACGGACCGTCGGCGATGATCTCGCCGGCCTCGACCGTGTCTCCGACCTTCACCAGCGGACGCTGATTGATGCAAGTGTTCTGGTTCGAGCGCTGGAACTTCATCAACGTGTAGATGTCGACTCCAGATTCACCGGGCTTCAACTCGCCGGTCGCGCGGACGACGATACGGGCCGCATCGACCTGGTCGACCACGCCGGAGCGGCGAGCCGCGATCGCAGCGCCGGAATCACGTGCGACCGTTTCTTCCATGCCGGTCCCGACGAGCGGGGCCTCGGCCTGAAGCAGCGGCACCGCCTGGCGCTGCATGTTCGATCCCATGAGGGCGCGGTTTGCGTCGTCATTCTCCAGGAAGGGAATGAGCGAGGCGGCAACCGACACCAGCTGCTTCGGCGAGACGTCCATCAGCGTGATCTGGTCGCGCGGTGCGATCAGGAATTCGCCGTTGCGACGGGCCGAAATGATATCCTCGACGAAGGTGCCGTCCTTGTTCAGTTCGGCATTCGCCTGGGCGATCGTGTGCTTCGCCTCTTCCATCGCCGATAGATAGATGACCTCGTTGGTCACTTTGCGATCGACGACCTTGCGGTACGGAGTCTCGATGAAGCCGTATTTGTTGACGCGGCTGAAGCTGGCGAGCGAGTTGATTAGACCGATGTTCGGGCCTTCGGGAGTCTCGATCGGGCAGATTCGGCCGTAGTGCGTCGGATGCACGTCGCGCACCTCGAAGCCCGCGCGCTCGCGGGTGAGGCCGCCCGGCCCAAGCGCCGACACGCGCCGCTTGTGCGTGACTTCCGATAGCGGGTTCGTCTGGTCCATGAACTGCGACAGCTGCGAGGAGCCGAAGAACTCGCGCACCGCGGCGACCGCCGGTTTCGCGTTGATGAGATCGTTCGGCATGACCGTCGACACGTCGACGCTGCTCATGCGCTCCTTCACCGCGCGCTCCATCCGCAGCAGGCCGACTCGATATTGATTCTCGAGCAGTTCGCCAACCGAGCGGACTCGACGGTTGGCGAGATTGTCGATGTCATCGATTTCGCCCTTGCCGTCCTTGAGATTCACCAGCTCCTGGACGACCGCAAGGATATCCTCCTTGCGCAGCGTGGTCACCGTGTCCTCGACGTCGAGCCCTAGGCGCATGTTGAGCTTCACTCGGCCAACCGCCGACAGGTCGTAACGCTCGGGGTCGAAAAACAAACCGTAGAAGAGCGCGTCCGCGGTCTCGCGGGTCGGTGGCTCGCCAGGGCGCATGACGCGGTAGATGTCGGCCAGCGCGCTGTCGCCGTCTTCGCTCTTGTCGGCCTTCAGCGTGTTACGGATCCATGGGCCGGTGTTGACGAAGTCGATGTCGAGCAGCTCGAGCGTCTTCACACCCGCCTCGTCAAGCTTCTCCATGTTCTCCGAAGTCACTTCGTCGCCGGCTTCGATGTATATCTCGCCGGTTTTTTCGTTGATGAGGTCGTACGCCGAGTAGCGGCCGAAGATTTCCTCGGTCGGGATGATCAGGTTCTTGAGGCCGTCCTTGGATGCCTGATTGGCGCGCCGCGGCGTGATTTTCTCATTCGCTTTGAACACGACCTCGCCGGTGTCGGCGTCGACAACGTCATGCGTCGGCTTCAGCCCGCGCCAAGCCTCGGCGTTATAGGGAATCTGCCAGCCCTTCTTGCCGCGCACATAGGCGATGCGATTGTAGAAGGTGTTGAGAATCTCTTCGCTGACCATGCCGAGGGCATGCAGCAGCGCAGTGACCGGCAGCTTACGTTTCCGATCGATGCGGACGTTGACGATGTCCTTGGCGTCGAACTCGAAGTCGAGCCAGCTGCCGCGATAGGGGATTACACGCGCGGCGAAGAGATATTTGCCAGACGCGTGGGTCTTGCCGCGGTCGTGGTCGAACAAGACGCCCGGCGAACGGTGCATCTGGCTGACGATCACGCGCTCGGTGCCGTTGATGATGAAGGTGCCGTTCAACGTCATGAGCGGCATGTCGCCCATGTAGACGTCCTGCTCCTTGATATCGATGACCGATTTGGCCTCGGTTTCGGGATCGATCTCGAACGTCGTCAGGCGCAGGGTGACTCGCATCGGCGCGGCATAAGTGAGGCCGCGCTGGCGGCACTCGTCCGTATCGTATTTCGGATCCTCGAGCTCATAATGGTCAAAATCGAGGTGGGCGGTGCCGGCGAAGTCCATGATCGGAAACACCGACCGAAGCGTCTTCTCGAGGCCCGAAACATAGCCGGTCGTCGGGTCCGAGCGGAGGAACTGCTCGTAACTCTCGCGCTGAACCTCGATAAGATTCGGCATCTCGGAGATTTCGTGGATGTTGCCAAAAATCTTGCGGATACGCCGCGCTGCGGTGTTTCGGCCATTTTTGGTCCTGGCCGGAGCGTCGATCGCCTTCGTTGCCATTGTCTTCCCTGCGCTGTGCCGAGCGCAGGATCCCCGCGCTCCGCTGTTGTTCCCCGGCGAACGCCGGGGTCCAGTCCGGATTCCGGCCTTCGCCGGAATACTGTTGTGGAGCGCTGCTCCCGCGACCCTCTCCAATGCGTTCGGTCCGTGCGCCAGTTCGGACCCTGTCCCGGAGAGGACGGGAAAAGCTCCGGGCGCACGGTATCGCGCGGCCAGAGCCGATATGTGTTGGATGAGGCCGATATAGTGATTTTCCCAGACATGAAAAGGGGGCAGATGATTGCGACGCTATTATTGGGCCAGTCGGCTCGGAGGGTGGAGGACGCGAATGACGGTTCAGAGTGTAGATAGTGTCCCGCCAGCCCCCGCGACCCTGTATCGTGACGGATATTTCACCGTTCGTGACGGGCTGAAGCTGCATTACCGCGATTACCCCGGCAGCGACGCTTATCCGCCTTTGCTCTGCCTTCCCGCGCTGACCCGCAACGCGAGCGATTTTTCCGACCTCGCGGAGCGTTACTCACTGCGATTCCGGGTGATCGTGCTCGATTATCGTGGGCGCGCCCTCAGTGATTATGATCCGATGCCCAGCCGCTATCTTCCGCCGACTTATGCGCTCGACGTGATCGAGTTGCTCGACCAGCTGGGAATCGCGCGCGCGATCTTCATCGGCACGTCGCTAGGGGGACTCGTCACCTTGGCGATGGCGGCCATCGGACCGCAGCGGATCGCCGCGGCAGTCCTTAACGACGTCGGGCCGGACCTCGGAGTCGCCGGCATCGAGCGCATCAAGGGTTATGTCGGCAGAGATGTGCGCTTCAAAAGCTGGGACGAGGCTGCGCGGACGATCGCGGCTAACCACGGTAACCTGCCGGCAAAATACACGCAGGCGGATTGGGTGGGGATGGCGAAACGGATGTGCCGGCAGGAGAACGGCGAGATTCGTTTCGATTATGACATGGCGATCGCGGTGCCTTTCAGAGCCGCGGATTCCGCCCCGTCGGTCGATATGTGGCCCTTTTTCCTGGCTCTGACGCAAAAGCCGCTGCTGGTCGTTCGCGGTGAGAAGAGCGATCTGCTCACGGCCGAAACCGCCGAGAAGATGCGCGCTGCCGCTCCTGGCGTGAAGTTTGTTGTCGTTCCGGGCATCGGTCACGCGCCGACCCTCGGCGAACCGGAGGCGCTTGCCGCGATCGACGCGTTTCTGGAGAAAGTCTCCGGCGACTAGGACGCCAGCCGCCGCTCGTGGCCGCCGGAGCTCGTGTGTGCCGCGACCGCCGCGGGATCTGCGAACAGATTCATCAGCACCATCTGGTCAAGCACGACGTAAAAGCGCCATTCGTTTTTCAGTCTGATTT
>JBKPON010000128.1:0-3278 GCA_046733135.1 Pseudomonadota bacterium | reverse complement strand
GGCATTTCCTGCGGACTGACGGTGCGGGTCGAAACTGCTGGGTGGCGTGGATCGCTCGCCCAGTCGTTCCAGTTTCCAGCTACACGCCGATAATTGCCGAGTGGATCGTAAAGCGGACCGCCCTCGAGACCGAGATCCTGGGCTTCCGCCTGGCCCATGGCGTTCAGCAGCTGGAAGCCGGCGACGTAGGCGTCACGCTTCGCGGTGACCAGAGACACTTGAGATTGCAGGAGCTCCTGCTCAGCGTTGAGCACGTCAAGAACAGTACGCGTGCCGACGCTTTGCTCCGCGCGGTGGCCTTCCAGCGAAAGCTGATTCGCCTGGACGGCGATGGTCTGGGCCTGGATCGACCGCTGCGAGGCTTCATATCCGGCAAAGGCGGCCCGGGTCGCCTGGACCACCGCGCGCTCCGTTCCGACGAGCTGCTCCTGCAGCTGGCCCTGCTGCGCCTGGGCCTGGCGGATCCGCGCCGCGGGAAGGCCGCCTTGAAAAATCGGTAGTTGCAGATTGAGACCGACCGAGGTGGCCGTCCCCGTACGGTCGAGACCGTTCGTGCCGCCCGTCACCTGATTGATGTAATCCGCGGACGCGACTCCCGAAATGGTCGGTAGCCGACCCGCCCGGGCGACGTTCACGTCGTAGCCGGCGGCGACAGCCTGACGCTGAAGCGACAGCAGATCGGGATTGCTGGCGAGCGCGATCCGGGTTGCCTCCGTTTCATTGGCCGGCAACGGCGGCAATGGCGGGGGCGGCGCGAGCTCTTGGGGTGGACGGCCGATCACCTGTCGGTATGTCGCCTCGCTGGCGGTCAGTTGGCCTTGGGCGGATGCAAGCTGCGAGCGCCCTAGCTGCAGGCGTGCTTCGGATTGGGCCACGTCGGTGCGGGTCAAATCGCCAATTTCGAAGCGGTCCCGCGTCGCCTCGAGATTGGTCGTCAGGACCTTGACGTTGTTTTCGTTAAGCTCGACGATCGCGCGGTCGCGGATCACGTCCATGTAAGCGGCGGTCGCTTGCGTGAAGACGTCTCCTTCCACCGCACGAAGTGTCGCCCGGCCCGCCTCGACGCGAATCTTCGCCGCGCTAACCGAATTACGGACGCTCCCGCCGCTGAAAAAAGGGACCGAAAGATCCACTCCACCGCTAAGGCTGATGTTGTGATCGTTGCCCTGCGTTTGGACGATGACGCCGCTTCGCGTCAGATTCCTGTTCACCCCAACCGAGGCCGTCACCTGCGGACGGCCGGCCGCCCGCGCGATCGCAACGTTCGCGTCCGTCGCTTTGAGGTTTTCGCGCTGGGCCGTGAGCGTCGGATTGGTTTGATAGGCGGAAACGAGCGCTTCCCGCAGCGTGTCGGCCGAGGCTGTCCCCGCGAGGAGCGCGCCGGCCAGAGCGCCTGAGATGATCCTCCGAACCACGAAACCCCCGCCCTTTAGAAGGTGAACGCCCGCGGGCGCATGAAACCGGGCAGCGCGGGCACTCCCGCGTCGCCAATCGTGAGAAAGCCGAACGCTCCGCCCGAGGCTTGGCCGATGACGAGGCGCGTCACTCCGCGATCGAGCACCGCAGTGCCGAGCCGTCCGCCGTCCGCGAGCTGCGCGATGATCGGCTCCGGGACCTGGTCGACCGCGCCGTCGATGAGGATTCGCTCGAACGGCGCGCCCTTCTTCCAACCGGCACTCAGCGGCCCTTCGACCACGTCGATCCCCAGCTGGCGGGCATGAGCAGCCAGTTGCGCATCACTTTCCAGTGCGGTCACTTCAAGCCCGAGGTCATTCATCACGGCGGCGGAGTAACCCGTACCCGCGCCAATGATCAGAACGCGTTGGCCCGGCTCCAGCATCATCTGGGTCAACAGCTGTCCAAGCACAGCCGGCGCCGACAGGAAACGGCCGGGGCCCATCGCCACCGCGCGGTCCACGTAGGCTAGCGGCTGCGTATGGAGCGGAAGGAATTTTTCGCGCGCAATCGAGCCCATCGCCTGAAGCACGCGCTCGTCGTTCACGCCTTGGGGCCTGAGCTGGCTTTCCACCATCGCCTCGCGCGCGGCCGCGAAATCGGGAATCGGGGACTGGATCGTCATGGCTGTAGTATGAAACTAATACACCTGTTTTACAAGGCTGGTCATATCGGCAGCTTCCGCCCGCGCCAACCTTCGTTCATCGAAAGTTGAAAAGCAGCCGCGCTTGAACTGCGAAGGCGTGGTTGCCAACTCGCCGGCAGGCGCCGGGCTTGACCCGGACGCGAAGCTCGCGGAAAGGCGCGGGAACCCCCAGGCCCGATGGCGGAGTGGTTACGCAGAGGACTGCAAATCCTTGCACGCCGGTTCGATTCCGGCTCGGGCCTCCATCTACAATCTGGAAGTGCCAACTGTCATCGGCGAAGTGACGGGCTGTTCTGCGCCACTGATTCGAGACGAGCTCGTTATTGCATCAATGCCAAGCCGGACCTTGAACATTGAAGCCTTCGGACTTGAGGCGATCGAGAATTCCATTCTGTCCAGCGAGTGCAGGCAGATCGACCACCGCGATGCTGGTTCCTCTTGTCTGAAGATAGGATCGCAACGTGCCATAGAGGCGCGCTTTTACCGGCGTCTGCACCGTATAAGGCCAGCAGTCGGTCCACACCCGGGTGGCAGGGGATGATATGACCTCCTTAACGCGCCTGGCTGCCCAGGCTCGTGAAACTGCATCGGCCGCAGTCGGTCCGATTTCAGCAAGCGCGATCATATCTCGAAGGCATTGCGCATGAGCGGAACGGGGTACGTCGAAGAGAGCGCTTGCGTGTGCTCTCCCATCGGCTTTCGGCACGGGCACCATTGCGAAATGGATCTTTTTATAGGCCCGCTTCACGATTTCTTCCGGCCCGTCAGCCCATTTCACATTCCCGTAAGTGCTGCTGGTAAGCTCGATTGCGATTTGGATGGGATGCTTCAATTCATAGCCGTCGCCGATCAATCTGCGCCGGTGCAACGCTTCAAAGTCGCGCCATTTCGCCAGGCGTCATGAAGTCGCGTAGCGTTTGTCCATTGCGCAGTTTCGACATCCGATTCCATTTGAAGAGATAGCCGATCATCCGAAAAGGTGAGATCTGGTAATCTTGGATCGCAGGGAAGCTGACACGGTCCGCTCCCTTGAGTGCCTCGATGAGGGGGGCGGCGTCCCATTGAGTTCCCTTCGTAATCTGCCCGGACGACCCAACTAAAACGAGCAGAGAATCTGCATGCCGTATGTACCAGGTAGGTGCTCCGCTCCGTCGAGCGGTAACGACGATTGCATCGT
>JBKPON010000127.1:0-10642 GCA_046733135.1 Pseudomonadota bacterium | reverse complement strand
TCGCCAAGGAACCTGAGCAGGACGACGAGCTCGCTGCCGAAGACCTGGCGATCGACGAGGACGCCGAGGTCAGCGCCGACGAGGAAGTCGATCTCAACACGGGCGACGGGGACCTGGGAGTCGAGACAGCGGGCGAGGACGACGAAGCCTAAGCGATTGGAAATTCGCCACCGGCGACGACTTTTTCGCTTTTCCAGCGCGGGAAAGTTCGCCTAAGGCGCTTGCAGGACGTGGGGCCGTAGCTCAGCTGGGAGAGCGTCGCAATGGCATTGCGAAGGTCAGGGGTTCGATCCCCCTCGGCTCCACCATTCAAATCAATGGTTTGCACTGCTGGTAGGGACTACTGCCAGGCTTAGTTTTGCGCCCAGCAAGCACGGGGAAAGCACGGCCTGAGCTCCGAAACGAACAGGCGTCATCGTGGTCTCGGTCGAAACCCGACAAACAGCGGCACGGCAAGCCTTGCCGATTCGGAGAAGCACCGCGCTTTCCAAGACTTCTGCAGGCGATTGGCGATGCCGCCCTGAAACTCTGGCGCGAGGAAGCCAAGGTCAACCAGGTTCAAAGTTGGAATGCCGCGCTACCTCTTTCAACTTTGAAGGTGATCGCACCGCAGCACCCGACCTCATTGGCAAAGAACTCGTCGATCACGAAGACGCGAAGGCGGAGGCGGTCTGGCCGCGCCGGCGATGTGTTGGCATGATTGAATCCATGACTGTCACTACCGTTGCCATGCTCACGGCGGGCGGCCTGGCGCCGTGCCTATCCGCTGCTGTCGGCGGGCTAATCGAGCACTATACCGAGGTCGCACCTCACGTCCGGATCATCGCCTACCTCAACGGTTACGCCGGTCTGCTCACCGGCAAATCGGTGGAGGTGACCGACAAGGTACGAGCGAGCGCGCGTCGGCTGCAAGACTTCGGAGGCAGCCCGATCGGCAACAGCCGGGTCCGGCTCACCAACGTCGATGACTGCGTCAAGCGCGGCCTCGTCCAGCCTGGGCAGGATCCGCTGCACGTGGCCGCCGAGCAATTGCGGTGCGACGGCGTCGATGTCCTCCATACGATCGGCGGCGACGACACCAACACCACGGCCGCCGAACTGGCGGCCTACCTTAGCAGTCACGGTTACCGGCTCACGGTGGTGGGCTTACCGAAAACCATCGACAATGACGTCGTCCCGATCCGGCAGACCCTGGGTGCGTCAAGCGCCGCGGAACAAGGTGCGCTATACGCCCGCAACATCATTGCCGAGCAGTCGTCAAACCCGCGGATTCTGATCGTCCACGAAGTCATGGGTCGCAACTGCGGGTGGCTCACCGCAGCCACCGCGCTGGCGCATCACCGATGGGTGCGCGACGCGCAATTTGCCGAGTGGCTGGAGAATTCCGCTGCCCGCTGGGACGTTCACGGCGTCTACGTGCCGGAGCGGTCGTTCGAGGTCGCCGAGGAGGCCGAACGACTGCGGACGATCATGGATGAGCAAGGCGGCGTCAATCTGTTCATTTCCGAGGGCGCCGGACTCAGCGAGATCGTGGCTGAGATGGAGATGGCCGGCGAGGCCGTGCCGCGTGACCCCTTCGGCCACGTCCAACTCGACAAGGTGAATCCAGGCCAGTGGTTCGCCGGGCAATTCGCCGCCAGGCTCGGCGCGGAGAAGGTGCTCGTTCAGAAGAGCGGCTATTTCGCGCGCTCAGCGCCCGCGAACCAGACCGACCTCGCGCTGATCCGCGACTGTACGGCCTATGCCGTGGATGCGGCGCTGCGAGGCGAGTCCGGAGTCGTCGGTCATGACGAGGAGCGTGGTAACGAGCTCAGGGCGATCGAGTTCGAGCGGATCGCCGGCGGCAAGGCGTTCGACACATCGGTGCCGTGGTTCACCGGTCTGCTGCAGGACCTCGGTCAAACCTGACCGCCTGACGGCAGTTTGGAAGCAACGAGCTTTGCACTGCCTGCCTGACGCTTTTCTTAAGCCAGTGGAGACCGTTTTCTTCCTCCGATTCTGGGAGCCGGTCGGGGGCAGCTTTCCAGTCAGCCGACGCTATGGTAGCGCTCCCATAGCGGGAGGTTCGTATATGCCGAAGTTGCACTTTCTCGCGAGGATGACGCTGCTTTCCGGCGCCTTCATTTCGGGCGGGGCGACCGCGACCAACCTGACGCTGAACCGAGCCGGCTATGTCGAAACCGGTGGTGTGAACTATCTGGTTTTCAGCAACTGGTACGACGGTCTGTTCGCAGATTCCAAGATCAGCGGCATCGAGGTCATCCAGCAGGGCAACAGGATTGCGACGAACGGCGACGTCCGGCTTTCGGCAACGCCGGGACAGTGGGATCCGATAGCCCGCTTGGTCGAGCGCAAGGTGAATCCAAAGAGCGGCACCACCGACGTTCTTCTCGAATATCCGGAATACAGTTTCCGCTATCGAATTCACACGGCTCCCCGGGGGGCGGCTATGGCAGTCTCGGTCATCCTGGACCAGCCCCTCCCCCCAGCGCTGGCCGGCAAGGCTGGATTGAACCTCGAGTTCAAGCCTGCGGCCTTTTTCCACAAGAGCTACATCGCCGGGAGCACGACCGGCACCTTTCCACTGCACCCGGCAGGTGACATGACTGCGGGGGGGCCGCGTCAGCCGTCAAGCGGCCGTGATCTCGGACCCGGCGCCGAACCACTCCCGCTAGCGAGCGGCGGGACGGTCGTGCTCGCACCCGACGATCCCGCCCGGCGGGTCACTGTCCGTGCGGAAGGGGAGAACATCAGCCTTTACGATGGGCGCAACCAAGCGAACAATGGATGGTTCGTCTTGCGCAGCCTCCTCCCTGTCGGCCGCGCCGGCAAAGTGCTCGAGTGGACCGTCGAGGCGAACAGCGATCCGAGCTGGGTCCGTGCTCCGGTAATCGGCCACAGCCAAGTCGGTTATGCTCCCGAGCAGCGCAAGGTCGCCATCATCGAGCTCGATCCCCATGCAACGCCGACGGGGAGTGCGCGGCTGGTACGAATCGGCCCGGACGGAAGCACGAAGATAATCCAAACGGCAGTACCTGAACGCTGGGGCGCTTACCTGCGCTACGACTATCGCACGTTCGATTTTTCAGGAGTCCGCACGCCGGGCATCTATCGGCTCGAATATGACGGGGTGAAAACCGCGCCGTTCCGCATCGCTGCTGACGTCTATGCCGACGCCTGGCACCCGAGCCTGGATGTCTACATGAACGTCCAGATGGATCACATGTTCGTGAACGAAGCCTATCGCGTCTGGCACGGAGATTCCCATCGCGACGATGCGCGTCAAGCACCGATCAATCACGAGCATATTGATCTTTATGCTCAAGGGCCTGCCACGGACACGCGCTACGCGCCGGGAGAACATATTCCGGGCCTGGCCGTCGGCGGCTGGCTGGACGCAGGCGATTTCGACATCCGCACACAGACCCAATATGCGGTGATCCGCCAACTATCAGACACGTGGGAGCGCTTTCATCCGCCTCGCGATCAGACCCTAATTGACGAGCAGCGTCGCCGCGTGGAAATGCATGTGCCGGACGGCAAGCCCGATTATCTCCAGCAGATCGAGCATGGGGTGCTGCAGCTGCTCGCGCAGCAAGAAGCCGTCGGGTTCGCGATCAACGGCATCGTCGAGCCGGATGTCGCGCAATATACCCACCTTGGCGACGCAGCGAGCAAGACTGACGGGCTGATTTACAACCCTGCGCTAAGACCGGGCGATGAACGGGACGGAAGAAGTGGAACGCCGGACGACCGCTGGGCCTTCACCAGCCGGTCAACGGCGCTCAATTACGGTTCGGCTGCAGGGCTTGCGGCCGCAGCGCGGGCCCTTGGCGGTTACGACAACGCGCTTGCCGCGCGTTGCCTCGCGAATGCGCGCCACATCTGGGCCGACGAGCAACGCCACGCACCATTCCTCTTCACCCATGGCAACACGACGGGCGGGCCGCTCGAGGCAGAGAAGTTCACCGCAGCGGTCGAGCTACTGATGACGACCGATGAGCCGCAATATGCGAGGACCGTGGAGCAGCTCTGGCCGATCGTCTCCAGCAAATATCCGTTTGTCATCGATGATGCGTTACGTGCGGTGCCGTTCATGGGACCAGCGTACCGCCAGACAGTCAAAGCCAGGATAGCGGAAATGCGGGCAAACGCGGCCAAGCTGTGGCCTCGGCCCAATCCGTATGGAGTGCCGATCAGCGAAGGTGGCTGGGCCGGCAACGGCCAGATCATGCAGTACGCGCTCGCCGATTATCTTGTGCACAAAACATTCCCGGACCTTAGCGATGGTTCTCTCGTATTTACCGCGCTCGATTATCTCCACGGCACGCATCCCGCTTCCGATCTCTCGTTCGTTTCGAACGTCGGTACCGTTTCCAAGGAGACCGCTTACGGCAACAACCGCGCCGACTTCAGCTTCATCGCCGGAGGCGTCGTCCCTGGTGTGCTGATCATCAAACCCGACCTGCCTGAGAACAGCGAGGACTGGCCCTTTTTCTGGGGTGAAAACGAATATGTCGTGGACATGAGTCCCACCTATTCAGCGCTAGTCCATGCGGCGCTGGACTTGTTGGCCGAAAAGAGAGCCAGGCAATAACCCGAATGGGCGACCGCAGGTGAGCTGCGGACTAATTCCCTTTTCGAACGTCCTAGTGACCCGACATCTGTTCGAGCTCGACGCCGCGGGTTTCGTGGACCAGCTTCCGCACCAGGAAGTAGCTGATGACAGCGGCCACGGCGTAGAAAGTGTAGCTGACCGTTAGACCCAGGTTCTTCGCCATGACGGGAAAGGATTGCGCGACGAGATAGTTTGAGAACCATTGGACGAAGCCGCATACCGCGAGCGCCGACCCGCGGATCTGGTTCGGAAACATTTCGCCAAGCATCACCCACATCACCGGACCCCAGCTGAAATTGAAGAAGATGACGTAGAGGTTGGCCGCGACCAGCGCGAGCGTACCCATGTTGCCCGGCAGCTGCAGGTTGCCGGCCCGATCCAGCGTTCCTTGTGAAAAGGCATAGACCATGGCGAACAGGGTAGTCGCCATGCCGGCCGAGCCGATCAGCAGGATCGGTTTGCGTCCAATCTTGTCGATGACGGCGATGGTGAGAAAGCACGCCGCGATCGATACCGCGCCAGAGACGATGTTGATTTGGAGCGATTGGTCCTCCGTGAAGCCGGCGAGCTGCCAGAGTGTCGCGCCGTAATAGAAGATGACGTTGATGCCGACGAACTGTTGGAAGGCCGCCAGCATGATGCCGGCCCAGACAACCTTGCGGATTCCGCCAGACGGTGATCGGATGTCGCTGAGCCGCGGGCGATGGTCTTGACTGAAGGTGGCGCGAATCTCCTCCAGTTTCGCCCGCGCAACACCGGCGCCGAACAGGCTGGTGAGGACTCCTTCGGCGCGCACCTGATGGCCCTTGGCCGCGAGGTAGCGCGGGCTTTCGGGAATGAAGAACAGAGCAATCAAGAAGATCGCCGCGGGGACCGACTGCATCAGGTACATCCAGCGCCACGCCTCGAGCCCTAGCCAGTAACTCGCAACCGAATGGCCCGCGGCGGCGGCGAGAAAATAGTTGACGACGAATGCCGCTGTGAGGCCAGTGATAATCATGATCTGCTGGACGGTCGTCAGTCTCCCTCTGATCTCGGCCGGAGCGACTTCGGAGATATAAGCGGGCGACAACACGCTCGCCGCGCCGACGGCCATCCCGCCACAAAGGCGAGCGATGACGAAGATCAGTTGCGACCCTGCAAAACCCTGCACGAGGGCGCCAATGAGAAAGAGCGCGGCGGCCAGTATCATGGTGTTCCGCCGGCCCATGAGGTCGGCCAAGCGGCCGGCGAAGAAGGCTCCGATGAAGCAGCCGATCAGCAGCGAGCCCACGGTGAAGCCCAGGCCAGCGTCTCCCAAGTCGAACGCTTTCCTCAGGCCCTCCTGCGTCCCGTTCACGGCGCCGCTATCATAGCCGAACAGGAAGCCGCCGATCGTTGCGACGACGACGATGGCGCCGATAAACCCCATGTTGGCGCGTCCGGGGCTCGCTTCGACCATTCCCCTCTCCCAAAGGAATTCGACTGTTAGCGGTAACGCGCGTCGCGCGCTTTGTCGATCATCGATGTTCGGAGCCGCCCGCGCGCCGGTCCGCCGGCGGGACAGCGGAGTCGCGGATGACCAGCTCGTGGCGCAAAACGAGTTCGGTTTGCCGCTCGGTTTCTTCGCCGTTTCGAAGCTCGGCCATCAGCAGTTCGATCGCATCCGCCGCCATCTCAGCGACCGGCTGACGAATTGTTGTCAGTTCCGGCCATACAGTGGTGGCCGGCATGGTGTCGTCGAACCCCACCACGCTGAGGTCGTGGGGCAAGTCGAGCCCCCGACGGTGGGCGATGTTCACGACCGCCGCGGCCATGTCATCGTTGCTCGCGAAAATTGCCGTTGGCCGCCGTTCGCGGGCAAGCAGGCGTTCTGCCGCCACCAGTCCGGAGCGGTAGGTAAAATAGCCCTGTTCGACCGGCGCCTCTTCGATATCGAGGCCGTGCTCCTCCAGGGCGGCGATGAAACCGCGGAAGCGCTCGGCGCTGGCGGTCATGTTTGGGTGACCGCGGATGAACCCGACGCGCCGATGGCCGAGACCGATAAGGTAGGAGGTGATCTCCCTCGCCGCAGCGAAATCGTCGATCCGCACGTTCAAGTTTTCCTCGTTCGGCAAGCCCATTGCGACCGTGACCATCGGTGTTTTCGCAGCTGCGACTTCCGCGTGGACCGCCATGGATTCCGACAAGGGCGGCGGCAGGATGACCCCGTCGAGCCCCGACTGAATAAAGTGGCGTGCCGTCTCCGCCTGCTCACTCGCGCTTTCCGATTCGCATGCTTCGAGGACCAGCTGCGCACCGGTCTTATGTGCGCCTTCGAGAGCGCCGACCAGAAACTGGCTGAGATAAGCCGCGCTCGGGTTGGCGTAGAGCAAGCCGATCCGCGTCGCCTCGCCCGCCGCGAGCGTGCGCGCCGCGGCGTTGGGAGAATAGTTGAGCGCCTCAATGGCCTTGAGCACGGCTTCCTGGGTGCTGCTGCGCACGTTGCGCTTGCCGTTGATCACTCGCGAAACCGTCATCGCCGACACGCCGGCGGCACGCGCAACATCTTCTATCGTGGCGCTACCCCGGCTGCGGCGGCTGGCTTTTGCCATCAATCCCCTTTCGCGCACGCGTTGCTATTGGACGGAATCGTCATTGGCAATTGTGCCGAATGCGCCTCGACTTTAGGGCTCGCTTCGTGTTAGCGCTACCTCAGGGAGAGGGCCTCGGGACAATCCGAGCCCGAATGGCAAAGGTACGAGCGCTAAGTGTTCCTCGGCATCGACATCGGCACGTCTGCAGTCAAAGCCGCCGTGATCAACGAGACGGGGCTCCTCGTCGGCGAAGAGTCGGCCCCGCTGAGCGTCTCACGCCCGCACTCGACTTGGTCCGAGCAGGATCCCGAAGATTGGTGGGCCGCAACTAATGCCGCCGTGCTCGGACTTCCCGTTGAGCTACGCGAAGCGGTGCAGGCCGTCGGACTCGCTGGACAAATGCATGGCGCCACCCTCCTAGATGCCGCCGACAAACCCCTGAGGCCTGCGATCCTGTGGAATGACGGCCGTTCCGAAGAGGAGTGCAGAGAACTCGAATCGGCTGAGCCGCGCTCGCGCGAGATCACGGCGAACATGGCGTTCCCCGGCTTCACCGCACCGAAATTGCTGTGGACGAGAAAGCACGAGCCAGAGGTCTTTGCGGCGATCGAAACGGTGCTTCTGCCGAAGGACTATGTCCGACTTAAGGCCACCGGCCAAAAGGGGACAGATGCGTCTGACGCGAGCGGGACGTTATGGCTCGATGTCGGCAATCGGCGCTGGTCTGACGCAATGCTGGCTGCATGCGGTCTGACCGAACGTCACATGCCACGCTTGTTCGAGGGCGTTGAAGTGACTGGGGTTCTTCGCGCCGATGTGGCGCGCAATTGGGGAATGGGCGAGGTCCCGGTCGCCGCGGGAGCGGGGGACAATGCCGCCGCCGCGGTGGGCGCAGGCGTCACCGCCGATGGAGAGGCCTTCATCTCTCTCGGCACGTCCGGCGTATCGTTTGTCGCGACCGACACGTTGAGGGCTGATCCGGACACCGGCCTGCACGCCTTCTGCCATGCCCTGCCTGGTCGCTGGCATCAAATGTCGGTGATGCTGAGCGCCGCTTCATCGCTCGACTGGACGGCGAACCTGCTCTGCATGGACGTACCGGAGCTGATTGACTGTGCCTCTCGCGCCGACGAGTCCGCGACTCCGATCTTTCTGCCTTACCTTACTGGTGAGCGGACGCCGCACGCCGACTCCCACGCCCAGGCGGTCTTCTTCGGAATGACCGCCGACACGGACGCGCCGGAGATCGCACGCGCCGTGCTCGATGGAGTAGCGATGGGTCTGCGCGACGGACTGGATGTGATCCTGACTGCCGGGTCGCGCGTCGAATCCTTCACCGTCGTCGGAGGCGGCTCGCGCTCTGGCTATTGGGGTAAGCTGATTGCGGGTGCACTGGAGCGTCCCTTGGTTTATCGTGAAGGAGGGGCGGTTGGACCAGCGCTGGGCGCTGCGCGGCTAGCCCAAGTGGCGAGCGGTGAGGGAACGGTTCAGGGAAGCTGCGCCCCGCCGCCCATCATCGACACTGTCGAACCCGATTCGGATATCGCTCAATATTTCGCCGACAGATTGCCGCGCTTTCGTGCGCTTTATGCCGCCCTCAAATCATCGTTTCGGAACGCATCATGCTGAACAAATCATCTGCCACCGGTCGCATCTTCATCGAGTTGGACCCGGTCCGCTACGAGGGGCCGGAAAGCGAGAACATGCTCGCCTTCCGCTTTTACGATGCGGAGCGGGAGGTGCTCGGCCGCAAGATGAAGGATCATCTGCGGCTGGCCGTCTGCTATTGGCACAGCTTTCACTGGCCGGGTCACGATATCTTCGGGATGGGCACGTTCGATCGGCCGTGGAAGCCGGGCCAGCCTTGCACGCAGGAGTTCGCCGAGCTGAAGCTCGTCAACGCCTTCGATTTCCTCGAGCGCCTGGGCGTTCCCTTTTTCTGTTTTCACGATGTCGATGCCATGGCTGTCGCGGAAACCCCGGCGGAGCATAAGCGCAACCTCGGCTTGATCGCCGATAGGATGGCGGAACAGATCGAACGGACGGGCGTGAACCTCCTTTGGGGCACGGCGAACCTGTTCTCGCATCCGCGCTACGCGGCGGGCGCGGCGACGAGCCCGGACCCCGAGATTTTCGCGTGGGCCTCCTTCCAGGTGCGAGAAATGCTGGAGACCACGCATCGGCTCGGCGGCGCGAACTATGTACTGTGGGGCGGCCGCGAAGGCTATGACACGATCCTCAACACAGACCTCAGCCACGAGCTCGATCAGCTCGGGCGGTTCATGAGCAATGTCGTTGAGCACAAGCACAAGATCGGCTTCGGCGGCCTGATCCTGATCGAGCCCAAGCCGCATGAGCCTGCCAAGCACCAGTACGACCGCGACGTTGGCACGGTCTATGGGTTCCTGAAGCGCTACGGGCTCGAGGATGAGATCAAGGTCAATATCGAGGCGAACCACGCGACGCTCGCTGGAAACAGCTTCGAGCACGAGATCGCCAATGCGTTGGCGCTGGGTGTCTTCGGGTCTATCGATATCAATCGCGGCGACCCGCAGAACGGCTGGGACACCGACCAATTCCCCAACGATGTTCCGGAACTCACGCTTGCCATGCTCTACATTCTCACGGGCGGCGGAATGGCCAGCGGTGGCTTCAATTTCGATGCGAAGGTGCGCCGCCAGTCAGTTGACCCGGTCGATCTTCTTTACGCCCACGTCGGCGGCATCGATGTGCTGGCGAAGGCACTGCTCAACGCCGAGGCAATCATCAAGGACGGGCGGCTGCAGCAGTTCGTGGACGAGCGTTATGCCGGCTGGCGGAGCGACTTCGGCAAGGAGGCGCTCAGTGTGCTAAACCTTGAGCAGTTGGCCGACCATGCGTTGCAGTCGAACTCCGACGTGCGGCCAGCCTCGGGGCGCCAGGAATATCTCGAGAATCTCGTCAACCGCTTCGCGTGCTGATGGGCAAGGCGGATCGTCGCAAAACGAGGCACGAATAGAGGCAAGCGCATCGCCCTGATGGCACGGTAAGGAGGCCCCATGGCACATCGATCTGCGAGAGAGCGCTGGACGCGCTGGTCGCCAATTCTTCTCGGGCTTGTCCTAGCCGACTGCTCGCAGCCCGCCTTGTCCCCAGGCGGGAAACTTGCGCAGCAGCTCGCCAGCCGCACGGCCGGACCTTCGCAGGCGTGTGTCCTCGCTCAATCCGACCGAAATCTAGTCGCTACGGATCCCACGACCATTGTCTATGACACTGGATCCACCATTTACGTGAACCGGCTCGCCGGCTCCTGTCCGGGGCTTAGGGAATTGAGTACAATCGTCGTCCTGAGCTCCACGGGAGGACAGTATTGTCGTGGCGATCGATTCCGAGCCCGTGAGCAGGGATCGACAGTTCCAGAGCCCGCCTGCCTTCTTGGCGAGTGGATCCCGTATCGCCGCTAGGCGCGGCTCGGAACTTGGTCGCTAAT
>JBKPON010000126.1:0-17143 GCA_046733135.1 Pseudomonadota bacterium | reverse complement strand
GTGTCGGACCAGATCGTGGGGCGCCTGGCGCTCTATGCGTCGCACGCCGCAGCCGGCAAGTGAAAGCGTCGAAAGCGAGCATTGGCCGAGCGGTCGACCAGCCGGATCCGCGCATTCGGTTCTATCTTTTCCACGGTCCGGACGAGGCGCAATCGCGGGCGCTGGGTCAGCGGCTGCTGGAAGCCTTGGGTGCGTCCAAATTCATCGTCGCTGCGGCGGCGGTAAGGTCAGATCCGGCGACGCTCGCCGATGAAGCCGGCGCAATGAATCTGTTCGGCGGCCGACGAGCTATCTGGATCGAGCCCGCGGGCGAGGATGTTACCGGCGGGGTCGGAGCATTATTGGAGGGGCCGCCCGGCGAAAGTCCGGTGGTCGCCATCGCCGGGACGCTCCGGAAAACGGCGCCATTACTCAAATTGGCTGAGGCTTCGCCCCATGTCCTCGCCTATGCCTCCTATGCGCCCGAGGGCCAGGATGCCGTGCGCATGGTTGTGGACGTCGGCCGCAAATATGGCCTGAAGCTCGGCTCTTCCGTCGCGGCGCGCATCGCCGAAGCTTGCGCGAACGATCAGGGCCTTGCCGCACAGGAGCTGCAAAAGCTGGCACTGTACGTCGACGCATCGCCACAAAGCCCCAAGGAACTCGAGCATGAGGCGATCGACGCGGTCGGGGCGGGCACCTCCGAAAGTGACTTCTTGCGTTTGGCCGACCTTGCGCTCGGGGGTCAGCTCGATGCGCTGGTCGACGAGCTTTCCCGGCTTCCGGCGGGCGGGTCGGAAGCCGTTCCGGTCGTGCGTTCGCTCCAGCGGCGGCTAATGATGTTGGCGCCGGCGAGAGCGCGCATTGAGCGGGGAGAAACGAGCGACGATGTCATGACGTCGATCGGCAGGTCTCTGTTTTGGAAGGACAAAGCGCTGGTCGCGAAACTCCTTGCAACGTGGGACGCGAAGAGCATCGCGACCATTTCGGAACGTGCGGGGCGGCTTGAACATGAGTTGATGTTCAGCCGTGCTCCGGATCAGCAACTTCTGGGTGAGGAGTTGCTGGCGATCGCACGCGTAGCCCGTCGGGCTCGCTAGATCGGCTCCCCCGAAAGTCGCTGACAGATCATGTCCAGCTGATCGAGATTGGAATAATAGAGTGTGACCGAGCCGCCCTGCCCCTTGTGCGCGACCTGGACCTTCACTCCGAGCATTTCGCCGAGCTGCCGCTCGAGCGCCGCCCGATCGGCGTCCGCCGGATTGTTTCGCGCGCTCGCTCGAGCGATGTCCGCTCCAGCCCCCGGCCGGACCTTGCCGGCCAGCTTCTCCGTTTGACGGACGGACAGGCCCTTCTTGATGATTTCCCGGGTCAAAGCCTCGGGGTCCGGCGCGGTCGCAACGGCGCGCGCATGACCCATGGTGATATCGCCTTTCATTAGCGATTGTCGGACCATTTCCGGTAAACTGAGTAATCTCAATAGGTTAGCCACGTGGCTTCGCGATTTGTTTACGAGCTTCGCAGCGCCGTCCTGCGTATGGCCATGGCGTTCGATTAGCTGGCGATACCCCTCGGCCTCTTCGATCGCGTTCAGATCCTCCCGCTGGATATTTTCAATCAACGCGAGCTCGGCGGTGGTGGTGGCATCGATTTCACGAACGATCGCCGGGATTGAGTGCAGCCGCGCTCGCTGAGCCGCTCGCCACCGTCGCTCACCAGCGACGATTTCGAAGCCGTCGTCCGTCGGCCTCAGAAGAATTGGTTGCAGGACTCCGCGTTCGGCGATCGATTGGGCAAGTTCATCCAGCGTTTCGTCGTTGAAGAGCATTCGCGGCTGGTTTGGATTTGGCCGAATGCGGCTTATCTCGATTTCCCGGACTCCACCGGACAAGGACGCTGATGGTTCACTCGGGGCCGGGCCGGCGTCGCCCAGCAGCGCCGATAGTCCCTTGCCGAGACCCTTGGCCGGCCGCTCGGCGTTCATGCCGCCTCCGCCAACTGCGGCAAGCGCTGAATCAATTCGCGGGCGAGACGGACATATGCTTCAGAGCCTGGGCACCGCAGATCATAGATCAGCGCCGGCAAGCCGTGACTTGGAGCCTCCGACAAGCGCACGTTCCTAGGCACCACCGTCTCAAACACCGCCTGGCCGAGGCAAGCGCGGACGTCCTCGGAGACCGCTTGCGACAAATTGTTGCGACGGTCGAACATGGTCAACGCCACACCGAGAATGGCCAGTTCTGGATTGAACGCGACCCTGATCCGCTCAACGGTCCGAAGCAGCTGGCTGAGCCCCTCGAGCGCGAAAAACTCGCATTGCAATGGAACCAGCAGGTGTCGCGCGGTGACCAGCGCATTCACCGTCAGCAGGCCGAGCGACGGGGGGCAGTCGATCAGACATATGTCCCAGCGGCTCGGCGGCGTTCCGTTCAGGGCCTTGTCGAGCCGATGCGCGCGATCCTCAAGACCAACCATCTCGATCTCGGCGCCAGAAAGGTCGACCGTCGCCGGTAGGAGGTCGAGCCGGGGGACGCGGGTGGCAACCGCTGCATCGAGAACCGTCTCACTACCGATCAGCACGTCGTAGCTCGACCGCTTTCGCTGCGCGGCGCCGACACCGACGCCGGTCGAAGCATTTCCTTGCGGATCGAGATCGACGAGCAATACCCGCCAGCCGATCGCGGCGAGTGCCGTCGCAAGGTTGATCGCAGTCGTGGTCTTGCCCACACCGCCCTTTTGATTAGCCACCGCGATGCGGATCATTTCGCCCTCACCCCCGTCCCGACCACGATGTACGAATTTGGGTCGGTGACACTCTGTTCCACGTGAAACATACCTTGCCACGTGCGCTGAGCCTCGGCCAGTTCGGATTGGGCCCTTCGGCCCTTAGGAAGCGCCCAAACCGTCTTTTTTGTGGACAGATGGTGGGATATCCGCAGGAATTGTGTAAGGGACGCGACGGCGCGCCCGGTGATCACGTCGAATCGCCCTTCGACCTTCTCCACTTTCCGACATTCAACGGCGGCGCCGAGGCCCAGTTCATCGACCACATCTTGGAGGAATTGCGCGCGGAGTTTGCGCGGCTCAATGAGGGTGACGGGTCCCTCGACGATGCAGGCGATGACTACACCAGGCAGGCCTGCGCCAGAACCGACGTCCGCCCACGATGAGCGACCATGCGGCTCGAAGCGGACGAGTTGTGCCGAATCCAGAATGTGCCGTTCCCAGATTCGATCGGCCGTTGACGAAGCGATGAGGTTCTGGCGCCGGCTTTCCTCTGCCAAGAGATGGGCATAGCGGCCAAGACGTTCGAATGTTTCACGTGAAACGGGCCGACCCGCGGCCCGCTCGAGCAGGTCAATCACGCAAAGGCGCGGCGGCCAGCCGCGATGTAGAGTGCCGATAATGCGGCGGGCGTGACACCGGGTACGCGCGAGGCTTGGTCGAGCGTTTCGGGCTTCACCGCGCTCAGACGCTCGATCATCTCATTCGACAGGCCCGGAACGGCTCCGTAATCAAGCTCCGGCGGGATCCAAATACGCGAGTCACGCTGCACGACTTCCCACTCGCGCTGCTGTCGCTCGATATAGGGGGCGTAAAGCGCGTCTGCCTGACCCTCCACGGTTTCCGACCAGCCCATCCTCGCCCGCTGGTCGAAATGATCCTCTATCTGGCGCCGGCGCCAGTCGGTAAGGCAATTCGCTTCGAGGGCCGCTTCGCCTAGTCGCGAGGTCGCATTGTCCGCACGCAGCGACAAGCGATGCTCGGCGCGCGCCGTCATCATCCGATAGGGCTCGCTCACACCTTGAAGTGTGAGATCGTCGATCATCACACCGATGTAGCTTGTGCGGCGATCGAAACGGACCTCGTCCAACGCCAACGCGGTGGCAGCCGCATTCAGACCCGCAACGAGACCTTGGGCCGCTGCTTCTTCGTACCCGGTCGTCCCATTGATCTGCCCGGCGAGGAACAGGCCCCGAAGCCCGTGGACCTCCAAGGTGGCGCCTAGCCTCCGCGGATCGACGAACTCATATTCCACTGCGTAGCCCGGTCGCGCAATCTCCACGCGCTCGAGCCCAGCAATGCTGCAAACGAACGCCTCTTGCACGTCGCTGGGCAGCGACGTCGAAATGCCGTTGGGATAAACGAGGTGGTCGCCCAAACCTTCCGGCTCCAGGAAGATCTGATGCTGGTCCCTGTCCCCAAATCGCTTCACCTTGTCCTCGATCGACGGGCAGTAACGCGGCCCCCTCCCCTCAATCGCACCGGCAAACAATGGAGAACGAGCGAAATTCGCCCGAATGATCTCATGCGTCTGGGCATTTGTGCGTGTGATTGCGCAGCATAGTTGCGGCTGCCGAACGCCGTCATCGAGTGCGGACATGGTCCACGCCTCCCGATCGCTCGGCTGTTCCTCCAGCCGTGTCCAATCGATGGTTCGGCCGTCTAGACGCGGTGGCGTACCGGTCTTCAGGCGTCCCTGCCCCAAGCCAACCTCGCGGATCTGCCCCGCAAGCGCGATCGACGCACGCTCACCGCTCCGCCCGCCCACGAGCAATTGCTCACCCACGAACATCCGCGCGTCGAGAAAGGTGCCCGTCGCGATCACCAGCGCTCGGCATGACAAAATGCCGAGACTGGTGACCAGGCCGGTAATCTTCCCGCCGCGAACGACAATCTCGAGCGCTTCGCCGACAATGACCTCGACTGCATTTTCCCGGAGCAGCTCGCCGATCGCCTGGCGATAAAAATGCCGATCCGCCTGAACGCGCGGACCCCAAACCGCCGGGCCTTTGCTGCGGTTTAGCATTCGGCGATGGATCGCCGAACGGTCCGCAGCGCGCGCCATCAGTCCATCGAAGACATCGAGCTCACGGACGAGATGCCCCTTGCCGACTCCACCGATTGACGGATTGCACGACATCTGACCGGCGTCTTCCGCACGGAACGTCAGCAAGCCCACCCGCGCGCCCCGGCGGGCTGCGGCGGCCGCGGCCTCACAGCCGGCATGACCGGCTCCAATCACCAGAACGTCGAACACGACCCGGCCTTAGCGGAACAGTGTTCCACGTGAAACATCACTTCCCGAGACAAAAGCGGGAAAAAAGCGCGTCGAGCACGTCTTCGACTCCGGCCTGTCCAGTCAACCGATCGAACGCATTGCGCGCCAGACGCAAGTCTTCGGCAATCAGGACCGGGTCTCCGGCCGATGCCGCTGATTCGATAGCCTCCGCTGCTTCATGAATGTGCAGCGCTTGCCGCCGATTCAATGTTATCGCGCCTTCCGCCGGTAGCAAGGATTTCGCCTGATCCTCGATCTGCTCCAGGAGCCGCTTTAGCCCGTTGCCGGTGACCGAGGACACGGCAATCGAGTCATTCGATGCGGGTCCGCGGTCGGCGAGATCGGACTTGCTATGCACGATGATGACCCGAGGGCGAACGGGCGCATCGGACGATTGCCCGAGCCAAACGAGCACGTCAGCCCCCTCCACCAACGTCTTGGCGCGAGCGACGCCGATGGCCTCCACCTTGTCTTCGGAAGAGCGGAGGCCCGCCGTATCGGTGAGCAACATGGGCGTCCCGGCCACGGATAGAGGAACGTCGATATAATCCCTGGTCGTCCCCGGAATTTCCGCGACAATTGCTCTCTCTTCGCCCGTTATCGCATTGATAAGACTAGATTTCCCAGAATTGGGTGGACCGGCGATAACCACTCGGATGCCGTCCTTCAGCTTTTCCGTGCGTGGCCGTTCCAGCCAGCCACGCAACTCTTCGGCGAGCGCTCCGCAGTCCCGGGACAGCTGCTCGTCGATCCCGGAATCATCCTCCTCGGCATAATCGATCGCACGCTCGGCGCGCGCGGAGAGGACCAGCAGCGGCTGTTGCCAAAGTGCGATCTGTTTCTTGAGCCCGCCCTCGGCGAGCGCCAATGCGGCCTTACGCTGCGATTCCGTTTCGGCCTCGATCAGGTCGGCCAGACCCTCGGCTTCCGTGAGGTCGATCCGACCGTTCTCGAACGCACGGCGAGTAAACTCGCCAGGTTCCGCGACACGTAAGCCTTCGATCTGCTCCAAAGCCCCAAGGACCGCCTGCACAACCGCCCGGCCTCCGTGACAGTGCAGTTCGATCGTATCTTCGCCCGTCGAGCTCGCCGGTGCATCGAAACGGAGAACCAGCGCTTCATCGAGCGATTCTCCCGAGGTGGGATGGCGCAATTCGCGCACCGCCGCCGTGCGCGCATCGGGCAGGGACCCCGCAAGCCGCTCGCCCGACTCATGGGCAAGCGACCCGCTCACTCGAATGAGCGCGATCGCCGCGGGCGGACGACCACTCGACAACGCATAGATCGTATCCGTCGTCATCGGCCCTCAGCCGAACATGGGCGCGATTACCGGAGCGACGTGGCCGGCACCTTCGTAAATCATCTTCAGCGCGACCCAGAGGATCACGAGCAGGCCGACCCAGGCGATCCAGCGATAACGTTCGATGTAGCGAGCGATCAGATTGGCGGCGATGCCCATCAGGATGACCGACAGGATGAGACCGAACACTAGAACCCACGGATGCTCGCGTGCCGCTCCGGCAACCGCGAGCACATTGTCGAGGCTCATGCTGACATCGGCGACCGCCACGCCCCAGGCGGCACTGGCGAAGCTCTTCGCCGGCGGTAGCCCCGAATGCTCGTCACCCAGAATCTCGTCGGACCCGGGGCTTTCGCCGTTATGGCGTAGCTCGCGGTACATGCGCCAGGCGACCCACAGCAGCAGGATTCCCCCGGCAAGCACGAGACCGACGACCTGTAGCAGCTGGGTGACGATCAGCGCGAAGAAGATCCGCAGTACCAGCGCGGCGAGCACGCCGATCATGATCACGCGCTTGCGCTGGTCCGGCGGAAGACCGGCCGCGAGCGCGCCGACGACGATCGCATTGTCCCCGGCAAGGACGATGTCGATGAGGATAATCTCGATGAAAGCGGTGACCGCTTCGGGAGTGATGAGGCTGGCGAAATCCATCACAGTCGGTCCTAGACGAGGCCGAGCACGCTCCTCAACCCCAGCACATTCTCTCCCCCCACCCAGCCTTCGTAGATCATCGTCGCGGCCACGTAGAGGATCACCGCTAGGCCGACGTAATTGATCCAGTGATATCGCTGCATAAGCCGGGCGACGTAACTGGCGGCGAAGCCCATGAAGAGGACGGAGAAGCTCAGACCGACGAAGAGGAGCGCCGGATTGTCGCGGGCGATCGAGGCGACGAGCAGGACATTGTCGAGGCTCATGCTGAGGTCGGCCGCGGTGATCTGTAGCGCCGCCCGGAGGAAAGTTTTCGTTTGCGGCGGGCCTTCGATTTCCGGGGTCAGCGGATCGTCGCATACCACCGGCTCTTTCGGGTGCAGCTCGCGAAAGAGGTTGTACGCCACCCAGAGCAGCAGCAGCCCGCCGGCAAAGACGAGACCGGTCACCTTGAGCAGCTGCGTCGCGAGAACGGCAAAAGTGATGAGGAAGACGAGCGCCATTCCGACGCCGAACATCAGCGCTTTGCGCCGCTCGCGCTCCGGCAAGCCGGAAGCGAGCGACGCCATGATCACCACATTGTCGCCGGCCATGGTGAGGTCGCCGACAATCACCTGCAGGAGCTTGACCAGCCCGGCGGCAGTGAAGATCGCGCCGAAATCCAGGCCTTGAAGCACGCTAGGCCCTCTGCATCATCACCAAGTCGCTCCCGCCACTCGCGATGACCGATGTTACTGGTTCATCGAGGCGAAGAAGTCCTCGTTGGACTTGGCGTCCTTCATCTTGTCGAGGAGGAACTGCATCGCGTCGACCGTGCCCATCTGCATGAGGATCCGGCGAAGCACCCACATCTTGGTGAGCGTACCCTGCTCGACCAGCAGCTCTTCTTTCCGGGTGCCGGATTTTCCGACGTCCAAGGCTGGGAATATGCGCTTGTCCGCAACCTTCCGGTCGAGCACGATTTCGCTGTTACCCGTGCCCTTGAATTCCTCGAAGATGACCTCGTCCATCTTCGATCCCGTGTCGATGAGAGCGGTGGCGATGATCGAGAGCGAGCCGCCCTCTTCGATGTTCCGCGCGGCGCCGAAGAAACGCTTCGGCCGCTGCAGCGCATTGGCGTCGACACCGCCGGTCAGGACCTTGCCGGAGCTCGGGACCACAGTGTTGTAGGCGCGCCCAAGGCGGGTGATCGAATCGAGCAGGATCACGACATCCTTCTTGTGCTCGACCAGGCGCTTGGCCTTCTCGATCACCATCTCGGCAACTTGGACGTGGCGCGATGCGGGTTCGTCGAAGGTCGAGGAGATCACTTCGCCATCGACCGAACGCTCCATGTCGGTGACCTCTTCCGGCCGCTCGTCGATGAGGAGGACGATGAGGATCACCTCGGGATTATTGTCGGTGATCGCCCGGGCGATGTTCTGCATCAGCACCGTCTTGCCGGTGCGTGGCGGAGAGACGATCAAGGCGCGCTGGCCTTTGCCGAGCGGGGAAACAATGTCGATCACTCGTGCCGACTTGTCCTTGATCGTCGGGTCGAGCGTGTCGAGCTTGAGCTTCTCGTCCGGATAGAGCGGCGTCAAATTGTCAAAGTTGACGCGGTGGCGGACGGTTTCCGGATCATCGAAGTTGATCGTGGTCACACGAGTCAGCGCGAAATAACGTTCGCCTTCCTTGGGGCCGCGGATCTCGCCTTCGACGGTATCGCCTGTGCGTAGGCCGAAACGCCGCACGATCGACGGCGCGACATAAATGTCGTCGGGGCCGGCAAGATAATTGGCCTCGGGCGAACGGAGGAATCCAAACCCGTCGTTCAGCACCTCGATGGTGCCGGAGCCCATGATCTCGACGCCGTTTTCAGCCTGAATCTTCAGGATCGAGAACATGAGGTCTTGCTTGCGCATCGTCGACGCGCCTTCGACCCCCATTTCCTCGGACATTGCGACCAGGTCGGCGGGAGTTTTCTTTTTCAGTTCTTTCAAATGCATAAGTTGTTCTTTTCTTGGGAGATTTTGCTCGAGCTTCTCAAAGGATCGACAAAGCCGGAGGGCGGCAGGACGCCGCTCTATTCAGGAAATGAGGGGCGGCGAATTGGGGAAACTGACCGGAGCCGCTCACCCCCGAGGTATGTCTCGCAGCAACTTGTGTCAATTGGCGCTCTCATCGAACAGCGCCGAAACGTTCAGAATGGGCGAACGATGACCAGTACCACGATAAGCGCCGCGGCGACGCCTGGAATTTCGTTGAGCATGCGCACGCCCCGGTTCGACAACGGCCGCTCGCCAGACGTGAGCTTCTTGCCATAGGCACCCAGCCAACCCTGGTAGGCCGACAGAGCAACGACGAGTGCGAGCTTGGCCTGAAACCAGCCTTGCCCCCAGATGTCGAGGTGGATCGCAAGCATCAGCCCGAGGATCCAAACCACGCCAATCGCCGGCGTAAGGATGATGGAACGCACCCGCGCCTCGCGCTCGATCCAGGCCCGGTCCTCTGGTGATCCGGGCATCGTCTCGTGATGATAGACGTAGAGCCGGGGAAGGAGCAGCAAGCCGGCGATCCAAAAAATCGCGAACGTCACATGCGCGGCTTTGACCCAGAGATAGGCCGGGCCGAGGAAACCCGTCAGATCGGTCAATTTTCCCCCTTCACCAGCTCAAGCAGCTCTTCGACATGAGCGATCGGCGTATCCGGCAGAATGCCGTGGCCGAGATTGAAGATGTGAGGACGGTCGGCGAAGGCGTCAAGGATTCGAGCCACCGATTCGCGCAAAGTTGCTCCGCCCGCGATCAGCGCAAGTGGATCCAGATTTCCCTGAACGGGAAGGTCTTTGGGCAATTCCACCACCGCCCAGTCGGGGTCCACGGTTTCGTCCAGGCCGTGAGCGCTGACTCCGGTCTCCAGCGCATAGGCGGCGAGCTTTCCGCCCGCCCCCTTGGGAAAGCCGATGATCGGCACAGCCGGATGACGTGAGCGTAGGGCCGCGACCAGTCGCGCCGTGGGAGCGATCACCCAATGTTCGAATTGCGCCGGCGACAGACTGCCCGCCCAGCTGTCGAAAAGTTGAACGGCCTCGGCGCCCGCCTCGATCTGGCCCGATAGATAGTCGAACGTTACCTCCTCGATCCGCTCAACGATCTCGCCGAAAGCGCCCGGATCGCGATACGCCAACCGTCGGGCCTCCGCCTGGTCGCGGCTGCCCTGCCCCGCAATCATATAAGTCGCCACGGTCCATGGACTTCCGGCAAAGCCGATCAGGGTCTTGGCTGGATCGAGCGCGGCTTTGACCTTCGCCACGGTCGCGTAGATCGGGTCCAGCCGGGCGGGCTCAGCGGTCAATTGGTCCAGCGCCGAACTTAGCAGCGGGGGAGTCAGCCGCGGACCTTCGCCGGCGACGAAACTGAGGTTCTGCCCAATCGCGAAGGGAACGATCAAAATGTCGGAAAAGAGGATTGCAGCATCGATTTCGGGAAAGCGTTTCAGCGGCTGAAGCGTGATCTCGGCAGCCGATTCCCCGTCATAGACGAGGTTCAGGAAGCTTCCCTTCTCTTCCCGAAGCGAGCGATATTCGGGCAAATAGCGGCCCGCCTGGCGCATCATCCAGATGGGCGGGGGGTCGCAACGCTCACCTTTCAAGACCTGGAGCAAGGGCTTGTCCGCCTGCGTAGGCGCAAGCTTCGCCGGCTTTGGAGCCACCCTACTTTCTCTCCTTATTTATATATTTAGAAGAAGATTGATGATGTGATTGGGCGCTGGAGAGCGGGGTTTAGGCAGGCTTTCCCAAATTGCCAACAAGAGCGCGCCGGAGCTCCCCACAGGAGAAGCGCGAGTCGCGGCCGTCGGCCCACGGGATTCACAGCCTGGGGATCGAAATTGTCCCCGTGGATGAATCATCGGACAGCGTCGGCTTGACGTCGAACAAAAGTCCGATTCAGTGCGTCCCCATATCCTGCTAGCCCCAGCCCCGCGTTTTTCCACAAGGTTGTTCGATTGAGCCTGATCCTCGCTTCCAGCAGTGCAATCCGTCGCTCGATGCTCGCCGCGGCGGGAGTCGAATTTGAGGTCGTTTCTCCCGATCTCGACGAGAGCGGGCTGAAAGCGAGGCTCAGCGATTCGACCGCCATTGCAACGGCGCTTGCCGGCGCCAAAGCGGAGGCGGTCAGCCGCGTTCATCCTGACGCCTGGGTGATCGGCAGCGACAGCGTGGTCAGCGTTGACGATCGTCTGTTCGACAAGCCGGGCGATCGATCCGCTGCCGCCGAACATCTTCGATACTTTTCGGGCAGGACGATGGAGCTCACCAGCGCGGTCGCCCTGGCGCGCGGGGGAGCGAGCGACTGGCGGCATGTCGAAACGGCCGCTTTGCGGGTGCGCCGCCTCTCCGACGCGTTCATCGATGCATATCTCGATGCCGAATGGCCGGAGGTCGGCTACACGGTCGGCGTCTTTCGGCTGGAAGGTCGCGGAGCGCAATTATTCGAACGGGTCGAGGGCGATCATTTCACCATCCTTGGTATGCCGCTCATCCCGTTGCTTGCGGCGCTGCGCGAGCGAGGATTGCTGCTTACATGATCCGGATTGCGCTCACCGGTTCTATCGGGATGGGGAAGTCGACCGTTGCGCGCATGTTCGAACGTGCGGGGATTCCGGTCTTCGATGCGGATGCGGAGGTCCGGCGGCTGCAAGGTCCTGGCGGCGCGTTGGTCGAGCCGATCGGCGAGCGCTTCCCTGGGACGGTCCAAAACGGCGTGCTCGATCGCGAGCGCCTTGCCGAGCTCGTGCTTGACGATCCCGAGCAGTTGGCCGCGCTCGAGAAGATCGTCCACCCAGCGGTGCGCGACGCTCGTGCGGCATTCGTCGACAAGCACAGCGAAGCGAAGGCGCTGATTTTCGAGATTCCCTTGCTGTTTGAGACGGGCGGCGCAGGAGAGTTCGACAAGACCATCGTCGTTTCCGCTCCGTTAGAGGTTCAGCGCGCGCGGGTGCTCGGCCGACCCGGAATGACTGTGGAAAAGCTCGATTCAATCTTGTCTCGTCAGATGTCGGACGAGGAGAAGCGGTGGCGAGCTGATTTCGTCGTCGATACGGGCACCGACCTATCCACAACTGAAGGTCAGGTCGGCGATATTCTCGCTTGTCTGGGCCTGCCCGCCGGGGGATAGATTCCGACGTGCGCGAAATCGTTTTCGATACGGAGACAACGGGCCTCAATCCGGCTGGCGGAGACCGCATGGTAGAGATCGGCTGCGTCGAGATTTACAACCGGGTCGAGACCGGCCGTACGTACCACGCCTATTTCAACCCCCAACGGTTGATGCCGAGCGACGCCGAGGCGGTCCACGGGCTGACCAATATCTTCCTCTCGGACAAGCCATGCTTTTCTGAAAAGGCGGAGGAGTTGCTCGAGTTCATCGGGGATTGTCCGTTGGTCGCCCACAACGCTGGCTTCGACTTCGGTTTCCTGAACTTCGAGCTCGAGCTTTGCGGCCGGCCGCCGGTGTGCATGAGCCGGATGGTCGACACCTTGGTCCTCGCACGCTCGAAGCACCCCGGGGCGAAGCACAGCCTGGACGCATTGTGCATGCGCTTCGGCATCGATCGAAGCCACCGCGTGAAGCATGGCGCCTTGCTCGACGCTCAGCTGCTCGCGCAGGTCTATGTCGAGTTGACCGGGGGACGGCAGATCGGCCTTGGACTCGTCGCGGAGGCGGGCAGCGTAACTGCGCCGCAGATGTCCCGGCCAGTGACCGTCCGCGAACTGCGGCCGCCTCGTCCGCACTTCGCCGCCACCGAGGAACTCGAACGACACCGCGCGTTTATTGCTCAGCTCGTCAATCCCATATGGGCACGCTTTGCAGCAGCCGGTTGACGAGCGCTTCCAGGCGGTTCAATCCGCCTAGTTGTAAAAGGAGCTTGGCCAGTGGACGTACGGGTCGCGGGTCATCAAGTTGATACCGGCGAGTCACTGCGGGAGATCGCTGCCCGCCGGATATCTGAAATCACCGAAAAATATTTCTCGAGGAGCGTCGGAGCGAACGTGACGTTCGGCCGCGGGCCGAACAACGATTATACGTGCGACATCGTGGCGCCGGTGCTGCAGGGGGTGGTGCTTAAAGCCTCCTACAGTGCGCGCGAGGCGCAGATGGCGTTCAACGGCGCCGCTGACCGGATTGAAAAGCAACTGCGGCGCTATTTCAAGCGCTTGCGCGAACATAAGGTCGACGAGCGGGCGCAAGCCTATGTCGAGAATGCGGCCTACACCATTTTCGCCCAATCGGAGCAGGCCGGAGAGGAAGCGGCTTCACCGACAATCGTCGCCGAAACTCGGGTCGACATTCCCGAATCGAGCGTGTCCGATGCGGTGATGCTGATGGACCTCAGGAACACGACGGCCCTCATGTTCAGGAACTCCGGGACAGGCGAGTACAACATGATTTATCGCCGTGAGGACGGGAATATCGGCTGGGTCGAGCCGCATCCCGCCTGAACCCACTTTCAACGATGCGGGCGCGAGTGCGACGAGCCTATGCTTTAGTACGAGTGCGCCTTTCGATGCAGCTGAGCGAGTTCCTCGATTTTGACGCGATCAAGACCAGCCTGCCGGGTGGGAACAAGCGTTCGCTGCTGCAGCAGGTCGCCAACCTCGCCGGCCAACGGCTCGGCCATGATTCCGCGGCCATCCTGGTCAGCTTGACCGAACGCGAGCAGCTCGGCTCGACCGGTTTTGGCCAGGGCGTTGCCATTCCCCACGGCAAAATCGAAGGACTGAACCGGATCTATTGTTTGTTCGCGCGCCTTGCAGAGCCGGTCGATTTCAAAGCGATAGACGGCAAGCCCGTTGACCTCGTCTTCCTGCTTCTGTCGCCGCCTGACGCCGGAGCTGAGCATCTGAAAGCACTGGCCGCGATCAGCCGCGTGACTCGCCACATGCCGACCCTGGAGCAGATGCGCGGCGCGCGCAGCCGTGACGCTCTAGCGGCCGTGCTCATGGGAGCGGATGAGCGCGACGCCGCCTGAAATGTCCCGATCAGCGTGAGCCGCCTTTCCGCTAAGCTCGAAGCGACGGGCATTGTCCGACGAGTCCAGGCAGACGGCGACTTTGCGGCAATCTTGAGAAGGGGCGATCCGGAGCGTGGTTCATTGCTGTTGGTCGTGAGCAGTCGTGGTCGGCATGTCGCTTATCTCGAGCGCGTTTTGGACGTCGGCGGCCATTATCGCTGGCGGCGAGTGGGACCGGAAGAATCGGCGGCTCCCGAAAAGGTTGCCGATTTCCTCGCTAAACGTGCACGCTTCGACGAAGATTCATGGGCGATCGAACTGGATATCGCGAACCCCGAACGATTCATCGCTGAAACGACCGGTGCGGGTTGACCCCCGACTGGGGGCGGGCGAAACCCGTGTCCAACAACAAGAGCGGGGGGCATTCTCTGCGTATAAGAACCGCTGAGGATACCACGCGAGACGGTGAGCCGCCGAGGGGCAAACGGGAAAGTCATCCCCAGTAGATTCCTGCCCTGGTCCTGGCGATTCACCGCAGATTTATTGGTCCTAATGTTAACAACGCTTCGTCCAGTACTATTGTTTTGCCTTGCGCTCAGCGCGACGACCTTTGTTCCAGCCCAGGCCGAGCCTACAACCGAGCCCCTGGTCCCGGTCGAGGATGCGGCGCTGCCCGAGGTTGCGATCCCGGATCTGCTCGATCCTCAGGGCGAGCCTCAGCTTTCGCAGCCCGCCGACGAAGCTCCCGAAGTTTCCCTGCCTCAGGCCGTCGAAGAGCCGACCGTCACGCCGGGCTCGGATCTGGCGACGATGGTCGCCCAGCTCCGTTCATCCGAGGCGGGTAGCCATGAGCTCGAATGCCTGGCGACCGGCATTTACTTCGAATCCAAGAGCGAGCCGCTCGCGGGCCAGCTGGCCGTCGGCAAGGTGATCGCCAATCGGGCTCGCTCCGGCGGCCGCTTTCCACCCTCCTATTGCGGCGTCCTATTCCAACGCGGGCAATTCTCCTTCGTCCACGGCCGGTCGCTACCGGCAGTACCGCGCGCGAAGAAGCAATGGCAGACGGCCGTGGCAATGGCGAAGATCGTCGATCAGGGCCTCCATGAATCCGTGGCCGGCAATGCGCTTTTCTTTCATGCGCGTTATGTGTCGCCGGGTTGGCGCCTGAAGCGGGTCGCTTCCATCGGCAATCACGTCTTCTACCGCTAATCCAATTAGAGCTGGATCCTGTGGAAAGGGCCGCTTTGCAGCGGTCCCGTTTTGTTCTACGTCCAGTGCGTGGCCAGCCAGCTCGATTCTCCCTGCTTCATCGACGCCCCGCCAATTGCTGCGGAAGTGGCCCGCGGAGTGACTCGGCTGTTCTGCCGGCACGACCTCTTCGCGATTTGCGAAATGCCGCTGCCCAACGGCCGCCGAGCGGATCTGATGGCGATCGACGCGAAGGGCGGGCTCACCATCGTGGAGATCAAGGTCGCCAAGGCGGATCTGCTCGGCGATGGCAAGTGGTTTGATTATCTCGAATATTGCGACCGCTTCTTCTGGGCAGTGCCGGCGCATTTGAGGCAGATCCTGGATGAGGAGCGTTATTTGCCTGGCGAAGCCGGACTCATTGTCGCGGACAGGTACGATGCCGCTGTCATTCGCGAGGCTGTGCACCGGCCGCTTGCCCCAGCGCGACGAAAGGCCGAGTTGCTCCGGTTCGCGAGGCGCGCGGCCCGGCGGCTGTCGGCTCAGATTGACCCGGCGCTGGGTGAATTCAACTAATCGCTAGCGTGAAGCGGCTGCCGCTTTCGGCTTCTTCGCTTCGATCAGTTGGAGAATCTGGCGCGACCGAGTGTCACGGGCCGCATATTCGCGCGCGGAAAGTCCAGCAGCCGTGTCGGTCTTGTCCGGATTCGCGCCCGCATTCAGCAGCAGCTTCACCACCGGCACCTGACGTTGCTGGACGGCGACGATCAGCGCTGTCTCTCCCATCCTGTTGGTGCCGTCGACCTTGGCGCCCGTGCCGATCAGCCAGTCGGCGGCTTCCTCGAACCCGATTCGGGCGGCGGCGATCAGCGGTGTGTCCCCGCCCTTTCCGCCAAGGTTGGGGTCAGCGCCCTTGTTCAGCAGGAAGCCGGTCCAGTCGCGGTCCGAGCGGCTGATGGCGATGATCAGCGCCGTGTCGCCCTTGGAATTGCGCGAATCGATAATCCTTGGATTGCTCCGGATCAGGTCAGTGGCTTTGTCGCCGTCGCGCTTTTCGACGGCTTCGACGAACTGGTCGCTGTCGGTGTTGAGCTGGGCGATCGCGGGCACGGCGATCGTCACCAATGCGACCGCCGGAATGACGAATTTCAACGACTTCATGGATTCAACCCCGGTATCCCGCTTGATCGCCACCGCCTAGCAGAGCAAGGGTAGCTGTGTCATGAACCGTCTCGCTAGCGACCGCGCGCCATTTTGGGAAAAGCCGCTGAGTGCGCTCGATCAGGGCGAATGGGAAGCGCTGTGCGACGGCTGCGGACGCTGCTGCGTACACAAGCTCGAAGATGAAGAGACCGGGGTGCTCTATCCGACCAACGTCGCCTGCAAGCTGCTCGACCGCCGGAGCGGACAGTGCCGCGATTACAAGAACCGGATGAAGCTGGTTTCCGATTGCGTGAAGCTCGACCGCAGGAATCTGAGCTCGCTCGAGTGGCTGCCCGACACATGCGCCTATCGGCTGCGCGCCGCCGGGAAGCCCTTGCCCGAATGGCACTATCTGATTTCCGGAAGCCGTGAGACCGTTCACGATACGGGGCAGTCAACTCGCGGATGGACCGTGAGCGAGGACGATGCGGGGGAGCTCGAATATCATGTGGTCGAGCGGCCGCTCTGAGCGGCTGACGGTCGGATCCGACCTTCCCGTACCGATCGAGATCCGCCCCATTCGAGGCGCACGGCGGCTGCGGTTACGCTACGACGACGCTCGGGGAGTTCTGCGGCTGACTTGTCCGGCTCGAACCAGCCAAAAAAAGGCGCTCGCCTGGGCCTTCGACCAGCGTGAGTGGATCGAGAAGCAGCTCGCCAACCTGTTGCCAGCGGAGCCATTCGCCCCCGGGGCGGTCATTCCAATCGAGGGCGAAGATACCCTCCTGATCTGGTCCGGGGACTGGTCGCGGCTTCCAATGCAT
>JBKPON010000125.1:0-6340 GCA_046733135.1 Pseudomonadota bacterium | reverse complement strand
GCATCGAGTGGGACGGGCGTCGCAACACGGGAGTGTGTTTATGCGCAACATGATGATCGCGCTTGTCGTTTCCGCCGCCCTTGCTCTTCCCACGGCAGCCTCCGCCAAGACCTATGGCGACTACAGCACGAAGCACAAATGCCTGAAGGCGATGGACAAGGAGCAGAAGAGATATCGCAAGAAACACGGCAGGCACGCCATGCAGCCGCTCCTCCGCTGCAAGTATAAGCATCACCGCTACTGGCTCGTTCGGGCTTAGCGCCCGCATCGCGCCCTCCCTTGTGAATCCGGCGCGTTGGCTTAGTCTCCGCGCGTCCGAGGACAGGGGGACGGCGCGATGAGAACGTCGGGATCGGATGGGTTTGCTGCGGCGCGGCCGATCGCGGTGCTATCCTTTCTGGCGCTAGGTGCCTGCGTGCCCGCTGGGCCGCCGCCGCTCTTTTACACGGCGCCAGTGCCGGACGCCCGCGCTCCTCACGGGGCGCTCATCCGCTCCGAAGTGATCGGCGGCGCTCCGTCGGGCAGCCGGGCCTATCGCGTCATCTATCAATCCACTGGGAGGGACGGGCGGCCGATCCCCGTGTCGGGAATGGTGATCGTCCCGAACGGCCCGGCGCCCGCGGCGGGGCGGCCGGTGATCGCCTGGGCCCACCCGACGACGGGCGTGCAGCCGCGGTGTGCACCATCGCTTTCGCCGCTACGCTTCATGATGATCCCCGGCGTCTCGGAGATGGTGAAGCGCGGCTTCGTGGTGGCGGCGACGGACTATCCGGGGCTTGGCACCGGCACGGATCATCCGTTCCTCGACGGTCCAAGCGAAGGGCGGGCAGTGCTCGATTCGGTGCGCGCCGCCGCTGCCGTCCCGGGCGCTTCAGCCAACTCGCGCTTCGCCCTCTGGGGGCATTCGCAAGGCGGTCAGGCAGTGCTGTTCGCCGCCGACATGAAGAGCCGATACGCGCCGGAGCTTCAGCTGGCTGGTGTTGCGGCCGCAGCGCCGGCGACGGAGCTGGCCACGCTCTTCCGTAACGACGCCGGCACGACCGGAGGCAACAATCTCTCCGCCCTTACGCTCTGGGCCTGGGCGCGGATCTACGGCGCTTCCTACACCCACGTCGTCACGCCACGGGCGCTGCCGGCTATCACGGCGGTGGCCGAGACATGCTGGGATACCGTCTTCGAAAGCGCTCCGGAGCGAGCTGCCGACAAGGTCCTCGCGATGGGCTTCTTCACCGTCCCCGACATCACCAAGATCGAACCTTGGAGGTCGCTCAGCGCGCGCAACAGCGCGCCCATCCTGCCGCGCGACATCCCGGTCTTCCTGGCGCAGGGGGATGCCGACGTCCTCGTTCATCCGGCCATAACCTATGCCTATATGGGGCGGCTTTGCGCGTCTGGCAGCCGGGTCACGCTCGATGTTGTGCCGAAGGTCGGCCACGATTGGATCGGAATGAAGAGCGCGGAGGCGGCGGTCAGTTGGATGGGTGACCGGTTGAACCGCGTGTCCAGCCCGGATGATTGCGGGCGCACGGGATCTCCGCGGTGAAAAAAATTTACGCAAATTGAGACTATGCTTGGCCGGGTAGATTTGGGGGCTAGAATGATCAGGTCTTCTGGTTTGGTCGGCTGCCTAATTGCCGGCATTATAGTCGCTTCACCGGCCTTCGCTCAGGGCGCGCCCAAGTCGGCGCAGTTGGAGCTTGCTCGTCAGGCTGAGAAACTGAAGCCCGGCGAGTGGGTGCTGTATCCAAGCATCGCGCCTTCGGGGCCGGTGCTGGTCTATGTCGACCTCGGCCGGCAGCGCGCGACCGTCTACCGCAACGGCGTGCGGGTAGGCGTTTCGACCATTTCCTCGGGCAAGGACGGCTACGAGACTCCGACGGGCGTGTTTACCATCCTCGAAAAGGACAAGGATCACCACTCCAAGACCTACGAGGACGCGCCAATGCCCTATCAGCAGCGGCTGACCTGGAAAGGCGTGGCGATGCACGCCGGCAACCTTCCGGGCTTCCCGGCGAGCCACGGATGCGTCCGCCTGCCGATGGAATTCGCCAAGAAGCTATTCACGATAACGCCAATGGGCGGCACGGTGGTCATCGCCGGCGGCCATGAGGATCCCGTGAAGCGCCCGGCGGCGGGCGTGCTCGCACCGGTAATGGCCGGCGTAACGCCCATGCCAGCGATGCCACTATCGCCCGAAGGCCGGTTCACCTGGACCCCGGATGCGTCGCCTGACGGCCCCGTCTCGATCATCATCTCGACCCATGACCAACAGGTGGTCGTGCTGCGCAACGGCAAGGAAATCGGCCGGGCGCACGCTGTCGTCGCGCAGCAGACGGACCAGCCGCAGGTGATGACACTCACTGGCGGCGCAAGGCCGGAGTGGATTCAGGTCGGCGTGTCGAGCCTCACCGGCGAGCCGGCCGAGATCATCTCGACCGAGCGGGTGGAACAAATGCACCTACCGGCCGAGTTCGCGAAAAATATGCGCGCCTTGATCCAGCCGGGCACGACGGTGTTGGTGACTCAGGCCAGCGTCAGTCCGGAATCGACCGGGCTTGAGACGACGGTGATGGACGCCGACGACGCGTCGGACGAGCAGCCGGCTCCGATCAGCCAAAGGTGAATGAGAAGGCTTCCACGCCCGGTTCGAGGAACTCGATCGTAAAGGTGCGGTCGGTAACCGAGCCCCTCTCACGGATCATTTGATAGAGACGCTGGCCGCGGACCACTCCCATGCCGGTCGCGGAAACGTCGATGCCTGAGTTCGCACCTGGCGCCTGGCCGTCGACGGTCACTCGGAAGGCGACAGGTTTGCCGTTAGCCGAGCCGAGGACGAGATGGAGGTCCCGGGCGTGGAAGCGGAAGCTGATCTTCGCTCCACCCGACACCGATCGCGCGCTTTGCCGGCCATCAACCCAACTCCCTTCGAGCGCCCACTCGTTGAGCTTCAGCGGCGCCAATGCATAGGTCTTGGGCTTATCGTTGAGCAATCCACCGGGTGAAACGAAGCGGTCGGCGCGCGCGTAACCGATGTACGTCTCTGGAGAGCCAATGTCGCGGAACGACGCCGCCGTCTCGGCCCCGCTCGCATTCACTCGCGCCATCCCCGTGTCCATGGGGGCGTGGCCGGCCTCGGCGAGCAACTGGCGGATGACCCGCTCCGACATGGCGTAGTCCCCCTCACCGTGATGGTAGTAACGGACGCGTCCCTTGGCATCGATGAAGTAGTGCGCTGGCCAGTAATTGTTCTTGAGCGCGCGCCAAAGGTGCCAGTCGTTGTCGAGCGCCACGGGATAGCGAATCTGAAGGTCCCTGATGGCCTTTTCCACATTGGCTGGCTCGCGCTCGAAGGCGAATTCCGGTGCGTGGACGCCGATCACAACAAGACCATCCTTGCGGTACTTTTCGTCCCATGCACGGACGTATGGAATAGAGCGCAAGCAATTGATGCAGCTGTAGGTCCAGAAGTCGATCACCACGACTTTACCGCGGAGCTGCTCACGCGTTAGCGGTGGACTGTTGAACCAGGGCCCGATGCCATCAAGCGGCGGGAGCGTTCCGATGACCGGCAGGACCAACTGACCCATCGCATCGGTGCGGACGTGACTTTCGCCCATGTCCCGACTGGCGCCTAATTTCTCGGCGAGCCCGGATTCGAGGCCCGCCGTCTGCGCACTCGAAAGTTTGGAGAGCACGCGCGTGTCAAGGCCAAGAGCGATCGCGCCAACGCCGACTAACACCAGGACTCCGAGCACCTGGCGGATCCGTTCGCTGGCGCCGAGCGACTTCTTCATCCGCGCAAAGACCGCCCCGCCAATGAGCAAAGCCAGGGCGAGTGAGGTCGCGGCCCCGAGCGCATAGGCCAGCAATAACAGGGTCGTGCTGAAGCTCGCCCCCTGCAGCGCGGCAGCGGTGAAAATAATGCCCAGGATCGGCCCGGCGCAGGGGGCCCAGAGCAGCCCGGTGGCGACACCGAGTACAACCGAAGACCAAACGCTGTCCCCCTCACCTTCCCGAGCGGACAGACGCGAACCGAGTGCCACGAGCGGACGGGTGAGCCGATCGGACACTTGCGGGAACACCAACGCAATTCCGAACAGAGCGAGCAACAGCAGAGCCGCCCAACGCCCGACCTCATTCGCTCGCACGGCCCAGCCGCCACCCACCGCGGCAAGGGTCGCAACTATTGCAAAGGTCGCCGCCATGCCCACCAGCATCGGAAGCGTGCTGCGCAGGAAACTCCGATCGGCGCGCGCGAAGACGAACGGCAGAACCGGCAGAATGCAGGGACTGACGATCGTTAGAACGCCGCCCAGATACGCAAGCAGGATAATCAGCATCGCCCCGCGCTCGTTGCGGGATTGCAATGAATAGGCCGTGAACCCATGTCAGCCGCCACGGCGCAAACGAAGGCTGGTGGAGCTGAGGACTATCCAACTTCTAAGAGGGTTCTTGGCCGGAGGCTGAATGATTACCCCACTCGCTACCCCATCTGGCGGCGAAATCGCCATAATGTCTCCTTTCGACCCAAAACGGACACCCGCCTAATTTGAGTTAGGTCTGGTTGGCTATTTGCCACGGCAGGCGTATAATCATCTCATCACCGGTAATCGCTAGGCGCGCCGGTGACTGAGAGTCGTGCGACGCTCCCGCCCTATGGAGCAAACCCAAATGAAGGAGCTTCACGATCTCGCCGAGGCGCAAGCCCTTGCGCTCGCGATCGTCGACACGCTGCCTGAACCCTTCCTGGTCCTCGACGACACGCTCCATCTTCTCGCCGGTAGTCGCTGCTTCTACGAGGTGTTCGACGAGAACCCGGCAAAGGCCCATGGCCGCTCCCTGTTTGACCTGTCCAACGGCCAATGGGACATTCCCGGCTTGCGCCAACTCCTCGCAGGAGTCGTTCCCGATCATACGGCGGTTGAGGGCTTCGAATTTGAGCGGACCTTCGCGCATCTCGGTAGACGGACGATCCAACTCAATGCTCTCCCCATTCGCGACGATGGCGGGGAGAGCCGGATGGTCCTCCTCGCTATCAAAGACATCACCGAGCGGCGCGTCGCTGAGCAGGAGAAGGAGCGGCTGCTAGAGCATACTGAAGAGTTGCTGGAGCAACAGAGGACACTGCTGCGCGAGATGCGACATCGGATCGCCAACAGCCTGCAGATCATCGCCAGTATCCTGCTGCTGAAAGCGGGCTCAGTGTCGTCCGAGGAAACCAAGAACGAGCTGCGCGCAGCACACCAGAGGGTGATGTCGGTCGCAACCGTGCAAAGCCACCTCCAAGCTTCCGATGGCATCGAAGAGATCGAAATGGGGCCCTATCTGACGAAGCTCAGTGCGGGGCTTGCCTCGTCAATGGTCGGACCCAAACAGCATATCGATATTGCCGTAGCGGCTAGCGACGGTACGCTGCCCACTAGTCACGCGGTCAGTATCGGCCTGATCGTCACCGAACTCGTTATCAATGCGATCAAATACGCCTTTCCAAAGCCACGGGCTTCGGCGCGTATTCGCGTGACGTTCGAGAAAGCTAAGTCGGACTGGAAGCTGACAGTGGCCGACAATGGTGCCGGGCGCTTGCACAATGAAGAATTGGAGACGTCGACTGGTCTCGGCACAGCACTAATCCGCGCCTTGGCGAAGCAGCTCAAGGCTCAAATGGCCGAGACCTCGTCGTCCGAGGGTCTCACTGTGGCAGTGACTCGCTCGACGTTTGAATCACATCTGCCGGTGGCTGCTTGAAACTAACGCGACCAAGCACCTCATCCACTCTTGGCCTGAATTGCGCAGTCATCGAGCGATACGGCCTCGCCGATCCTGGGGAGATGACAAGATGAAATCATACAAGGAATCGTCCTTTCAGGACCGCAGGGGTCGCGCCGCAGAGGCTAAGGAAAAAGCGCTGGAACACTTGCGTTCAAGGCCGCCAATAAGCGCTAAGGACCGGGCCGAACGCATGGCAGCAAGCTTAAAGCGAGAGGCAGCCAAGGCGATAAGGCCGCCGCCAAGACAGCTGCGAAGCAGGCCATTACAGACGCGGCTTTGGCTATCAAGGCCTCCGCTCCAGCGCCGCTCAGCGAGGATGATCGCAAGGCCCAGCGCGACGCCCGTTATGCTGCTCGGAAAAGCCGGAAGTAAAGACTAGTTGCGTCTGCTTTCCACACCAACCGGACATCCATGAACACGGCAGAATGCTGGTCGTTCTCCTCATTTCGAAGTTAAGCTTGAAAAGGGCGGCAGCGCTTCAGAAGCCGCGCCGCCGCGATAACTCTGATTAGCCGCGATAGCCCTTGTTGCGGCCGATGCGGACGTTGGTGACCGCGCCCTGTCTCTTATA
>JBKPON010000124.1:0-17337 GCA_046733135.1 Pseudomonadota bacterium | reverse complement strand
TTCGAGCACTCCCTCGACCTGCATTGGGAGCCGCTTAATGCGCCGGCGCTCCATAAGCTTTTGACGTTCGATGAGATGGCGGCGGGCAGCCGGCGGCTCCCCCGGCTCTCAGGCAATGCGATTGCGCCATCGCTGCCGACTATGCTGCTCCATGCCTGCCTTCATCGCGGCATGCACGATTGCGCGCCCTATTTTGTCGGACAACGGACCTATTTCGGCGGCAACCGGCTGATCTGGCTTCACGATCTATTCCTGCTCGGGCGCGCTATGACGGACCGCGAGTGGAGCAAATTTTGCCGGATGGCGATTGAAAAGGGGATGGCGGACGTCTGCTTGGATGGGCTGACCGAAGCGGAAGAGCGCTTTGACCTTTTCTGTCCCGTTCCCATTCGCGAGCAACTCGGCGGCGGGATGCCGTCTTCCTATTTTGGATCAGCTCAATTCGGAAGGGCGCTCCAGGACATGATCGCGGTGCCCGGCATTCGTCGCAAATGGCAGTACGTGTGGGCGCGGGCGGTGCCGACGCGCCAATTCGTGCGCGCCAAATATCCCGAGATGGAAGCGCGGCCGTTGGCTGCGCTCTACCTGCGCCGTTTCGTCGAATTGTTACGCGAACGCCCGAGGCGGGGCGGATGAGCGGAATTTGCGGGATCGTGACGTTCGGCGACGGGGGCCTGGACAGCTCCGAAATGGAAACGGTGCTCAAATCACTGAAGTGCCGCGGACCCGATGGAGCGAACGTTTGGACGGGCAATCGCGCCGCGCTCGGTCATGCGTTGCTTGCGACCACGCCGGAATCGCTGATCGAGAAGCTGCCGCTGCATCACGAAGGGAGCGGCTGCACAATTACGGCAGATGTGCGTCTCGACAATCGCGAGGACCTGCTCAACCAACTGGCTGTACCGAGCGCGCGCCGGATTGTCGGGGACGGCGAGCTGATTTTGCTGTCCTATCTCAAATGGGGACAGGATTGCCCTCGACATCTGCTCGGCGATTTCGCCTTTGCCATCTGGGACGCGAGGCAAGTGCGACTGTTCTGCGCGCGCGATCAGAGGGGCATGCGGCAATTGGCTTACGCCCACGAGCCAGGTTGCGCGTTCGTCTTCGCCACTGAGCCATCTGCGGTCCTTCGGCATCCCCGCGTGCCCCAAGAGCCCAATATTGGCCGCATCGCGGACTTTCTGGACGAGCTCGAGCATTTCAGCCTCTCCGAGACCTTCTATGCCGCCGTGACCCGACTTCCCCCCGCTCACTGCCTCACGCTGGACGCCGATGGCATTCGCTTGCACAAATATTGGAACCTCGAAATCCCGCCGCCCCTGAACCTGAAATCCGATGAGGAATATGCGCAGGCATTCCTTGACGTCTTCACCAATGCCGTTCGATGCCGATTGCGGAGTCCGCAGCCCGTGGGAGCGATGCTTTCCGGTGGAATGGATTCCGGGTCCGTTGTTGCGATTGCCGCGGAGATTTTGGCGCAGGAAGGGCGGGGTCCGCTTCAAACTTTCTCCGTGCTCGGCCCGGACCCGTCTGCATGCATTGAGACGCGGGCCATACGATCGGCATTGAAGATCAAAGGGATCGAACCCTGCCTGATCAATTTAGAGAACATCGGTGCTTATCGTAATGACTTGGTGGAACTGACCAAGACTCAATCCGACCCCTTCGACTGGCAAATGGGTTTGCTCCGCGCTGTCTATCTTGCCGCCCACCGAGCGGGCCTCAACGTGGTGCTCGACGGTGTCGCCGGCGACCTCGTGCTCGACTCGGGGAGCTATCTCGCTCGACTTCTACGCGCGGGGAAAATCGGTCGCGCGGTGCGCGAAGCTATCGGCGAGGCGAGATTCTGGGGCCCGGACTGGCCCGCCTGGAAATCATACGCATTGGCAGCCGGACGAGCCTGGGTCCCGCGGCCGATACGGGTTGCGCGGAGACGCGCGTTCTGGCGGCTCCACGATCACCGGATCGGTCGAACAGGTTTAATCTCGCGTCAGTTCGCTGCGAGGGCTGGCCTCCGACAGCGACGCCAGCAGCTCAGAACTCGAGATTCGTGGTTTGACCGATTGGATGCGCGTGAGCGCGCCCGCCACGTCGAACATGAACGATTGATTGTTGCCCGGGAGCGCTACGATCGCGTTGCATCCGCCGTGGCGATTGAGCCTCGGGACCCTTTCATGGATCTCCGGGTGACCGAATTCTGCCTGTCGTTACCCTGGGAACAGCTGCAGGCGGCAGGCTGGCCGAAGATTCTGCTGCGGCGAGCGATGGCGGGCAAACTTCCGGACGCGGTGCGATGGCGCAGGGGCAAGGAGCATCTCGGCGGTCAATTCACCGAGACGCTGTTCGAGCCCTTCGACGCCCTCGAGTTTTCGGCTCGCCGCTTTCGTGAAACCATCGCGCCCTATATCCATTTCAGCGATTCGGATGCCCGATTAGAGCAGGGCGAAGGCATGGAGGATTGTTCGGACCGAATGGAGGCGATATGGCTTTTCTATTGGCTCAACCATCCGGCCCCGCCCGGAGCGTGATCAGACCTGATTTCAGAAGGTAATCGCTAATGAATAGGAACGAAAAGAGGGTGTCGAAATACTCTGCCCCGACCCTCATTAGATACGGAGATATGGCGAGGTTGACTGCGTCCGGAGCTGGCTCGCAGCAGGAAACGAACCCAACTGGCCAGGCAATGAAGTTTCCCTGATCACGTGATAGCGGGCACCCGTCGCATCCTCAATGCCGAATTCTGAAGTGAACATTGCGGGCCCGTCGCGTTTGTTTCGCCTGCAAAATGCTGAATTCATCGACGCTGGTTTGTGGACGCTTGCTCGGGGTGGGCCAGCGGCGGGATCGTTTGATCATGTCGCCTGGGATGACAGGGGCCTAGCCATTCACTGTGATACGCTTAGCCAGGATCGGTTCGCCGTGACGTTCGCCGGCGTTGGTGAATTTCAGATCGATTTCGCGGAGAGGCGGGTCCGCATGGAAGAAGCCATGCTCGCTACTCCTGACACCGTCCGCCACCTCATCAATGATCAGATTGTACCGCGGATCCTTGCTCACGAGGGGAATCTGGTCCTGCACGCTGCGGGCATCAGAAGCGATGAGGGCGCAATTCTCTTCGTGGGCCCATCCGGTTCAGGAAAGTCGACCTTGGCGGCAAGCCTCCATAACGCGGGCTATCCGCTGCTTGGAGACGACGCGTTCCTAGTCTCGATGATCGACGGGATAACTTCAGGGCGAGCTGTCTATCGAAGCTTGAGGCTCTTTCCGGACTCAGTAGCGGTGCTAGTCGACCGCTCCGTTGAGCTCGCCTCGGTGGCCTCATACACAAGCAAACGGAGCGTCCTTTATCCTGATCGCGCCCGAACGGGCGAACCCCTGCCGATCCGCGCAGCTTTCATTCTCGAATCGCCCGGCACCGATGAGCTCGTCCTTCAGAGAATGAGTCCATCTGCAGCCTGCATGTCCTTCGTCGAGCACAGCTTTTGGATGGACCCAACGGACCTCACGCGCACCAAGCAACGAATGAGCAAGGCGAGCGAAGTCGCGACGCGAGTGCCCACGTTCCGCTTGGCTTACCCACGCGACTATGTCGCGCTTCCGGCTGTTCACGACGCCGTAACAGCCGCGTTGGCGTGAGATGGCAGAGCGTCCGACTGGCTATAGTGTCTTGAGCTATGGGCACATGGTCAACTGTGAGCCGCGGATGTCCGCCTATGCGGAAGCGCTGCGGGGTGCCGTCACGCCGGGCTGCACGGTCATCGACATCGGCGCCGGTCCGGGCATCTTTTCGATTCTCGCCTGCAAATATGGAGCAGGAAGAGTCATCGCGATCGACCCAGACGTTTCGGTCGAGTTGGTCCGTGAATTCGCCCAGGCGAACGGCTGTGCAGACAAGGTCACGGTCGTCAACGGTTTGTCGACCGATTACTTGTCGCCTTCGAGAGCGGACGTCATCATCTCCGATATCCGCGGGATCCTGCCGTTGTTCGAAGGCCATATCGCAGCTATCGCGGATGCCCGCGAACGGCTTCTCTCACCCAATGGAACGCTCATTCCCTCGCGAGACACCCTGCGAGTGGCGCTCGCCCAAAACGACAAAGAATATAGGGCCTACGAAGAGCCCTGGCTGCGGAACAAGTTCAATGTGGAGCTCTTCGCTGGGCACCGACACGTCGCCAACACGATTGCTAAGGTCAATTTCGTTCCAGAGGACTTGCTCGCCCGGGCAGAAACGCTTGCCGTACTCGATTACAACTCGATTTCGGACCCGAACGTTGTTGGAAGCTTCGATCTGGAGGTCGACAAGGCCGGCACCGCGCACGGTCTGCTGCTATGGTTCGACGCTGAGCTGGCTCATGGGATCGGCTTCTCGAACGCACCTGGCGCGCCGCGACAGATCTACGGTCAAACATTCTTCCCTTTGGAGCAGTCGGTCGCAGTGGCTCCAGGCGATCGCGTGGTGGGCGAAATGTCGGCTCGACTTGTCGACGGCTCCTACGTGTGGAGCTGGCGAACCGCCATTCATCGTCACGAGTCGGATAACGTGGTCGAATTCCGCCAGTCGAGCTTCCTTGCCGACGTGTTCGCGCGAGACAAGCTTCGAACTCGAGCGAATGGCTTTGTACCGCCGGTGCGCGCGGTCCATGAAATTGACCGCTTTTGCCTGTCGCTCGTTGATGGACGCCGAACGCTCGAAGCCTTGGCAGAAGAGCTAAGGTCCAAATTCCCCGAGGCATTCCCGGAGGCCTCGGCGGCCTTGAACCACGTGACTCGCCTCGTCGGCCAGTATGAAGTTGTGGGAAATTGAGCCTCCAAATGACCGATATTCTGAAAGAACGGCTCAAAGCCTCGCCCGACGCCTTCGCCAATGCCGTCGGAGATGAGACGGTCCTGCTCCAGATCAAGCGCGGCGTCTATTACGGTCTCGACAGGATGGGGACGCGGATCTGGACAGGACTCAAAGAAGGCTTCACGCCGGTCGAAATTTGTGAGCAGATCGCTGCCGAATATGGTGTCGCGCTCGACACGGTCGAAACGGACGCGCGCGCGTTCCTCCAGGACCTCAAGGCCAATGAGATCCTCGTCGCGGATTGAACATGCCCGCCCGTCCGCGTTGGCGAAGGTGCTCGCCCTCGGCCCGCAGGATTGGCTGGACTTGGCTGTTGCAACCGCTGAGCTCGGCTTCGCGCGCATGCGCGTCGCTACATCCGATCACTCCGCATTGATCTGTTGCACAGCTCCAGCGAAGTCCCGCGCGTGCAAGTCGGATAAGCGCGTCGAGCGTGTGCGCCTGGCAATCGCTCGTGCCAGCCACCGCCTGCCGTGGCGCACCGATTGCCTGGTGCAGGCTCTGGCCGCTCAGCGCTGGCTACGTCGACTCGGCCTTGAGGCCTCGCTCCACATCGGAGTTCCGGAGAAGGCGCGGGATTCCTTCGAAGCACACGCCTGGCTGATGCACGGGCATGAGGTGGTCACCGGTGGGGACGTTGGGAACCACGTCGAGCTTTTCGATTCGGCCTCTCAGAGCTGAGCACCAATACCCTTGCCCCGGACCGTTGTTATCGCCGCGAATAGCGATTGGAACATCGTCACTTTCCGCCAGGGCCTGGTTCGCGCAATCCGGAAAGCGGGCTACGACCCCCTGATTGTCGCGCCGAGCGATCCGGATGCCGCGCGGCGCATGGAACAGCTGGGTGTGGACCGAATCCCGGTGGATATAGAACGGTCGGGACTGAATCCGTTCGCGGATGTCCGCCTGTTCTTCCAGTACCGGCGCCTGCTCAAGAAGTTCGCGCCTGCGGCTTTCCTGGGTTTCACGATCAAGCCGAATATCTACGGCTGCATCGCCGCCCGCTTCGCCAGGGTACCGGCTGTCGCGAATGTGAGCGGTCTTGGTACGGTCTTCCTCAAATCGGGTCTGTTGGAGAAACTAGTCGTCCCGATGTACCGCTACGCGTTCAGCCGCGCGGACCTCGTCTTTTTCCAGAACCCGGATGATCGGCGGCTTTTTGTCGAACGGCGGCTCGTTCGACCGGAGCAGGCTCGGATTATTCCGGGATCAGGGATCAATCTCGATCACTACCCGTCTGCAGAGCTGCCGGATGGTCCGCCGACGTTTCTCCTGATCGCGCGCCTCCTCGGCGACAAAGGCGTGCGTGAGTTCGTCGAAGCCGCTCGCTCGCTGCGCGAAGAGATGCCCGGAGCGCGCTTCCAACTCTTGGGGCCGCTGGATGCCCACAATCGCACCTCCATATGCCGTGGCGATCTGGACGCGTGGGTAGCGCAAGGGAGCGTCGAATATCTCGGGGCGACCGATGACGTTCGTCCTTTCATTGCCGACGCCACGGCGGTCGTCCTTCCATCCTATCGCGAGGGCCTGCCGAGATCGCTCCTGGAAGGAGCAGCAATGGCAAGACCGTTGATCACCACGGATGTCCCGGGCTGCCGGGAGCTGGTCGAAGACGGGGTGAGCGGATTCTTGTGCGCGGCGCAGGATCCGCGTTCGCTGGCCGAGGCGATGAGGAGGTTCATTCGACTCTCGCCAGAAGGACGCCGTAGGATGGGGATGGCCGCACGCTCCACGGTCGAAGAGAGTTATAGCGAGGCGTTTGTGGTGCGGGCCTATCTCGACGCGCTGGAAGAACTTGCGTCTCGTTTCCGCTCGGCCCGGTCACCGAATTCATGCTGATTTACTGGGCCCTCTTTGCATTTTTTGCACTTGGGTCGCTTTTCGCCCGGGCAGACGGCGCTCGCACGCGTTCCAGGCCGTTCCTTGCTCTTGGCGCGATCATCACCGGACTATTGATCGGTTTCAGGTACAACGTCGGCGGCGATTGGGCGACCTACGATTATTGGTTCTCCTATGCCGGTCGAGTCAGCCTTGGCCGAGTCCTGAAGTTTGGCGATCCGGCCTATCAGCTGCTCAATTGGGGGGTCGCGCAGCTGGGCGTTGAAGTCTGGGCCGTGAATCTAGTTTGCGGAGGGGTTTTCGCCTGGGGTTTGTGGCGGTTTTGCAAAGACCAGTCCGAACCTTGGCTCGCCTTCGCGGTGGCAGTTCCGTACATGGTGATCGTCATTGCCATGGGCTACACCCGGCAGGCGGTGGCGCTCGGCATTCTCATGGCCGGCCTCGTTTCTTATCACCGCAACTCATCGGCTTTGCGCTTCGCGGTCTACGTGGCGGCCGCGGCTACGTTTCACAAGACAGCCGTGGTCGCCTTCCCGCTGGTGGCGTTGGCGAGCCCGCGAAACCGCGTCCTGAACCTGCTCGTCGTGGCCGCCACGAGCGTCCTGCTCTACGACCTGTTCCTCGGCGATGCGATGGATGAGTTCGTCAAGCATTACATCAAGACGGGCTACTCGTCGCAGGGTGCAGCGATCCGCGTGATGATGACGCTGGTGGCCGCCCTGATCTTGTGGCTCGGAAGAAAGAAGTTCGCACTGAACGAGACGGAATGGCGGCTGTGGCGGAACTTCTCGCTCGCCTCCCTCGCGGCGCTTGTGCTGCTGTTCGCCCTGCCGTCCTCAACGGCGGTCGATCGCATGTCTCTCTACATCATTCCGCTGCAGCTAGCGGTGCTGTCGCGCGTGCCGCTCGCGACCGGATCGCAGCTGGGAGGGCGGGTGGCCGTCTTGGGCTATTCCGCACTGGTAGAGTTCGTATGGCTGAATTACGCCCAGTTCGCGAAGGCATGGGTGCCTTATCAATTCTATCCGTTCTAAAGCTGCGGCGGGGAGTTTGGGCTTCATTGCGCTAGCTTGCCGCGGCCGATAGGTCAGGCGCGATCAGGACCGGAGGCGCGGGTGAAGGGTATCGTTCTTGCAGGAGGCAGCGGCAGCCGCTTGTATCCGGCGACGCTCGCGGTCTCGAAGCAGCTTCTGCCGGTCTTCGATAAACCGATGATCTACTATCCCTTGGGCGTGCTGATGCTTGCGGGGATTCGAGATATCCTCATCATCTCGACTCCTGAGGACCTGCCGCGCTTTTCCGACCTGTTGGGCGATGGCAGCGCATACGGACTCCAGTTCAGCTACGCTCGGCAGGACCAGCCGCGCGGGCTCGCCGAAGCCTTCATCATCGGGCGCGAATTTGTTGGTGAGAGCTCCGTTACCCTCATCCTGGGCGACAACATCTTTTATGGCGCCGGCTTGATTGAGCTGGTGCGTCAGGCCGCGCGGCCGAAGCTGGGGGCGACCGTGTTCGCCTATGCCGTGGAGGATCCCGAGCGCTACGGCGTCGTCGAATTCGATCCGCAGACGGGCCGGGCGCTGTCGATCGAAGAGAAACCGCTCGAGCCCAAATCCACATGGGCGGTCACCGGCCTCTATTTCTACGACAATCAAGTGCTGGACATTGCCGCCTCCCTCGAGCCGTCCGCTCGCGGCGAGCTGGAAATCACCGACGTCAACCGCGCCTATCTCGACCAAGGTCAGCTCGAGGTTGCGCGCCTCGGCCGGGGTTATGCGTGGCTCGACACGGGCACTCCGGAAAGCCTGCATGACGCGGCGGCCTTCGTCCGCACCATCGAGCGCCGCCAGGGCTTCAAGATCATGTGTCTCGAGGAGATTGCTCTCGAGCTTGGCTATTTGACAGCGGAGCAAGTGATCGCGCGGGCCGACCAGCTAGGCCGCAATGAATATGCCTTGTACCTGCGCCGGCGCGCTTCGGAATTCGCCACTCAAAGGATGCCGCCGCCTCTCCAATACGTCAGCGAATCTGAATGATGCGGCGAATTCTCATCACTGGTGGGGCCGGGTTCATCGGCAGCGCCGTAGTTCGGCTATTCGTCGGAGAGGGCTATGAGGTCATCAACGTCGACAAGCTGACCTATTCCGGCAACTTGGACTCGCTACGCGACGTGGCGGAGGCGCCGAACTATCGCTTTCACCGCGCCGACATTGGCGACGAATCCGCGATGGACGAGATTTTCGCCACCGAACGCCCGGACGCGGTCATGCACCTGGCGGCGGAGAGCCACGTCGACCGATCGATCGATGGCCCGGCGGTCTTTGTCGATACCAACGTCGTTGGCACCGTCCGCCTGCTGACCGCTGCGCTGCGCTATTGGCGCGGGCTGGAGGAGGGTGCGCGCAAACAATTCCGCTTCCACCATATCTCGACTGACGAGGTCTTCGGCCACCTGCCGCTCGACAGCGGTTTATTCACCGAGGAGACGCCCTATGCGCCCTCGTCGCCTTATTCCGCATCCAAAGCGGCGGCGGACCATTTCGCGCAGGCGTGGCATGTGACCTACGGCTTGCCTGTGGTGCTGTCGAACTGCTCGAATAACTATGGACCGTATCACTTTCCAGAAAAGCTGATCCCACTGACGATCATCAACGCAATCGAGGGACAGCGGCTGCCGGTCTATGGGGAGGGACGAAACGTTCGCGATTGGCTGCACGTCGAAGATCATGCTCGTGCGCTCCAGCTGATCCTCACGCGTGGCAAGGTGGGCCACAGCTACAACGTTGGGGGTCGGTCCGAGCGTAGCAACCTCACGGTGGTCGAAACGATCTGCGACATCCTGGACCGCAAACGGCCACGCGCCGACGGCGTCAGTCACCGCGATCTCATCGAGTTCGTTCCCGACCGGCCCGGTCACGATCTGCGCTACGCGATCGATCCTTCGAAGATCGAACGCGAGCTGGACTGGACCCCCGATCACAGTTTTGAGCAGGGGCTGGAGGAAACCGTCGACTGGTTTCTGGACAATGAATGGTGGTGGCGGCCCCTGCGAGAGCACAGTTACGCCGGCGAGCGACTGGGCATCAGGACAGGTGGGTCCTGACGGGCTGAGTTTTAACGGATGGCGAGCGTGCTTTATCTCACCCAGGACGGGATCACCGACCACATCGGCCAGGCCCAGATTGCGCCTTATCTTCTGGGATTGGCACGCCTCGGCCATCGCATCCACCTGGTGAGCGCCGAAAAGTCGGGACGGTCCGCACTGAAGCAGAAGTACAAGGATCTCTTCGACGCCGCCGGCATAGCCTGGTCGACGGTCCCTTACGCCAACAGACCGCCGCTCATCTCGTCGGTCCTCGTTCTACGGCGGATGTACAAGGCGGCGCGGAAAATCGCCTCTTTAGAGCGACCGCACATCATTCACTGCCGCTCTTATTTGCCATTTGAGATCGCGGTTCGGCTCAAACAGGAATTCGGGTCCAGGCTTCTGTTGGATGTCAGGGACTTCTGGCCGGATCTGCGGCTTGAAACCCACCGGTTCAAGTTCGTCTACCGCCAACTGAAGCGTCGCGAGCCGGCCTATTTCGCCGCCGCTGATCACGTCGTTACGCTCACGGACAAGGCAGCGAACGTCTTATTGGCCCGCTATCCCACCGGGACCAGTGGACGCCGTGAGGCGTATACGGTGATCCCATGCTGTGCGGACTTCGATCACTTCAATCCGCGCAAGGTGGATGCCACAGCCGTCGTTCGGCATCGGACCGATCTTGGCCTCGGCGAAGGTCCCGTCCTCATCTACCTTGGAAGCCTTGGACCCGATTACCTGCTTTCCGAAATGCTCAAGCTGTTCAAGGAGCTCTTGGCTCTTCATCCCTCGGCGAAGTTTCTCTTCGTATCCAACAATGCCAAGGAGGAGGTCGAGCGGCAGCGCGCCGCCCTTGGCATCGCTCCGGACGCCGTGCGGTTTGTCTCCGTCGAGCGGGCCCAAGTCCCTGAATATATTGCGCTAGCCGATCTCTCGGTCGTGTTCGTCCGGCAGACGCCCGCCAAGGCTGGCGGGTCTCCGACCAAGCTTGCGGAGCTGTTCGCGCTCAATGTTCCGGTCATCGGCAACAGCGGGATTGGCGACATGGACGATATCCTCGATTACCGGCGTAACGGGTCTGTCATCGTCCACGATTTCGAGCCCGCAACCCTTCGTGCGGCGCTCCAGCGAGTTCTTCGGAAACCGTCGGTCACCGCGGGTTCGATCCGCGAGTCCGCGCAGGAATTCTCCCTCGACCGGGGCGTCGCTAGCTATGATCGGGTCTATCGGAGCCTTGTCGACGTAACGCAGCGCGAGAGTGCGTTGGTGCTCTCGTGTTGAACATCGTGATGCTCAACGGCGGTCGCGGAGCCGCGTCCCTGATCCCCGAGATTCTGAGCCGCCAAGGCTTCAATGTCACCTCGATCGTCAATGCCTATGACGACGGCAAGTCGACGGGCGAGGTCAGGCGGTTCTTCGACATGCTTGGACCTTCTGACATCAGGAAGGTGCAGGCGCTGATGCTTCCGGAGGATGATTCCGACCACGAGTCCAATCGCGCCCTGTTCAATCATCGCTTCGACAATGACGAAGACCGGGAGCTTATCCTCAGCGACATGCGGTCGTTTGCCGAGGGCCAGGGCGCCCTCGCCGGAATCGAAATCGGCAGTGCATCCCTGGGTAGCGCCTTGCGCACGTTCATCAGAGAGTTTCTGGATGGGCTGGCGGTGATCGAGAAGGTCCGTTCGGAGCGCTTCAGGTTCGAAGACTGCTCACTCATGAATTGCATTTACGCCGGGGCCTATCTTGCCAACGGCCGCGACTTCGAGAGCACGACGCGGATGATCGACCGCCTGTTTCGATTGAAGGGTACGGTGCTTCCCAACAGCGTCGAGAACAAATGGCTGATGGCCATCCGGCAAAATGGCGCGGTCCTCTATTCCGAGGCGGACATCGTCGAGCTTCGGTCGAACGTCCTCATCGATTCCATCTATCTCGTGGACCGCCAGCTCGACCGGACGCAGTTCGAAAAGCTGTCGCCCGCTGAGCAACGCCACTTCCTCACCAGGCACCACTCGCCTGCGGTTGCCTCGTCGGGCGTCAAGCTGGCGCTCGAGCAGGCTGACATCATCATCTATTCGGCCGGAACCCAGCACAGCTCGCTCTACCCCACCTACATCTCGCGAGGGATCGCGGAAACGATTGCGGCCAACCGACAGGCGTTGAAAGTCTTCGTCACCAACATCGGCGCAGATTATGAGACGCCGACCTATTGCGCCTCGGACTATATCCGTGGGGCCTTCAAGCATCTCTGCCTTGCCGAAGGGCGGGACTATGTCCCCGGCGAGCTTTTCAGCGCCACCCTCATCAACAACGGCCGCCGCAAAGCCGACGAAACCTATGTCGAATATGACGATGGACGCTTCGACGATCTGCCGGTGCGCAGAATTGTCGCGGACTTTGAGTCTGAAGATGCGCCGGGCAAGCATAATGGCGCCGAAGTGGTCGACACGATTCTCGACCTCTATGCCGAAGGAACGCTCCGTGAACGCGGGTGAACTTGCCGAGCTGCTCCGGCGCAAGCGGCTGTTGATCTTCGACTTCGATGGAACGATCGCCGACAGTTCGCCACTCCACAGCCGGGCGTTCAACGAGGCGTTCGCCGGCCATGGCATCGCCGTCGATTACGATCGGATTACCGGATTGACGACCGAAGCGGCGGTGGCGAGGATTTGCAAGGAAGCCGGCCTTCGTCTCGGTGATGGTGAGCAGTCCGCTTTGGTCGTCGACAAGCGTCGGCGGGCGCGGGCGCTGATCGAAAACGGGCTGGAACCGCTGGAGGGCAGCCTCGAGTTCCTCAGGGCGGCGCGCGGCCGTTATGCTTTTGCTCTCTGCACGTCCGCATCGAGGCCGACCCTCGAAGCGTCGCTCCGGCGGCTCGGCATCGACGATTGCTTCGACTCCATCCGCACGGCGGAGGATGTTTCAGCCGGAAAGCCGGCTCCGGAAGGTTTCCTGAAGACTCTAGCCTGGCATGGCGTCCAGCCGGACGAGGCGCTCGTATTCGAGGACGCCGATAGTGGAATGGCGGCGGCCGAGGCGGCGGGAGTGGATGCGATCAGGATTGTCCCCGAGAATCCGCGGGGAGGGGAGGCGACCTGGCCGGTCCTGAATGACGCGCTGGACAGCCTGGTTCGATGAACATCCTCGCTGGAATCGTCACCCATAACCGGTGCCGGCTGCTGGAGCGGTGCGTCGATCATGTCCTTGGCCAGAGCCGCCCGCCGAATCGGTTGGTGGTGATCAACAACGCAAGCACCGACGGAACGGTCAAGATGCTCGAGCGGAAAGAGATCGATTTCGTCACTCAGCCGAACGTCGGGTCGGCCGGCGGCTGGAAACGCGCGATGGAAGAGGCGCTTGCCGGCGATTGGGACGCGGTCTGGCTGATGGACGATGACGGCTATCCGGCGCCAGATGCGCTCGAGGTGCTCGAACGGAATCTGACCCCGCAAACGGCCTGCATCTCCTCGATCGTCTTGCGCGAGGATGAGCCCGACACCTTTGTCTTCCCCTTCCCGGTGCTCGACGAAGCGGGTCTTCCAGTCCTCGTCGCCCGCTCACGTAAGCTCAAGCGTCTCGACCAGCTCGAACGGGCCGTTCGGGGCGACACCTATCCGTTTGCTCATCTTTTCAACGGCGCCTTGATCCCTACCGAAGTCATCCGCCGGATCGGCGACGTGAACAGCGACTTTTTCCTGATGGGGGACGAAGTCGATTATTTCATGCGGATGCGCGCCATCGGGCAAGTCGTCTCACATCTCGGGGCGCGGCACCTTCATCCGGATGTTTCCAGGCGAAGGTTGGATCCGGCGAAGCTCTATTATTACGTGAAGAACAGCATCATCCTCAATCATCGCTACTTCAACAAGGCGGCTGCGCGAGATCTGATGACCGTAGCGGCCGCGCTCGGCCGGACGGCGCGGCGCAATTCGCTGGCCGAGGCGCTGAGCTACGTTGGCGGTCGCCGAGCGCCCGTGCTTTGGCGCGCGATCTTTCGTGGCCTGAAGGGCCAAGTCGGGCCCGATTTCATTGCCTAGACTGCGCGTCCTGATCGCTGCCGCGGGAAGCGGAAGCCGCAGTGGCTTGCCTTATCCCAAGACCCTCCACCCGGTGCTTGGACGTCCGATCATCGTGCGGCTCATCGAGTTGCTGCGCGACTACGACCCAATGCCGGCCGTGGTCGTCAGCCCGGCTGGCCGGGCGGCGATCTCTGACTGCTTGCGCGAACAGAAGCTGGACGCCGAACTCATCGATCAGCCGCATCCAACGGGAATGGGCGACGCCGTCCTCTCCTTCCGAGAGTCGAGCGGATGGGATGGAGCCGAACATCTTCTCACGGTCTGGGGTGACATTCCGCTGCTGCAACCCGAAACGGTCGCTGCCGCCCATTCGGCGCATTTTCGGGAGTCGAACGACTTCACCTTCGCCACTCGCCTCGTCGATGAAGCCTATACCGTGGTGGAGCGGGACGCGGCGGGTTCGGTTCGGAGCGTCCGCGAAACCCGCGAAATGGACGCCGAGGTCGGCCCTGGCGAGCGCGACATCGGCCTATTCCTGTTTCGGATCACGCCGGTATTCGCCCTCCTCGACGAACGGCTGCCGGGGTACGCCGGGAAGACCACCGGTGAACACGGCTTTCTGTATGTCATCCGGCACCTGGTCGATCGTGGTTACCAGGTCGAGGCATTGCCGGTCGCGACCGAGCTTGATCTTGTCTCGCTGAACCGCCTCTCCGACCTTGCTAGCCTGGAGTCCGGTCCGAACCAATGAACGCTTCAGTTAGCCTGATCGATTTTTCCAAGTGCGACCAAAGGAGACGACTTTCGCTGGCCAGATACCTGCCGGAGGAGCTAAGATCGGCCGTCCGCGGGTGCCGACGTTGACGGATCTGAGATCGCGAGGATCGATGCGACGGCGCCTGTCCTTTTTCCTTCCGGATTTCGTCGCGGGCGGAGCCGAGCGTGTGGCTCTGACGCAGATCGAGTGGTTCCTGGAGCAGGGCTACGAAATCGACCTCGTCCTCGCGCGCGCCATTGGAGAGCTGCTGGATCTCCTACCGAAGCAAGTTACGGTCTTCGATCTGAAGGCGAAGCGGCTGCGCAACTCAATCCTGCCGCTCGCGCGCTACCTTCGGGAACGACGGCCTGACGCGATCCAGGCGTTCATGTGGCCAATCACGTGCGACGCCGTCATCGCCCATCGCTTGAGCGGCAGCTCATCGCGGTTGATCCTCTCCGATCACACCACGATGTCGCTTGCCCACGCGCATTTCGGGCCGGTGCGGCGGGCCGTCCTCCGGCATAGTATTCGGCGCCTCTACCCGCTGGCGGACGCCAGGATCTCGGTATCGTCCGACGCGGCCGACGATCTGGCTCGACTGACCGGGATCGATCGCCGCAGCCTGACGGTGATCTACAATCCCGTCCCGAGACCGCCCCAGCGGATCCGGCCGGCCGACGACTGGTGGCCGGCAAATGGGGCTCGCATTCTCACGGTGGGCAAGCTCAAGCGGGTGAAGAACCACCGGTTGTTGCTCGAAGCTTTCGCCCAGCTCGCCGCCAAGCGTAAGGCCCAGCTGATGATCGTCGGCAATGGTGATCTGACGGACGAGCTGATGAGTCATTCGGCTGAGCTCGGGATCGCCGATCGGCTGATCATGCCCGGGCTCGCTCTCGACCCGTGGCCTTATTACGCCTCCGCCGATCTTTTCGTGCTGTCCTCAGATCACGAAGGCTATCCGGTGGTCTTGATCGAGGCCTTGCTGAGCGGCGTCAACGTCGTCAGCACCGATTGTCGGAGCGGCCCCCGGGAAATTCTTGAAGGAGGGCGTTTCGGCAGGTTGGTCCCAGTCGGAGACGCCGAGGGCCTTGCCCAGGCGATGGGCGAGGCGCTCGATCGACCAATCGAGGGCCAATCGCTCAAGCGGCGGGCCGCCGAACTGTGTGAAGGATCGCTCGAATCCTATCGTGAGATCATGATGGGCGATGCAGGCGCCGAACCCGCATCGCAAATAGCTGAAGGCTCTATGATCCAGAGCTCTGGCGACCGGCGTTGCGCATAAGGTCGTTAGCTGCGCTCATCCAGCGCTCGAAATAGCGATATCCGCCGGAACGCCAAAGGCGCCACACCGCCGTCAATCGTCTCTGCAGCGGCATGTCCGACAGGCCGATTCTGGACTGCAGGCTCGATCGCTCATGCGCGATCTGCCGGAGGGCGCCGTCGACATTCCCGGGAAGATCGCTCCGATGCGCGTTCAAATATCGCTCGTAGGCGTCGAGCACCTGCGTCCGGCGCATCCAGGCGTCGACCGGAGCGACGCGCGAGCGGCCCTGCGCCAGGTCGCGGAACCGGACCGCGTCGGGCCTGCTCAGCAGCCAGTCCGTCGTATTTTCGCCGGTCCTGCGGAAATATTGGAGCGGACGGCGGAGCACTACGCGCAGGCCGAGCAGGATAGTCAAATCGTTGAGCCACCGGTCGTGGGACATGTCGCGGCTCGCGATCAGCGTCGAGACCCCATCAGGCATCGGGAACAACCGTGCGCCCCAGCTTGCCCGAAAGGCGGTGCTGCAGCCCTCGATCATCGCGTCGCTGCTCTTCCCCGCGCGCTTCAGGTTGCCAAGCTTGGTCACCCCCGAATGGGCGAGCGCGGCATCGGTGAGCAGCTGATCATTGACGACGACCTGGACGTTCGGATTGCGATCGAACTCGGCGAGCACCGTTTCGATCTTCTCCGCAAACCAGACGTCGTCCTGATCGCTGAGGAAGATGATGTCACCCGTGCACAAGGAAATCGCCCGCTCGAAGTTGCGCGAGTAGTTCAGCCGTTCCGGGTTGCGATGCACCTCCACCGGGAACGGCGCGTCTTGCGCGAACTGTTCCACGATCGCGACCGTCTCGTCGCTCGAGCCATCGTCGGTCACGACCAGCTCATCGGGCCGCCGGGTCTGGGAGGCGAAGCTATCCAACTGCGCCCGAACAAACCGCGCGCCATTGTAGGTCGCCATGGCGATGGAGACTTTCACAAGACCAAATCCTTGACGGCGCTTAACAGCCCGCTGGAACAGCGATGATAACCTCCGGAGGATAGCTCGCGCAGGATTGGAGTCAGTCTGGCGAACCGCGCTTCTGAAAGCCGCAAGCGAGCGTCAAGATGCTGGCGACGAGCATCCACCGCGGCCAAGAACGCTGGGTGAGACTTCCATTCCGATTGTTCGGCTAGCCGCGCAGCCAGCGCATCCAGTGCGCGGCGGTCGATCGCGAGGCGATCCTTCCTGCTGACCATCCGGTCTCTCAGATCCTGGCTCATCGTCATTCGAAGCCCGCCGAGCTGCTGAGCCCCATGTTGCCTGTAGAGGACTAGTTTCCGCTCGATGAAGTCGATCCGGCTGACCGCGGCGATGAGCAGCGCCGCCCAACGGTCGTGGATGTAGCCGGGAAGGTCCGTGGCAAACGGCAGGATCAGGGGTTTGAATTCTTTGCGAAATGCCGCCGTTGCGCCGGTCACGAACCATCTTGCAAGCATGAAGTCAAACGCTCTTCCGAAGCGCACCGACTGCTGACG
>JBKPON010000123.1:0-3056 GCA_046733135.1 Pseudomonadota bacterium | reverse complement strand
CCTTCCTTGCCATCTTCAACAATCAGGCGACGCGCCGCGGTGCAGCGCTGGCCGGCGGTGAGATAGGCCGACTGGACGGCAATCATCGCCGCTGCTTCGATATCCTTTGCGTCCCACACGACAAGCGGATTGTTGCCGCCGAGCTCAAGTGCGAGGATCTTGTTTGGAGTTTCGGCGAACTGCTTGTGCAGGGACGAACCGGCCCGCGCCGATCCGGTGAACAGCAAGCCGTCGATCCCTGATTGGCCGGCGAGGGCCCTGCCCTGCTCGGGCCCGCCGATCAGTAGCCCGACCACGCTCTCCGGAATGCCGGCCTCGTGGAAACATTGGACGAGAAAAGTGCCCGTCGCCGGCGTCTTTTCGGATGGTTTGAATACCACTGCATTGCCCGCGATCAGCGCCGGGACGATGTGCCCGTTGGGTAGATGCGCCGGGAAATTGTAGGGGCCGAGCACCGCGAGCACGCCGTGCGGTTTATGCCGGACCGCAATCTTGTTGCCGAGCGCGCCTTCCATTTTGCGCTGGGGCGTTCTCTCGGCGTATGCGTCGACCGAAATCTCGACCTTGTTGACGACCGCGCCGACCTCGGTGCGCGCCTCCCAAAAGGGCTTGCCCGTCTCGTGGGCGATTAGCTTGGCGAACTCCTGTTCGCGCTTGCGCACCACATTGGCGAAACGCCGGACCGCTTCGATGCGGTATGCGTGCGAATGCGCCGCCCAGGCGGGCCACCCGGCGCGGGCCGCAGCGACCTCGGCCGCGGCATCGCCGATCGGGCCGGACCAGATCTGCTCGCCGGTCGCTGGGTCCGTCGAGACCAGGGCTTGCGCCGTCACCGGCCGATCCATGACCCGCTCGCCCTCAACTTGCTGCATCCTGTTCCATTGCCTCGCCCATTCTGCGGACAGCATTAACCTTGTCATTGAAAGGCTGCCAGTCATCGTGTTCGGCGATTGCGGACCAGATCGCCTCGACCTCCTCTATGTGCATCGAGCAAGGTTCCGGATCGGACCAATAAGGATGGGACTGCTCACGTTCGCGACCTTCGAGGCACCTGGCCAACTCGCGGAAGGGCTCCGAGCCGTAACGCTCGAGGCCGGGATCGTGGCCGCCGCGCCAGTCGAAGAAGATGCGATCGATCGTTGCCTCGCGCGTCGCCAGAGCCTTGATCAATGCTGCCGCGATGCCTCGGTCATCTCCGCCCTCGACCAGACCGAGGCGCCTGACCATGGAACCGATCAGTGCCGTCTCGAAGCGTTCGGTCCAGCCGCCGAGCATCTCAGACAGTTGCGGCCCTTCGACGACGAGCGACAGGCATCCTGCGAATTGGGCAAGATCCCAGTGGATCGCCTCTGGCTGGCGGCCAAAGGCATAGAGCCCATAATGATCGAAGTAAGCGGCGGTGAATGCCGGATCCCATTCGGGCGTGAAGCGCCAGGGACCATAGTCGAAGCTCTCGCCGGTGACGTTGATATTGTCGCTGTTCAGCACGCCATGGACGAATCCCGCTGCGAGGTAGGAAGCGGCGAGTTTGGCGGTCGCGTGGCTGACGAGATCGAATAGCCGCAGCGCATTCTTGGGTTCGTCGGTGGAAGGAAGCTCGACGTAGAGATGCTCAAGGCAATAGCGGACAAGCTTCTTGATGTTTTCGACCTCGCCGAAAAAGGCGAGCCTCTGGAAAGTGCCGAGGCGGATATGGCCGTGGCTGAGACGGGTCAGCACGGATGAGCGGGTCGGGGAGGGCTCGTCGCCGCGCTCCAGATCTTCGCCGGTTTCGAACAAAGCGAACGTCTTGGACGTGTTCACGCCGAGCGCTTCGAGCATCTCCGTCGCCAGAACCTCGCGAACGCCGCCTTTTAGTGTGAGCCGGCCGTCGGCATTGCGGCTGTAGGGCGTTTGGCCCGATCCCTTGGTGCCGAGGTCGAGCAGTCGGTCCCGGTCGTCCCGCAGTTGGGCGAAGGTGAAGCCACGACCATCCCCGATGTCCGGATTGTACACGCGGAATTGATGGCCGTGATAACGGAGCGCCAACGGCTCTGGGAGATTCCCTGGCAGCGGGTCGAAACCGCAGAAATGCCTCTCCCACCATGGCCCGTCGCCATTAAGGCCGATCCGGTCGGCCCAGCGGCGATTGAGAAATCGCGGGATGCACTTTGGGAATTGCGCGACATTGACGGAATCATAGAAGTCGGGGCCAAGCGTCAGGATCTTCGGGTCGGGGCGTGAGTCGGCCATCACTCCACAAGCAGCGGATGCCGCGGCCGGTTCCGTATCCGTCAGGCGACCAACTGCTTCAGCTTGTCGACTGCCGAGCTGTCGGGCTCGTCCGCGGCGATCGTGCCGCCGAATCTCCCGTCGCGACCGAACAGCAGGACCGTGGAGGTGTGACTCATCTGATAATCATGGCCTCCCGCATGCTCAGGCTCGGCGAAGATTCCGAACTGCTTCTTCACCTGATCGATCTGCGCCCGGGAGCCGGTCAGGCCGATGATAGGAGCGCCGAACATCGTCGCATATTGTCCGACGTCTTTCGGCCCGTCGCGCTCCGGATCGATCGTCACGAAAACGATGCTCATCGCCGCGTCGTCCGCCGCCGCTCTGCGAAGCTTGACCAGCCGCGACAAGGTCGTCGGACAGACGTCGCCGCAACGGGTGAAGCCGAAGAAGATCGCATAAGGCTTGTCGGCGAGCGCTGCGCTGGCGAAAGGTTTGCCGTCCGCGCCAACGAGGCTGAACGATCCGCCAAACTTGGCGCCAGCCGCCGCGCTGGATGCCTGCGGTGAACCACTCCGGCTGACCAGGATGAGGAGAAGCGCTGCGATACCGGCGACCGCCAGCGCAACGAGCAGCCAAGCCAGCATCCGAACCGGCATGAGACGTGATTTGGGAGGCGCTTTCTCGGTCATGGCTCAGAAAATGAATGCGGCACAGCTGGTTCGTAGCGCTCACGTTTTGCGCGTCAATTCCGGGGCGCGAAGCTGGCTACTTCTTTTTTGTTGCGGAGAAGTAACAAAGAGATATGGGCCCTCAAATGCCCTCCAAGTTCATGCGTTACGTGC
>JBKPON010000122.1:0-11055 GCA_046733135.1 Pseudomonadota bacterium | reverse complement strand
TGGGAACGCGGTCGATGAAAGGGCAAACGCACAGGCCGCCGCAACCATTCGCGCCAGCTGCTTCATTTTACACCATATTCTCTGTTTAACTTTGATTGCAAAAATGCACGGACAGCGCGTCCGGTTCCTTAACGGCCTCCGATTCCCTGCCTCGGAAGCAGGCTTCAGGCATGTTATGCGAAGTCATGGCCTCTCCAGGACGAGCGAGAATCGTAGCCGCCGCAGCATCGTTGGTCGGATGGGGAGGGCTTGCGCTTCAGCTGCTTCTGATGGTGAAGAGCATGGGGCTCGGACCGGCGCTTTGGCGGTACTTCGGCTTCTTCACCATTCTGACCAACCTCGGCGCGGCAACGGTAGCCACCGCAATTACTCTTGCCGGCACGGGCAGCCTGACGGGCGCGAGGGCGCGGCTGATGGCCGCTACCTCGATCATCATGGTTGGGATCGTCTATTCGGTCGCGCTTCGCTCCTTGTGGAGTCCAACCGGCCTGCAGAAAGTCGCGGACATGCTGCTGCATGATGCGGCGCCGTTGCTCTGGGTTGCGCTCTGGCTAGTAGGGCAACATGTGCGGCGGCGCTGGAGCGAGATTGGCTGGGCACTGCTTCCACCACTGCTGTACTGCATCTATGCGCTTGCGCGGGGCGCCGCTGACGGGTGGTACGCCTATTGGTTTTTGGATCCGGCGAAGCAAAGCCTCGGTGAGCTTGCCGCCAGCGTTCTCGTCCTGCTGCTGAGCTTCTCGGTGCTCGCCATCGTCTTGGTGGCCGTCGACCAGAGCCTCGCCAGCCTCGGCAAGAAGCCAGTGCAGCCGCCTGTTCCTGCTGGACGGGTAGAAGAAGCGGGCCAAGAGTCATTTCCCGCAAGTGATCCTCCGAGCTGGACATTGGGCGAAGAGCAGACGGAGCGCCGATAGGCCGAACTGCCGCTAGTTAGCCGAGGATTTTTCGATACCCCGGATCCAGCAAATCCTGCTCTTCGGCGTGATTCCTGATGTAGCCCGCGACGAAGGGGCAAATCGGGATCACTTGCAGGCCACGCTCGCGCGCCGAACGAAGAGCGAAGCGGATCAGGGCCGATCCGATCCCCTTGCCCTCATGCTCCTTGGGCACTTCGGTGTGGGTAAAGACGATCTTGCCCTCCGGAAGGGTGTATTCCGCGACGCCCAAGCTGCCGCCTCCAAGGTCAACTTCGAAGCGATGTTTTTCGACATTGTCGCGAATGACGAACCTGGGTGCGGCGACGGACATGCGCCGCGCGTAGCGCCTTCGTTAGCGACTTGTTAGCCCTTGTGGGTGAAAGCGTGGGTGGCACATGTCGGGATCGCCCATGGCTGAACCTTCGTCAGTCACCACATTCGTTGTGGGAGATCGCCTCCCTTGGCCCGAGGACGCTTCCGTCCCGGCCGAGATCGGCCCTCTCGATGCCGGAGTTCTTTACGACTCCGGCGATCGGCAAGAATGCTCGATCCGGAGGATCTCGGCGCTTGGAGCGGTGCTTCGCGGCGAACTGGTGAGGGCAGCGGGCGAAGACGTGGCGATCGAGCTTGCGACCGGGCAGCGCCCCGCTGGGACAGTGGATTGGGTCAAAGGGGGCGAGACCGGTATTCGCTTCAACCAGCCGGTCGATATGCTGGCGCTTCTCAACCGCAAGCTGGTCAATCAGCCCGTCGAGCGCCGAACGATGCCGCGGGTCGAGATCCGCTGCAGCATCTATCTCAAATACGGTGGCGATCTCTCCGCAGCGACAATGCGCAATATCTCCGCAGGAGGGCTGCAGATCGAAGGGGACGCGCTGCCGCCCACGGGAACTTACGTTTCCATTTTCGTGGAAGGCCTAAATGTCCCACCCGGTGAGGTGACTTGGAGAAAAGGTGAGCTCGCCGGAATCGAACTTTTGGAGGAATTGAGCTGGTCGTCGATCATGCCCTGGATCCGCATCGCCATCCGAAAGGGCGGAGAATAAGGGCCAATCAACCCGCGGTCACAAAGCTGTCCAGGACTTTCTTCCGACCGGCGTGCTCGAAGTCGATTTCAAGCTTGTTGCCCTCGATAGCGGCGATGATGCCGTAGCCGAACTTGCCGTGGAACACGCGCTGGCCGAGGGAGAGGTCGGTGCGACCCTGATTGCCAAGGCTGACCGCGGAAGCTTTCACCTCGAGTGGAGCTTGGGCACCCCAGGGCCTCCTATTCTCCTCACTGGCGTTTCGAGTGTGTCGACCCTCACCCGCGAGAAGGGAGGGCGAGGTGGTGCGCGCCGCGCGCTGCCAGCCCGGACCACGGGTGGGCCGAGCAACGTGGGCGAACGGGTCGGATCGCTCGCTCCATTGCGCACGCCACATGCTCTCGCCGCCCGTCAGAGTCGTTTCTTCTTCGATTTTGTCTTTGGGTAGCTCGGCGAGGAAGCGAGACGGGATGCTACTGGTCCACTGACCGTAAATGCGGCGGTTGGCGGCATGGAGAACGGTGGCCTTACGGCGAGCGCGGGTGATCGCGACATATGCGAGGCGACGTTCTTCCTCAAGACTGGCGAGGCCGCCTTCGTCAAGCGAGCGCTGTGAAGGGAACACACCTTCTTCCCAGCCGGGAAGATAGACCTGATCGAATTCGAGGCCCTTGGCGGCGTGGATGGTCATGATCGTGACTCGGTCGCCCTGCCGAGATTCATCATTATCCATGACCAGACTGACATGTTCCAGGAATGCTCCGAGCGATTCATATTCTTCCATCGCGCGTGTGAGCTCGGCAAGATTTTCGAGACGGCCCGCGCTTTCCGCCGAGCGGTCGGCCTGGAGCATTGCAGTGTAGCCGCTCTCGTCGAGCATGAGCCGGGCGAGCTCGGAATGAGGAAGCTCTGCCGCCATCTGTCGCCAACGGGCTAGGTCAGCGACGAAATTGGCGAGACTGCGGCGTGCTTGCGGTGTGAGTTCGTCGCTGTCGAGGAGGGTTGCCCCCGCGACGAGGAGCGGTTGTCCGGTGCGGCGAGCATGGCGGTGGATCGTTGCAACAGCCTTATCGCCAAGGCCGCGCTTTGGAGTGTTGATTATGCGCTCGAACGCGAGGTCGTCGGCGGGGGAGACGACGAGGCGCAAATAGGCGATCGCATCGCGAATCTCGGCCCGCTCGTAAAAGCGGAAACCGCCGATGATCTGATAGCTAAGGCCGATCGCGATGAACCGCTCCTCGAACTCGCGGGTTTGGAATTGGGCGCGGACGAGGATCGCAATGTCGTCGAGGCTGCCGCCGCGAGCCTCGTGCGATTCGATCTCTTCGCCAACGCGGCGGGCTTCCTCCGGGCCGTCCCACACGCCGATGACACGGACCTTTTCGCCGTCGCCGGCGTCGGTCCACAAGGTCTTCCCCAGCCGCCCGGCATTGCGAGCGATCAGCCCGTCGGCGGCGGCCAGGATATTACCGGTCGACCGATAATTCTGCTCCAGGCGGATGATCTTCGCGCCCGGGAAATCCTTCTCGAACCGGAGGATGTTGGCGACCTCGGCGCCGCGCCAGCTGTAGATCGATTGATCGTCGTCTCCGACGCAGCAGAGGTTTCGGCGCGGTTCGGCTAAGAGCCTCAGCCATTCATACTGTGCCTGGTTGGTGTCCTGATATTCGTCGACCAGGATGTAGCGGAAGCGATCGCGATAGCCGCCGAGTACGTCGGAGTGACCGCGGAAGACAACTAGCATGTGCAGAAGCAGGTCGCCGAAGTCGCAAGCGTTGAGCGTCTTGAGACGCTCCTGATACTGAGCATAAAGGTCGGCGCCCCGGCCCGCCGCGAAGCCTTCGGACTCGCCGGCGTCGACCTGCTTTGGAGTCCAGCCGCGGTTTTTCCAGCGATCCACGAGGCCGGCGAGCTGGCGCGCGGGCCAACGCTTCTCATCAAGACCCGCGGCCTGGATGAGTTGCTTCAGAACGCGCAGCTGATCGTCGGTGTCGAGGATCGTGAAGTTTGATTGAAGGCCGACCAGCTCGGCGTGGCTGCGAAGCATCCGCGCGGCGACGCTATGGAAAGTACCCAGCCAGGGCATGCCCTCCAGCGCTCCGCCGGACAGAGCGGTGACTCGCTCCTTCATCTCACGCGCGGCCTTGTTGGTGAACGTGACGGCGAGGATCTGGCTCGGCCAAGCCTTGCGGGTGGCGATCAGGTGAGCGAGCCGGGCCGTCAGCGCGGCGGTCTTGCCGGTACCCGCACCGGCGAGGACCAGCACCGGTCCCTCGGTGGTCAGGACCGCCTCACGCTGCGGCGGGTTCAGGCCCCGCAGATAGGCGGCTTCCGGTTGAAGGGCGGGTTCAGGCACCGGTCCGAGGTAGGCTGAGGAGAACGGAACGGCAACCGAGGAGGGGCGGATGGGACGAATCGGGAAGGTTCCAATTGTTGTTCCCGATATCCCCGTTATCCACAGGCTTTTTCCCGCATTTTTCGCTTTCGCGACTCGGGCGACGGGTGCATGGTGCATGGGTGATCGGGACGGCGGTCCCGGCCTCCCCAAGAGCCGGCAACGGCACGAGGGTGCGGCAGGTGACCAAAGGTCCGATCTCTGCCGGCAGGCAATGCAGAGGCTCTTTCGGGAGCGGACGCGGGGCCAGCCGGGAAGAGGCGCCGGAAGAGTCGATCTTCCTCTAGCGCGACGCGGCTCAAAGCCTTTCGGGGCGGAGAGCGAAGCGGGACGCAAGAGTGATCGACCCAAGAAGGGCCGTGGAACATCGGACGGTTTTGGCCGGGGATTTCGGTTCTTGGCAGGCCGGGTCGGTTGAAGGATCAGCGAACCTTCGGGTGGCGCGGTTCGTTAGCCGGTCAGGCTCCTCCTTCGGAGGGAGCGGTCGGATGGAAAGCGACGCCTGAGCTGGTGAGCCAGGATCGAGAGCGGGTTTTTGAAGCCTTCGGGTTACGAAAACCAAGTTACGAACACCGGCATATCCTTCGCTCGGCGCAGTGGGGGCTGGCAGCAATGCCGGCCCCCATTTCTGTTGGGGCCAGGAATTTTTCGGCAGTGACCGACCAACCTTTTGAAATGTGCCCCATCACCATATTTCCCCGGTGACCGAACAATCTTTCGAACTCTGTCCCGATTGCGGATTGTCGCTGCCTGTCGTCGAAGGGCCGACCCACGCTTACATCGGAGCGTCGAGGTCCTGCTGGGCGGTGTTCGGCCGGGTGATCGCACGCGAATATAGTGCGCCGGCCTATATGAAGGCCCACCAGACGACGGTGGATGCCTACGCGGTTCAGCATCCCGGCAAAGCCGAGCCGCGCGCGATTCGTTCCGTTTGGGGGCATCTCGCCTCACTCTACCTCCAGTTCGAGAGAAACGTGCCAGCGGATTCGGCCCGAGAGATCATCCCGCTCGTAACCTCGCGATGGGAGAAGCTTGAGTGGATCGAGCCCGAGGGAAAGTGCCGAGCAATGACGATCGCCGACGTCGCCGCGGCGACCAGCCCCGCCGAGCATTGCTCGAGCGTCGAGCGGTGGGCGAGGTCCGTTTGGAATCTCTGGAGGAGCCATCATCACCTGATCGCCGAGATCTCTGAAGAAGCTCGAGCGCGGCGGTTGGACGAGTGATTACGGCCCCAAAGCGCGCGGCTGAATGATCGAAGCTGGAAACTCAGGCCGGATCACGCGTTGGGGCGGTCAGGTGGCGGCGGCAATCATGCTGTCGGAGCGGCGGGTGCGAAGGAGTGACACGTGCTCAAGCTCGCCGCTTTGGTCCTTGCCGCCGCATCGACCACATCGACCCCCGCGCTAAAATCGAGCGCCGCTTGGTGGGAGAAGGTGACCGTGATGGTCGCCCCGGACGGAAACCCCAAGTCGTGCAGCTATGTGAGCAGCTCCAAACCGCAAACAGCGACGGCCTGCGAAGTTTCGGGCAGCACCGGAGACGCCGGAGCGGGACCCGGCGGGTCCAAGGACGAATATACGCGCATCACGTTCGAGCGGCGGTTCAATCCGGGCGGCCGGCCGGACTCAGAGGTCGGGGCCGGCGATACCTTGCTCGGGAGCCAGGTATTGGCGCTCGCGATCGATCGGGCCGGGGCGGTGAAGGGATGCCAGATCGTATCCAAGTCCGGCACCATGACTCCGGACTATGGGTGCGACGAGGCCAGGGCCGAACGGTTCGAGGCGAGCGTTGCCGGAAGCGCTGACGACCAGTCGCTCCAGGGCTTCATGACGATCCTCGTCTACGGTCACGACGAACACGTCGTTTAGCGGCGTAACGTCCCCGCCCTCAGTTGACGATGATCGAGTCCTCCATGCCGAACTGGCGGTGGAGGAAATGGCCGCAATGGGCCTTGTAGGTACCGGCGCGCGGGACGAGCGTGACGCTTCTGGTTTCATGCGCTCCGAGCTCGATCTCGCCACCGGGCGCCGCACCGGCCGTAATCCGTGCGCTGGCGAAAAACTCCTTGGCCGTGAAATCGTGGCCATTGTCGGACCGGTTCACGAAATTGAGGGTGACCGGGCGCCCCGCCGCGAGATGGATGGGCTTGGGCGAAAAATTGTAGCTCCACATGGAAATCGTCTGGACCGCAGTCTGGGATGCAGGAGTTTGGGCGGGGGCCGGACTAGCCAGCATCAATGACAGCAGGACGGTGGTCGCGCGAGACCCGAACATAGGCACCTCCTTGTCCCCTGTGCCGCGATCTTAGCATGGGCCGCGAGCTGAGCGTAGACGGCGCCGCGTACTGTTGGGCCAACGCCGGGCTGGACTTGCCGCTGACTCTTTCTAATCGCCGATCGAGCTCGGCCTCATGCAGCCCGCAAGTTCAGCCGTGGCGACGATCACCATGCGAACACGGCGGAGAATTTCTTCTCCATTCTGAAATTTGGCGTGATCGACACTCACCACCACTGGAGCGCTGGCCACTTCCACCGCTCCCTTGCCGAGTTCGACATGCGCTATTCCACGAAGGACAAGAGCGACACCGAACGCGCCTTCGCAGTCATCGAACGCATCGCCCGCGTCGGAACCGTCACCCCACGCTCTGACGTAAGGGAACAGATACGCCGCGATCATCTCTGTTTGCGTCTTTTCTGCGCGCGCCGCCGCACAACTCCTCCATGGGAATTGCGCCCGAGCAGCCGCCCTCCGTGGCAATTACACTGCGTGACATCGCCTCTAAGTCAAGTATATAATAGATTGCCGAAATTTAGCCAAATTGGCTCCGCAATGAATGGCGACCAGATTGCGCTTACACAAAATTTCCATAACCATATCGGTAAAAAAAGCTTAACATCATCACGCTCATTGGGTACACGTCAGGAACAGTGAAGAATTGCCGGACAAGCGCAGAAGGAAATCTCACATAACGAGGCGATCCAGGCACTTGAGATGCTCGTCGCACCGACCGTTGAGGAGCCGCCGCTAACCACGCCTCCCTCATCGCCAGAGCTTGGGTCCTGCTACATCGTTGCGGCTAGTCCGAGCGAAGCGTGGGCCGACAATGCGCAATGTCTCGCGGCCTTTACCAGCGGCGGCTGGCGGTTTGTCGCTCCGGTCGACGGTCTGGTTGTCTATGTGCGTTCGACCGAGACCCGAGCCATATACCGTGAGGGTGCGTGGGAGCTGAGCGAGGGGTCGATCGCATCCCCCTCGGGCGGCACGACAATTGATGCTGAGGCGCGGGCCATCATCAATCAAATCCTCTCCGCATTACGCCAATACGGACTGGTCGCTGCGTAGAAAATCGAACGGCCTCAAACGCTTCTCAAATCCGCGGGTGTTTCGACTGAGGCTTTTGGGCAACAGGGCGACCGAATCGGGCGCTTGCGCGGCAACCGGCGCTTTCATAATGTGTTCGAGCGGTTCATTCACGAGAACGCATCTGAAAGGGGACAAATATGCGCAAGCTGGCCATCACGGTGGCGCTCGCATCCACGGCCCTCGCTACTCCTGCCTTCGCTCGCGACCACTCGCCTTATGTGGGTGTCGAAGCCGGTGGCATGATCGTCGAGGACCAGGATTTCAATTATAGTGATCCAACGCCGTTGGACATTAGCGACGGCTACATCACGAATTACAAGCTGGGTTTCGATGCCGATGTGATTGCCGGATATGACTTCGGCGTCGTCCGCGTCGAAGGCGAGCTCTCGTACAAGCGCGCCAGCATTGACGGCATTAACGTTGATCCGTTGATCGCTCCGGACGGGGACACGAGCGGCAACATCGACGGAGGTCGAGTCAGCGTCTTCTCCGGGATGGCGAACGTATTGCTGGACTTCGGCAACGAAGATGGCCTGAGCGGCTACATCGGAGGCGGCGCAGGCTTTGCCAGCGTCAAGCTCCGCGCCGGAACCAGCACCGTAGGCGCGCACGAGATCAGCGACACCGATTCCCGGCCGGCCTTCCAGGCGATCGCCGGCATAAGGTTCGCAGTCAGCCAGAACATCGACGTCGGTCTGAAATATCGCTTCTTCACGACTACGAATCTGAAGTTCAGCGACACCTTCGACGGCGTTCCGTTCCGACTGAGCGGCAGCTATCGCTCGAGCAGCTTGCTGGCGAGCCTGATCTACAATTTCTACGCCCCGCCGCCTCCGGCACCTCCGCCTCCGCCGCCACCTCCGCCGCCGCCTCCACCGGCGACGCAGACGTGCCCGGACGGCTCGGTGATCCCGGCGACGGATACCTGCCCGGCACCGCCGCCTCCGCCTCCGCCGCCACCACCGGCGCCAGAGCGCGGCTAAGCGGTCCGCAACGGCAAGAAATACCGGTCCAGGCCAAGCGCCCGGGCCGGTTTTTCTTTGTCGGGGACAGAGCCGCGCGTGACCTTTGCGCCGGGAAGGCGCGGATCTAGCCGGTCACTTGCCGGACGTTCCTTGAGGTTGATAGCCGGTGGCGAACTGCGTCGGCGGTGAACGGTCCCAGCCATAAAGGTCGGGCAAATAGGTCAACTTGCCGTCCTTCACCTGCGCCGTGATATAGGTGAGATAAATCCGACTGCTTTGGGGCAGCTGAACGCGGATCTCGGCGTCCGACCCGGGCGATAGAGGATCGTGGCCAAGCAGCCAGCGCCCGAGCCTCTTGGCATCTTCCACACGCACGCATCCGTTGCTGAGGTTTCGGTTCGCTTTGGCGAATTTCTCGTGGTCGGGCGTATCGTGAAGATAAATGTCTTCCGGATTGGGGAAGGGGAATTTCAGAATTCCCATCGAATTTAGGGGTCCGGGATCCTGACGAATTTTGAGATGAAGGGTGCCAGCGGCCGCGGCCTTCCAATCGATCGACTTGGGATCGATCACCTTGTCGCCGCCCCAATCCTCGATCACGTCGTAGCCGTGCGATTTGAAATAGCCGAGGCCGAGCTTCAGCACGTTCGGAGCGATCGTCTTTCGCACCAGATGGTCGGGCGCGTGCCAATAGGGATTGTAGGTGATGTAGTACATGTAGCTGGCGATGAGCGGCGTCGGCAGTTCGCTCGTTCCGGTGATCACCTTCATCGAATCGACCGGCTGCCCGTCTTGATAGAGCGTCAGCATCGATGAGCCGGAGTCGACCAGCAGGAACCGGCCGGTGGCGGGGAGTGAGCGCACACGATCGAGGTTGGCAAGCAGCCGTGGATCCGGAGTCATTTTTCCGCTGGCCTGGGCTTCCGTCCACGCGGTGTCGCGCAGCTTCGTGTAGATGGGGTTCACGTTCGAGGTCGCGACCAGATAACGCTCCAGTGAAGGTGCTCCACCCGCGGTCAGCAAGATTTGGTCGGCGCGCGCTCCCTGGGGGAGGAGCACCGGATAGGCATAGATCATCCCGGTCGTCGGCTTCTTGACGGCCTGCACGTACTGGACCCAGGCGGTGGAGAGGGTCCGCTCGGCGGCGGTGACATCCGCGGCATTTCCACTGCGCGCCTGGGCCGCGGCGGCCTGTACTTGCGCCGCGAGCTGTGGTCCTTCCGCAAAGCCATCGAACGGGGCCCGTTGAAGGATGGCGACCAGCTGCGTAATGGCCGCATTGTCCGGACCATTCCGGAACCAGATCGGCTGGACATGCCAGGTGTCGTAGAAGGTGGCGACTGCGCTCGCAGCGGGAACTGGCGCAGATGTCGACGAGACAGGAGCGGCGCCCTGACCGATTGCCGGCGATGCCGCGAGCAATGCGCCGGCGCTCATGCCCAAAACCAGAACCCTCAGCTGCACCGTTCGTCCCCCTGATCTATCCGACTGAAATGTAAGCGTCGCTTGTGCGCGATCCAAGCTGCATTCGCGATGAACCATGCGGCCCTTTTCCCAAAGTGTGACCCGATAGCGACAGCCGATCGGTTCAGCCGTGCCTTGTGTTCTCGCCGTTTCGGGGCAAAGGCGAGCGCCGAACGAAAAGGCAAAGAGGAACGGGCATGGACGTCAATGGAGTGGCCGCAGTCGTAACCGGCGCTGCGTCGGGGCTGGGAGAGGCGACCGCCCGGGAATTGGCGAGGCGTGGCGCCAAGGTCGCGGTGTTGGACCGGGACACCGAACGTGGCCCGAAGGTTGCGAGGGAGATCGGCGGCACCTTCTGCGAAGTTGACGTGACGTCGGACGAGAAAGTCGCGGCGGCATTTGCCAAGGCGCGCGAGGCGCATGGGCAGGAGCGGATCCTGGTCAATTGCGCGGGCGTCGCCAACGCCGCGAAAACGGTGGGGCGTGACAAGGAAACGAAGGCGGCGAAATTCTACCCGATGCAACAGTTCGAGCTCGCCATCCAAATCAACCTCATCGGCACGTTTCGGTGCATCGCGAACGCGGCGTTTGGAATGATCGATCTCGAGCCGCTGACGGACGGCGAGAAGGGCGTGATCATCAACACCGCGTCGGTCGCGGCCGAGGACGGTCAAATTGGTCAGGCGGCCTATTCGGCATCGAAGGGCGGCGTATTGGCGATGGCGTTACCGATCGCACGCGATTTGATGAACGAAGGCGTGCGGGTGAACACGATCCTGCCGGGCGTATTCAAAACGCCGATGGTGGCGATGATGCCGCCCAATGTGCAGGATGCGCTGGGCGCCCAAGTCCCTTTTCCGAAGCGGTTGGGCAAGGCCGAGGAATATGCACAGCTCGCCTGCTTCCTCATCGAGAATCCCTACATG
>JBKPON010000121.1:0-6936 GCA_046733135.1 Pseudomonadota bacterium | reverse complement strand
TAGCCTTGCGATTGGCCGACCGCCATCGCCTGCTGCGCACGCATCATGATCGCGTCGATAAAGCCTCGCACAAGCATCACCAAAGCGAGGATGACGTACATGATACCGATCTTCTTGTGATCGGTAGACGTGACCCATTCGCCCCACAAATAAGGCCAATGGCCCTTCACCGTGACCCAGGCGAGTACGGCGAGGACCGCTAACAGGACGACAACGGAGCTGATGAGCGGGATCGGCTGGTCGAAGGGAATCGCGTCCCAGCTTAGCTTGCCGAAGAAATTCATGCGCCCGCTCCTGGTCGCTGCTTGTTGTTCGACAGCATTTCCGACGGCGTGCGGTTCATCACAATCGCGTCGAACAGGCCGGGAGCGACGGCCCCATAGGTGATCGGCTTTACGTAGCTGCTGGGTTTGGCGAGCTCGGCATAAGTGCGGCCATCGAGCGCTCGACCCGAGCCCCGGGCGCCCTGTGCCCATGCCGCAAATTGTCGCGGCGGAACGACATGAGCCTTGAAACGCATGCCGGAGAAGCCGTCGCCGCTGTAGTGGGACGAGAGGCCGTCATAGGTGCCCGCGCGGTCCGCCTGCAGGTTCAGGCGCGTCGTCATTCGGGGCATGGTGTAGATCATCGTGCCGAATTGCGGGACGAAGAAGCTGTTCCAGACCGTCGCCGAGGTGAGCCGGTAGCTCACCGGCACGCCCGCGGGGACGACCAGCTGATTGACGGTCGCAATGCCCTGATCGGGGTAGATGAACAGCCATTTCCAATCGAGCGAAACCACCTCGACGTTGAGCGGCCGAGCCCGTGAGCTGAGCGGTTTGCTCGGCTCGAGATTGTGGCTGCCGATCCAGGCGATCCCTCCGAGCAACATGATGGTGAGGGCGGGGACCGACCAGACCACGAGTTCGATCGCTCCGGAATATTCCCACTCCGGGCGGTATTCGGCTTTCTTGTTGCCGCGGCGGAACCACCAGGCGAAGGCGATCGTCGCGATGATCACCGGGATGACGATCGCGAGCATGATCGCGGTCGAATTGATGAGGATCAGCTTCTCGGCATTGCCGACCGGTCCGACCGGATCGAGTAGTCCGCGGTTGCATCCGGTGCTTAGGAGACTCGCGCCCGCAATGAACATCGCGCGCCGCATCCATTCCGATCGGAACCGGTCGCGCTTTGCATCGCCATGACGTCTAGGTGAGTTCACGACCCCCCGTCCGGTAACTTCATGAACGACAACAGACCTGGTGACCCCAACGGGACTCGAACCCGTGTTTTCGCCGTGAAAGGGCGACGTCCTAGACCGCTAGACGATGGGGCCGTGAGGCGGCTCGCCGGTTAGGGGAGGGGGCGTCCTCGGTCAAGCAAGCGCCGCATCCTCGACATGCATCTCAGCGGCATTGCCCCCGTTCCACTCGTCGCGCTTGATTGTGCCCGCCAGCCACCAGCGGGCATCCGTTGGCGAACCGAGCAGCGCCTGGCCGAGATCGGTGCCAGCGCTTCGGAACGCAATCCATTTGAAGCTCTTGCCGTCGTCGCCGCAGGCCAGCCCACGCACATGCCCGTCGCCGACGATCCCGGCCTTGAGGAGGCGCGCCGGTCCCGCCGCTACATGCGGTCCAGGCCAGCCCGCGCCATAAGGACCTGCCGCGTCGAGGGCATCGCACAAAGGTCCCGCGACTCCTCCTGGCGCGAGCAGTGCATCCAGCAACAGCGCGCGATCTCCGCTTGCCTTTTCGACATCGGCGGCCAGCCGTTCATTGATGAAGTCGCGAAAGGCCTCCAGTCCGCCGGGCGGCAACGTCAATCCAGCCGCCATGGCGTGACCGCCCCCGGCGGTCAGCAGGCCGCCGTCCTTCGCCGCGAGCACCGCGGCGCCAAGGTCCACGCCCGAAATCGAACGGCCGGAGCCCTTGCCCGTGCCGTCCTCGCATTCGGCGATGACGATGGCTGGACGCCGGAACCGTTCCTTCAGCCGCCCCGCTACAATCCCGATCACGCCTTGGTGCCAGCCGCCGCTCATCACCGTGAGCACGGCCGCGCCGTTGAGCTCGGCTGCTTGAGCTTCCGCCTGTTCGCTGACCAGCAGCTCGATCGTGCGGCGTTCTTCATTCAGGCGATCGAGCTCGCCGGCGATCTCCCGCGCTTCGTTGGGATCGGTAGAAGTGAGAAGGCGGACGCCGAGATCCGACTTGCCGACGCGTCCCCCGGCGTTGATCCGTGGTCCCAGCGCGAAGCCGAGGTCGCGGCATGAAGGCGGCTTCACCAGCCGCGCTGCCTCGCCAAGCGCCGCAAGGCCGATATTCTGCTTCGCGGCCATGATCTTGAGGCCTTGGGTGACGAAGGCCCGATTCAGCGTTTTGAGCCGCGCGACGTCGGCGACGGTACCCAAGGCGACGAGGTCGAGCAGATCGAGGATCCTCGGCTCCGCGAGCATCTCGAAATGGCCGCGGCTGCGTAGCTCTCGCAACAGCGCGACGCCAAGCAGGAACGCCATTCCGGCCGCAGCGAGGTGTCCATGGGCCGCGCCGTCCTGGCTTTCGTCGAGGCGGTTGGGATTGATCAGCGCGTAAGCGGCGGGAAGGTGGCTCGCGCATTGGTGGTGGTCGACGACGATGACGTCGAGCCCGACGGCGCGCGCCTCCTCGAGCGCTTCGAATGCCTGGGCTCCGCAGTCCACGGTGATCGCCAGGCTGGCGCCGCGTTTCTTCAATTCGACCAGTGCAGTTCCCGATGGGCCGTAGCCCTCCATGAGCCGGTCGGGGATGTAGACTATTGGTTCGGCGGCGAGTTGCCGAAGCAGCAGCACCAGCAAGGCTGAGCTGGTCGCTCCATCAACGTCATAGTCGCCGAAGATGGCAATCGTTTCGCCAGCCTGGACTGCTTCGGCCAACCGCTTTGCGCCCGTATCCATGTCACGAAAGCAGCTCGGGTCCGGCAGAAAGTCGCGGATTTTCGGGTTGCGGTGACGGGCTAGGTCCTCCCGCGGGACTCCGCGAGCGAGCAATAGTTCATCAACCAGCTCGTCCATGCCGGATGCTGAGTCCGCCGACCGCCGCCAGCGCCACGGCTGTCCGAGGACCGATCGTTCGATGTTGAGTGCGAGCTCCGCCACACGTGTGAACGTATGATCAGCGGAATCCGCGGTCTAGAGGCCGCGGTGCGCCAGGTCGTGATATTCTGTGGATACGCGGCGCACCGTCCCCGTGCTTGCGCGCATGACGATGCTTTCCGTCGTGACGCAATTGCGCCCCCGGTGCACGCCTCTGAGCAGCGAGCCGTCAGTCACGCCCGTTGCCGCGAAGATGCAATCGCCCTTGGCCATTTCCTCAAGGGTGTAGATGCGATCGAGGTCCTCCACGCCCCAACGGTGCGCCCGCGCCACCTCGTCATCGTTACGGAAGACGAGCTTGCCCTGCATTTGCCCGCCTACGCAGCGCAGCGCTGCCGCGGCGAGCACGCCCTCGGGTGCGCCGCCGGTGCCGAGGTAAACATCGATGCCGGTGTCGGGGTCAGTGGTTGCGATCACCCCGGCGACATCGCCGTCGGGAATCAGACGGATCCCGCAGCCGAGCTCCCGCAGCTGGCGGATGATCCCCTCGTGCCGCGGCCGGTCGAGGACGCAAGCGATGATGTCAGCTGGTTCGACACCCTTGGCAGCGGCGATCGAGCGAACGTTGTCGGCAGGTGTCCGGGCAAGATCGATCGTGCCTTCCGGATAGCCCGGCCCAATGGCCAGCTTATCCATGTAGACGTCCGGAGCGTGGAGGAGGCAGCCCTCCTCGGCGATCGCGAGCACCGCCAGCGCGTTCGGGCCGGCCTTCGCCGTAATCGTCGTCCCTTCGAGCGGGTCGAGCGCGATGTCGATGTTCGGTCCGCTTCCCTGCGCCGATCCGACCCGTTCACCGATGTAGAGCATCGGCGCCTCGTCACGCTCGCCTTCGCCGATGACGACCGTCCCGTCGAACGGCAGCTCGTTCAACGCCTCACGCATCGCCTCGACCGCCGCGGCATCGGCAGCCTTCTCGTCACCGCGACCAATCAGCCTCGAGGCGGAAATGGCGGCGGCTTCGGTGACCCGTACCATCTCCAGCACGAGCACCCGGTCGAGGACATTAGAAGCGGCTGGGCCGGTGCGCGGCATGAACGAACTCCCTGTTGGTGGCTCCGGCGATAAGGGCGCTATTCGCCTTCGTCCACCTTGTGCTGCAGCAGATCCGACCTCACCCGCACGGATCGGGCGCCGAGCCGCGTTTCGAGCAGGAACACCGCGAAGCCGGTGCCGATTGTCACCATCGAGGCGATGAACAGCAGCGCGATTGCGGTGCCAAAATGCGTGCGCGTGAGGCTGGCGGCGAACAGCAGCGAGACGACGAGACAGATGAGTAGCGCCGAAAGCACCGACAGGGCCGTCGCCCAACTCACCAGCGCCATGCGCCGGTCGAGGATCCGGAGCTCGCCGATCCACCGATCATGCTCGGCGCCGCGGCTGGCGAGCAGAAGCGGCTCCACTTCGCGCGAACGGTCGACGATTCTCGACAAGCGCGATGCACAAACGTTGAGGAACGCTCCAATCCCGCTCAGCAGGAACACCGGCGCGACCGCCAGCCGGACGATTTCGGCAACAGTCGTGACGGACAGGTTGGCCTGGTTTTCGAACATCACCGCCCTATGCACCAGGGCCGCAGTGGAGTTCCAGCGGTGCTTAGCTACGCGCTTCGCGTTCGCAGCTCGCGACTTCCAGAAGCAACGTGCCGGTGACGACGAAGCTTGCCGCCAGGACCCAGGAGAATGTCGCGATCAGCGGCGTAGTGGGGCCGAACAGGTTGATGACGATCGTCGCGATCGACAGGCCAGTGATCAACAGCATTGCGAGCAGGAAATCCATGCCGGCGGACAACGCCATCCAGCTGCGGACGCTGCCGGCAGAACGGCCACCGCCGAACGCGAGGATCAGACTGCGGACCAACAGCCAGCCGATCACCAAAGTCACGGTCGGCGTGAAACGCGATGTCGGATAGACGATGAACAAAAGGCCTGTGAGCGCCGTGACTCCGCCCGCCGCTACGGCAAAGTTCCTCACCTGGCGCCGAAGCGATCCCGCCGACAGCTCGATGAGTCCGCTGACGAGCAGGAGGGAGCCGATAACCAGCGATCCCGACACACGGTCCACCGCCGGAAGCAGGGCCGCGCCGGCGCCGAGCAGGATGATTGCAACCCCAGCGGCCGCGATCAACGTGGCGCGCGTGCGGTCGGACATTTCAGTGTCGGTCCGTGTGGCCATGGTTTCAGCCGCTCATTCCCGCATTGCGAACCACGGGAACCGACTGCGGTTCCATTGCTGATTGGTGCCGATCAAGGGGCGATCACCCTTAGCGCCCGTTTCCGGACCTTGTAGTCGAGCGGTGGCTGCACCCGCACGACTTCGCCGTCGAGAGACACCGCCAAGCGCATTCGCCGGCTACCGACGCGCAAGCGCTCGACGTTGGCGAGCTCTACCATGTCGTCCGGCCGGGTCCGATTGAACAGGGCGCGGATGGTCGCGGCGATGAATCCGCGGCGAGTTTTCTTGCGCATCACGAGCACGCTGAGTTCGCCATCCTCGAGGCTTTCTCGCTGGCCAGGCGCTCCGATATCGGTGCGATATTCATTGTTTCCGACAAAGAGCAACGGCGTGTCGATCCGCTCCTTCTCATCGTTCACGGTGAGCGTCAGGCGCTGGTGATTGAATCGGGCCAATGTTCGCATCGACGCGACCAGCATCGCCAACTTCTTGCTTCGCCCAAGCCGCGCCCGTTGCAAGTCGCGGTCGATCACCATCAGTGGATACAGGCCGATCGCGCTATTGTTGATGAAGACCTGGCCGTTCATCTCGCCGACGTCGACTTGTCGCGGCTTGCCGTTCGCGAGCAGCTTCGCGGCATCGTCAAGGCCAGCGGGTAGGCCGAGATCCCGCGCGAAATGATTGAGCGTGCCGAGCGGCAAGATGCCTAGGGCAGTCTTGCTTCCAACGAGCGCCGAAGCGGCCGCGCTCACCGTGCCGTCGCCACCACCGACGACAAGCAACGGGTCGCCCCGCTCGACAATGGCGCGGCAACGCATTTCACATTGGCCGCCGTCGATGAGCTCGACTTTCGATTCGATTCCGGCCTTCTCGAGCGCGGTTGCGACCTTTCGATCGACATCCGCGTCGCCCGCGGCCGCGCCGCCGCCACGATTGATAAGAACCACCGCGTCCATCACGCGGCATTCAACCCCTCAATCGGCCGGTCCGATCCGGAAGGCGCAGAGCTTGTTCCCGTCGGGGTCGCGGAAATAAGCGCCGTAAAAGGCCTGGCTCCCCTCCTCGCCTCGGACTCCGGGAGGGCCTTCGTCCGTTCCGCCAAGCTCGATCGCCTTGGCGTAGAGCGCGTCGACTTTTTCGCGTGTGTCGCAGGCGATCGCCGCCATATTGCCATTCCCAGCGTTCGCGGAATTGCCGTTGTAGGGCTTGCAGATGGCCAGGCCCGGCCGGCCCAGGCTGGTGCCATACATGGTGAAATTGTCCCCGAACTCCATAATCCGGGATGCGCCGATCGACGGCATCAGCGCGTCGTAGAAGGCTCGGGATTTGTCGAGGTCGTTGGATCCGACCGTAACGTATCCGATCATTTCAGCCTCCCTTCCGGGCGTTGATTTCGTCGCCGCTGCAGGCACCGATTCGATGCGACTCCGAGTGCGAGCGCATCTTCATCCCGCCTTTGGGGCCGCCACTCATGTCCATCGCCATCGTGGCCTCATAGCTGTCGCGCGAATAGGTCCCATTGATGGTCATGTTCATGGTCCCCGACGATTTGGCCTCGCAGCGGAGGGCCGCGTCGATCTTGCCGCCGGACATGGTGAAGTGGTCGTAACGGCAATCGTTGTTCTTGCCGGCGAAGAAGCCTTCCTTTGGCCGCT
>JBKPON010000120.1:0-9068 GCA_046733135.1 Pseudomonadota bacterium | reverse complement strand
GCGCTCGATCGCGCACGCCAGTCAAAAAGGATTATCACGCGCTTATGCTATTGCTCGGTATTCGACGATTGCTGGATCGCCAGAAGCGACGACCCAACGCCGGATCCCGTCGATCATTGCGCACCGGTGGCGCAGCCTTATCGCGAGTAATGATCGATGATTTGCCGACTGTGGCGTGGCTGGACGACGCGGGAAAATGCCGCTGCTTACGAAGGGATCGTCCGTGGAAAGGTCATTCCGGACATCGAGGGCAGGGGCATAAGTGGCTTCCGCCACATCGACCTCATGAAACGCGACCTTGGAGACGAGGTCGAATTTCAGACCTTGATGTGGTTCGACAGCCTGGACGCTATCAAAGCATTTATGGGTGAGGATTACACTGCGAGCCACGTGCCGCAGGAGGCGCGCGCGGTGCTGAAGCGCTTCGACCAGCGCGCAGCACATTACGAAGTGATCGACCGGCGCGAACAATAGCGGCTAAGCGGCACACGTGCCCCTCAGCCGCCTCACCCTTACGGATTTCCGATCTTATACATCGGCGACAATAGAGCCTGCGAACGGCTTCGTGTTGCTTTTCGGTGAAAACGGCGCCGGCAAAACCAATGTGCTGGAGGCCGTGTCGCTGCTGACCCCGGGACGGGGCCTGCGCGGTGCGTCAATGTCGGAGATGGCGCGGATCGGCGGTTCCGGCGCGTTTGCGGTGGTCGCCAGCTTAGGCGAGACCGACGTCGGCACCGGCACCCTTCCCGCCGCTCCCGAGCGTCGTCAGGTGCGTATCAACGGCGCGCAGGCTTTCGTGAATTCGTTAAGTGAATGGCTGTCTGTGCTTTGGCTCACGCCGTCGATGGACCGGCTCTTCGCCGGCAGTGCCGGTGAGCGCCGCCGCTTCCTCGATCGGCTGGTGCTAGCTCTTGAACCAACCCATGCCCATCACTCGACGCGCTATGATGCCGCGATGCGGGCAAGAAATAAGCTCCTCGTCGATCTGGAAAGCGCCGATCCCGCCTGGCTGACCGCGCTCGAGGACGCGATGGCCGAACATGGCGCGGCGATCGCCGAAGCGCGCGCCCGCACTGTTGTAGCGCTTGACGAACGGTTGGCAGACGCTCCTGAAGACGAATTTGCGCGTGCTTCGATCGCGCTCGAAGGTTGGGTCAAATCCGATCTCGCGCCCGCGCTGATGAGCAACCGCGCTCGCGATGCCGCGGCCGGACGCGCCGTCGAGGGCCCGCATCGTCAGGACCTCGCCGTCTCTCACCGCGCGAAAGCCGTTCCCGCAGCGCGCAGCTCCACCGGCGAGCAGAAAGCCCTGCTGTTGGGGCTGGTGCTCGCACATTCCGATCTGGTCCACGAGAAGCGCGGAGAGTTGCCGATTCTGTTGCTCGACGAGGTGGCCGCCCATCTCGATCCGAAACGCCGAACGGCCCTGTTTGCTCGGCTCGAAGGTCGCGGGCAGGTGTGGATGACGGCGACGGAGGCAGGCCTCTTCGACGGCATCGGATCGGCCACGCGCTTCCACGTTCGGCCGGGACAAATCCTGCCCTCGTGATTCGCGCGCGCGTACGCGCGCACGCGCGTGACTTCTCGGGCAAAATCCCTATATCTGGACTATGGCAATTCCTCCCCAGAACAACGGCACCAGCGGCTCCTACGACGCTGAGAGCATCAAGGTGCTCAAAGGCCTCGACGCGGTGCGTAAGCGGCCGGGAATGTATATCGGCGATACTGATGATGGGTCCGGCCTCCACCACATGGTGTTCGAGGTCTCCGACAATGCGATCGACGAGGCGCTCGCTGGCCACTGTGATCGCATTCTCATCACTCTGAACCCCGACGGCTCGGTCAGTGTTGAGGACAACGGACGCGGCATACCAACCGGAATCCATGCCGAGGAAGGTGTGTCGGCGGCCGAGGTCATCATGACCCAGCTGCACGCCGGCGGGAAGTTCGAGAACACCAGCGAGGACAATGCGTATAAGGTCTCCGGCGGCCTCCACGGCGTCGGAGTCAGCGTGGTCAACGCCCTCTCCGAATGGCTCGATCTCACCATTTGGCGCGACGGCGAGGAACATTTCATGCGCTTCCGCAACGGCGACGCCGAAGCACCGTTGAAGGTCGTCGGCAAGACCGACAAGCGCGGTAGCCAGGTGACCTTCCTGCCGTCGAGCGAGACATTCAAGAACATCGAATTCGATTTTGACCGGCTCGAGCACCGTTTCCGCGAGCTCGCCTTCCTGAACTCCGGCGTTCGTCTCCTGCTGACGGATGCGCGTCACGCCGAGGCCAAGACCGTCGAGATGTATTACGAGGGCGGGATTGCCGCATTCGTCAAATATCTCGATCGGGCCAAGACCGCTCTAGTGCCGGATCCGATCGCGATCGGCGGTCAGCGCGACGAGATCGGCATCGACGTCGCACTGGAATGGAACGACAGTTACTACGAAAACGTCCTCACGTTCACCAACAACATCCCACAACGCGACGGCGGTACGCACCTCGCCGCCTTCCGCGCCGCGCTGACGCGTACGCTCAATAATTATGCCGAGCGGTCGGGCCTGCTGAAGAAGGAAAAGGTCGCGCTTACGGGGGAGGACATGCGCGAGGGCCTGACGGCGATTGTCTCAGTCAAGCTGCCCGATCCCAAATTCAGCTCACAGACGAAGGACAAGCTTGTTTCGTCCGAAGTCCGCCAGCCGCTTGAAGGGCTGATGGCTGACAAGCTTTCCGAATGGCTCGAGGAGAATCCGGCGCACGCTCGCACGATCGTCCAGAAGATCATCGACGCCGCCGCGGCGCGCGAAGCGGCTCGTAAGGCCCGCGACCTGACCCGCCGGAAAGGTGTGCTCGATATCGCCTCCCTTCCCGGCAAGCTCGCCGATTGCCAAGAGCGGGATCCGGCACTCTCCGAACTCTTCCTCGTCGAAGGCGACAGCGCCGGCGGCTCGGCGAAGCAGGGCCGCAACCGCCAGAACCAGGCCATCCTTCCGCTCCGCGGCAAGCTGCTCAACGTCGAGCGCGCCCGCTTCGACCGGATGCTCTCGTCCAAGGAGATCGGCACGATGATCCAGGCGCTCGGCGCCGGCATCCGCGAGGATTGGGACATCGCCAAGCTGCGCTACCACAAGATCGTAATCATGACCGACGCCGACGTCGACGGAGCGCACATCCGCACATTGCTGCTGACTTTCTTCTTTCGTCAGATGCCGGAGTTAATCGAGAACGGGCACCTCTTCATCGCCCAGCCGCCGCTCTACAAAGTGAGTCGCGGGCGTTCCGAGGTCTATCTCAAGGACGATGCCGCGCTCGACGACTATCTCGAGGAAGCGGGGCTCGAAGGGCTGGTGCTCGACACGCCGGAGGGACCGCGCTCAGGCAAGGACCTGAAGACGCTCGTCGACCATGCCCGTCGCATGCGCACCTTGATGCGCTATGCCCCGCGCAAGTACGATCCGGCGCTCATCGAGGCGCTGGCGATCAACGCCGCGCTTAGGGCCAGTCTCGACAAGGAGGGCCGAGCCAAGGCCGTCGCCAAGGTGGCCGAATGGCTCGGCGCCGGTGATTCCGAATCGACTTGGTCGGGCGAGGTTTCGGCTGAGGGAGGTTATCTGCTCAAGCGTCTGTGGCGAGGCGTGACCGACGCCTATATCTTCGAGCCGAGTTTCCTCGTCTCCGCCGAAGCGCGCAAGCTCGATACGCTGGCGAAGGAGCAGGCGTTAGCCTACGCCAAGCCGTTATCGCTGCGTACCTTGAAGAAGGGTGCGGTGACCGATGAGCAGAAGCCGGAGTCGATCGAGGGCGTCGAAGCGGAAGATCAGCCCACGGAAAGTGACACCAAGGGAAAGCCAGTGGTCGTGACGCGTCCGTCAGAGCTACTCGATGCGGTGCTCGCCGCCGGCCGTAAGGGGCTCGGCATCCAACGCTACAAGGGGCTTGGCGAAATGAATGCCGATCAGCTGTGGGAAACGACGCTCGATCCCGCCAACCGGTCGCTTCTTCGCGTCGAGGTCGCGCAGGCGGACATTGCTGATGAGATTTTCACGCGCCTGATGGGCGACGTAGTGGAACCCCGGCGCGAGTTCATCCAGGACAATGCGCTGAGCGTTGCCAATCTCGACGTCTAGGAACCTCGGGCGATGGCTGATGTTGGCTGGTCCGTGAAGAACGGAGCCGTCATCACCGTTGCCTCGTACAACATGCGCAAGGCGATCGGCCTCGACCGGCGTCGCGATCCCCACCGTGTGCTCGACGTGCTGCACGAGATCGATGCGGATGTCGTCGCGTTGCAGGAGGCAGACAAGAGGTTCGGCGGGCGCGGATCAGCGGTGCCGCACGAGTTGATTGATTCGCATAGCCATTACAAGCCGGTTCACCTCGGGGTGCGGCACAAGCGCCCACTCGAGAAGATGCGCAAGCACACCGACCGGCTGTTGAGGGTCAGCACACGCAACATCGGCTGGCACGGCAACGCGATCCTGGTGAAGCGCCACATCGGTGTGCTCGATTGCGCGGCGCTCGATCTCCCGACGCTAGAGCCGCGCGGAGCGGTGATGGCCGAACTGCTGATCGATGACCGGCCGTTGCGAGTTGTCGGCATGCATCTGGATCTCTCCGGCTTGTGGCGCAAGCGGCAGGTGCGCGCGATTCTCGAGGCGGTGAGGGCTCGCCCGCAGAAAATGCCGACCGTCCTAATGGGCGACACCAACGAGTGGCGAACGGTCGCCGGTTGCCTTCGCGAGCTCGAGCCCGAATTTCATATCGCTCCGACCGGCCCAAGCTTCCACGCGCGCCATCCGGTTGCCGCGCTTGACCGGATCATTGTTCATAAAGATCTGAACATCGAAGCCGCCGGGGTCCACACGAGTCACAATGCCCGGCGCGCGTCCGATCATCTCCCAATCTGGGCGCGCGTCACCGCTTAGGCAGTTCCGGCGATCTTGCGCTGACGACGGCGCTGGATTGAGGAGCCGATACCCATCGCCTCACGATATTTCACGACCGTCCGTCGCGCCACGTCGAAACCGCGCTGCTTTAGCAGACCGGCAATCGCATCGTCGCTGAGGATAGCGGTTTCTGTATCGACCACTTCCTTAATCGCGGCTTTCACCGCTTCCGCGGCGACGCCGTCGCCTTCCGCCGAAGCGACTCCCGAGCCGAAAAAATACTTGAGTTCATAGAGGCCGCGGTCGCAGATGAGATATTTGTTCGAGGTGACCCGGCTCACGGTCGATTCATGCATCTCGATCGCCTGGGCGACCTCGCGCAGCGTCATCGGCTTCAATGCCGAAACTCCGCGATCGAAAAATCCCTGCTGCCGTTTCACAATCTCCGAAACGACCTTCACGATGGTCTTCGCTCGCTGGTCGAGTGCCTTGACCAGCCAGTTGGCGCTTTGCAGGCATTCGCTCAGCCAGGCTCGCGACTTCTTGTCCTGCGGGCCGGCCTTGAGTTCTTGGTAGTAGCGGCGGTTGACGAGCAGGCGCGGCAAGGTCGCCTGATTGAGCTCAACGGCATAGGTCGTTCGCGTCCGGCGTACGAACACGTCCGGGGTCACATCTTCCGCGGCCGTGTTGGAAAAGCGGCAGCCGGGCTTGGGGTCATAGGCCCGCAACTCGCGCACCATGTCCACGAAATCTTCGTCATCGACGCCGCAAATACGCTTCAAGTCGCTGGTGCGGCCTTTTGAGAGTAGATCGAGATTATCGATGAGCCGCGCCATGGCGGGGTCGTAGCGGTCTGCTGCCTTGGCCTGCAGGGCCAGACATTCGGCTAACGAACGCGCGCCGACCCCCGGGGGATCGAGGCCTTGGACCAACTCGAGCGCCTGTTCGAGGACCGGCAACGTCGCTCCGCTCATCTCGGCAATGGCCGAAAGCGGAACGGTAAGATAGCCGGTCTCGTCCAACATCTCGGCGATGATCCGAGCGAGGTCGCCGTCGGGTCCGGACGCTCCGTGCAGTTGATCGATCAGATACTCTGCGAGCGATGCGGCCGAATATTCGATCCGATCGAAATCGAACGCGTCTTCGCTTGGAGGAGCTCCAACCACATCGGAGAAGCTGTCAGTCTCGAGTGCCTCTTTCGTCCAGTCGACGTCGAGCGGTCGATCATCATCGGCTCGTCCTAGAATCAGCTCGTCGGCACCCGGGTCGTCGGGCGCTTCGTCGACTTCGAAATCCTCGTCCGCGACTTGCTCCGCAGGCTGCGTCGGTTCGTCGTCACTGGATCGATCCTCGAGAAGAGGGTTTTTTGCGAGCTCCTCGGCGATGTACGCTTCAAGCTCGAGATTGCTGAGCTGGAGAAGCTTGATCGCCTGGGCGAGCTGAGGCGTCAGCGCCAGCTGCTGGGTCTGGCGGATCGAAAGGCTGGGACCGAGGCCCACGGACCGGCCCGCGCCTAAAGCGCGAAGCTCTCGCCGAGGTAGAGGCGCCGGACCTCCTGGTCGGCGACCAACGCTTCGGGAGTACCTGCAAACAGAACCTGACCATCGTAAATGATGCAGGCTCGATCGACGATGTCGAGAGTTTCACGGACATTATGGTCGGTGATCAGAACGCCGATGTCGCGCTGCTTGAGTTCACGCACCAGTTCGCGAATGTCGGCGATAGAAATGGGGTCGATTCCGGCGAACGGCTCGTCGAGAAGCATGATCGAGGGATGGGCCGCCAGCGCCCGGGCGATCTCGCAACGCCGGCGCTCACCACCAGATAGCGCCATTGCGGGAGAATCGCGCAACGCGGTGAGGCCGAACTCGCCCAGCAGCTGCTCGAGGCGCGCTTTGCGGTCCTCTTTGTCGGGCTCGGTGACCTCGAGGACGGCACGAATGTTCTCTTCGACCGTCAGTCCGCGAAAAATTGAGGTTTCCTGCGGCAAATAGCCAAGGCCGAGGATCGCTCGGCGATACATCGGCAGATCGGTAATGTCCTGACCGTCGAGAAAAATTCGTCCACTATCCGGCTTCACCAGTCCCATGACCGAATAGAAGCAGGTCGTTTTCCCGGCGCCGTTGGGACCGAGAAGCCCCACCACTTCGCCGCTATGCACGTCGAGAGAAACGTCGTGGAGCACTGCCCGTCTGTCGTAAGCTTTTGCGATCGAACGGATCTCCAATCCGTCGATGACCCGCGCCTCCGGTACTGGACGCACGAAGGCGGCGGCTTCGTTCACCGGCCCGCCTACTGCCGCTGTGGCTGCTGGCGCTGCGGCACGCTGAAGTGGCCGGTAACGCGTCCGCCGCTCTGGTTCACGCCCGGCGGTCCGCCGTCGACAACCGCTCGGCCGGAGTCGAGATCGATCTCTAGGCGTGAACCGTTGAGCTGGTTGTCGCCGCGATTGAGTTGGACGTTGCCGATCAGCGTGATGAGCTTGCGATCGAGGTCATAGATTCCGAACTCCCCTTTTGCGATCTCCGAAGGGCTTCGGACGGTGACTCCACCCGCAGCATCGAGACGACGGATCTGGACGTTGCTGCCGCTGTCCGCCTGCCCCGTCGAATAGGCGACCGTCAGGCGCTGCGTATCGAGTGTAAGATCCTCCTGCGTGGCATGAACGTTCCCGACGAAAATGGCGCGATCCGCCCGATCTTGCACCTCGAGGCGTTCAGCCGAGATGTCGACTGGCGCATTGCTGTTGTGGCCCTTCAGCGCGGAAACCGGCGCTTCCTTCTGCGCGAACGCAGCAGTGGCGCTCAAAGTCGCGAGTGCGAGGACGATGGCCAAGGAGCGCATGCCGATCATCTGACCGCGCCCTGCACGATTTTCAAGCGAGCCCCGCCGTCAAGCACGACCTTTCGTTCGCCGAGGTCGGCCTGCAATCGCCCGGCTTGGAACTGGCCGAGTCGCATCTGGCCCGAAACGGGGCCCGCGCTTGCAAGCTGCCGCTGCTTTAGGTCGACCGTGACGTCACGTGTGGCGAGTCGATAGCCGTCCGGACCAGTGACGTGGACCGGTCCGTCCACCGCCACCTTCTGAGTGTCGAGATTATAGCGCCCCTGGTTGGCGGCAATCATCAGCGGCCCCTGCGCGAGGCCTAGTTGCGCATAAATTCCATGGATGTCGACAAGCGGGACGTCCGAGCTCCGCTGTATTGCGCGGTTCGCCTTCATGACGAATTGCTGTCCCTTATTGTCGGTGCCGGTGTACTGGGCGGTTTCGACGCGCATGCGCTCGGGAGCGTTTTGGACCTTCTTCTTGTCGAGGATGAAGCTAACATCGCCCTTCCTATCGAGAGGCGCGAGTGTCAGCACGGCGATGAGGACGCCGACAGCGCTTGGCAGCGCGATCTTGGCCCAGCGTACGAGCCGGTCGTGGGCGCTGCCGGGCACGGCCCAGCGCTGTTGAATCTCGCGCTCGCGCTCCCGGGTCGCTGCTTCAGACATGGATTGGCCTAGCCGTCATGGGCGAAGATGTCTTGTTCCGCCCAGCCGGCGATATCGAGCAGTGCCCGCGCGGGCAGAAAGTCAAAACATGCCTGAGCGAGAGACGTTCGGTCTTCGCGGATGAGACGTTCGTCGAGCTTTTCCTTGAGCGCATGGAGATAACGCACGTCGCTCGCGGCATATTCGCGCTGCGCTTCGGAAAGCTCGTCGGCACCCCAGTCGCTCGTCTGCTGCTGTTTGGACAAGTCGATATTCAGGAGCTCCTTGACCAGATCCTTGAGCCCGTGACGGTCAGTGTAGGTTCGCACGAGGCGCGAGGCCGTTCGAGTGCAGTACAACGGGGTCGCGAGAATCTGCAGGTAAGCTTGCATAATGCCGACGTCGAACCGCGCGAAATGATAGAGCTTGAGCCGCCTTGGGTCACTGAGCAACGCCTTGAGGTTGGGCGCGGCATAGTCGCTACCGCGGCGGAAGCGAACCAGATGCTCTTGTCCTTTCCCATCCGAGAGCTGCACCAGGCACAGCCGGTCGCGGCCGGGGATCAAGCCCATCGCCTCCGTGTCGACCGCGACCGGCCCGTCGGCAAACCGCACGTCCGAAGGCAGATCTTCCTCATGAAAATGGACGGTCATTCAATCTCCGTTTCTCAAGGCGTCGCGGCTGCTTTAGTCCCCCTAGCCCGCCCCTTGCCAGC
>JBKPON010000119.1:0-7838 GCA_046733135.1 Pseudomonadota bacterium | reverse complement strand
CCTGGCCTGCCCGACCGGATCACCCGCGAGGCCTATAGCCACGAGGTTGCGAGCGGCGGGTTCTGGGGCGGCGGGGCAATTGCCGCGGAGCCATTCTTCTACAGCTACATCTATCCCGAGCCTGACGGCTATCGCGCGGCTGCTACGGAGCACGGCAAGTTCGACGAGACGTTTGGCGAATTCGTGCTGCCTTATGCCGAGGTGCGGGCGTCGAGCGATCCCGCGCTCATGCTCGGCGAGTTCCTTCAGTCCGCTTATGACGCCGCCGCGAAGCTCGCCCATTGGGACCGCCCGGCGCTCGAGCGGGAACCCGTCGCGCCCTAATTGGGAACGAACGGGTAAGGCGAGATCGTCTTTCGATTTTCTTCGACGGCGAGCATCCGCCCGGCCGGCGCGGTAGCGCGGTAACGGCACTGCAGCCGCGGGCAAATCGAACAGGCGGGGCCAACTGGCGTTGCCGGCGTGTTGAGCAAGTCGAGGCCGTCCGAATATGCGATCCGTTGCGCATGCTTCGCATCGCAGCCAAGACCGATGGCGAGCAAGGCGTCGTCACGCAAATCGGGTCGGATGGGGCGCTCGATCGTACGGCTGATGGTGAAAAAACGCTGGCCGTCGGGCGTTTCGATGATCTGGCGGATCGTTTGGCCGGGCGTTTGGAACGCCGCGTGAAGCTGCCACCGCGGGCAGGTGCCGCCGAAATGCGAGAAAGGGAAGCTCTCGCCGGCATAGCGCTTTGAAATGTTTCCGGCGGGGTCGACGCGAAGCATGAAGAACGGAACACCCTTCGCCCCCGGGCGCCCCAAGGTCGTCAGACGGTGCGCAACCTGCTCGACATTCGCTCCGAACTGGGAGCAGAGCCGGTCGATCGCATAGCGCTGTTCCTCGGCCGTGCGCAGGAACTTCCCGTAGGGCATCATGATTGCCCCCGCGGCATAGTTGGCAAAGCTCATATGCAGCAGGCGCTGGCTTCCCAGATCAGGCGGCCGGGCGGCTTCGAGCATCTTGGCGATGATCGGCGCGAACTCGAACAGTGAAAGTTGATAGGCGATTCCGAAGGTGCGGTTTTCCGGCCGAAGCAGCGAGGATAGCTGCAAGGTGCGCCGCTGCGAGTCATAGCTCTGGCTCGCATCCTCCAGAACCTCCGGTGAAACCACGCGCACTTCGACCCCCCAGGCATCCTTGAGTCGCTGGCGCAGCGGCTCGGCGATGGAAAGCGGGTGATTGAGGGCTCCGCCGAGCGTTTCCGCACCTTCTTCAAGCTCGGGCCAGTGATTGCGCTGCGCCTGAATATAATCGCGCACCCATGTTTCGGGCGTGATCAGTGCTCGCGGATCCGCGCTGGGTTCGGCATCAGCCGGCCGGCGCTGCAATTCGCGAAACGCGGTGTAGAGTCGGGCGATCCCATCGGCCACCGCCGGCGCATTGTCGGCGAGCTCGACGAGCTCGTACCGGCTGATCCCAAGATCGGCGAGCATTGGGTCGGAGAAAATCTCGCTGAGTTGCTGCGCACCGGCGGGATCCGCGCCCTCCGTCGCGAAGGCCTTGATATCGATGTCGAAAGCTTCAGCCAGCCGAAGGAGAATACCTGCGGTCACCGGACGCTGATTGCGTTCAAGATGGTTGAGATAAGAGGCGGAAATGCCGAGCTCGTCCGCCATCCGGCTCTGATTCAACCCGCGGTCGCGGCGAAGCCGCTTGAGGCGTGCACCCAGGAAGAGTTTCCGCTGCATCATCGGTGAAGTTGTAAATGGTTTTACAACCTGTACAAGTCGTATCCTGACACGTCTGCTCTTTTTACTGAAGCTTTTTCAACGCCTCTGATGTTTTCTCCGCTTCCAATTGATCCGACAGGGGAAGGCGGATGTCAGATTTCAATGCGGTTGTTGCGGCTCCTTCGGGCCGGTTTGAAGGTATCGAACGGCCATACACCGTGGACGATGTGCAGCGTCTCCGGGGATCGATCGCGGTCGAACATACGCTCGCGCGCCGCGGAGCGCTCAAATTGTGGGAGCTGTTGCAGCAGCGTGAACCCGTCCGGGCATTGGGCGCTCTCACGGGGAATCAGGCCATGCAGATGGTCCGCGCCGGCCTTAACGCGATCTACCTTTCCGGTTGGCAGGTCGCGGCGGACTCGAACGTCGCGGGTGCGATGTATCCCGATCAGTCGCTTTACCCCGCCAATTCCGGGCCGGAGCTCGCGCGCAAGATCAACAAGACGCTGAGCCGCGCCGACCAGATCGAACATATGGAAGGCGGAGCGACGCGCGACTGGTTCGCGCCGATCCTCGCGGATGCGGAAGCCGGGTTCGGCGGGCCGCTCAACTGCTTCGAGATCATGAAGGCCTATATCGAAGCCGGCGCAGCGGGCGTCCATTTCGAGGATCAGCTGGCGAGCGAGAAGAAATGCGGCCATCTCGGCGGCAAGGTGCTGATCCCGACCCAGGCAGCGATCCGCAATCTCGACGCGGCGCGGCTTGCCGCAGACGTTTGCGGCGTTCCGACGATCATCGTCGCGCGGACCGATGCTGAGAGCGCGAAGCTCATCACCAGCGACGTGGACGAGCGCGACCGCCGATTCATCACCGGCGAGCGCACCGCCGAAGGCTTCTTCCGCCTTGAGGAAGGGACGGGGCTCGACCATTGCATCGCCCGCGGCCTGGCCTTCGCGGCTCACGCGGACCTGCTCTGGTTCGAGACCAGTCATCCCGACCTCGAGGATGCCTGGACCTTCGCCGACGCTATCCACGCGCGGTATCCGGGCAAGCTCCTCGCTTACAACTGCAGTCCCAGTTTCAATTGGGCGTCAAGGCTCAACGCGAGCACCATAGCCCGTTTCCAGAACGAGCTCGGACGGATGGGCTACAAGTTCCAGTTCGTGACGCTCGCCGGCTTCCACAGCCTGAACCATGCGATGTACGAGCTGGCGAGCGGCTACCGCGATCGCGGAATGTCCGCCTATTCGGAGCTGCAGCAGGCTGAGTTCGCGAGCGAAGCCGCGGGCTATACGGCGACACGGCACCAGCGAGAGGTCGGCACCGGCTATTTCGATGCAATCGCGTCTGCGATTTCCGGCGGCGAAGCCTCAACGGTCGCGCTCAAGGAATCGACTGAGGCTGCGCAATTTGCCGGTGTGCAAATCAACGAAGCCGTCGCGGCGGAATGAGGGAGGAAGTCATGAGTCAGCGTTATTGGGTCGTGGGCGGCGATTATGCGGATTGCGGTTTCAAGGACCTCGAGCCCGGGACCGAGACGGTTCACGGTCCTTACTCCGACGAGTTGCATGCCCGCATGGAATGGCAGCGCCTGACCTTTCGCGACCGCTGCGGAGCGACGACTCGTTATTCCATCCTGATCGAGCCGGAGCGCCAGCCCCGGTGAACGACGTTATCGAGCTGCCGCGCATCTCCGCGGAGCGATCGAATGTCCGCGGCGGCGGCGAAGTGCTGACGGAGGCGGCGCTCGAGTTCCTTGCCGAGCTCCACGAACGGTTCAACGATCGCCGGCGTTCGCTTCTCGAAGAGCGAGAGGAGCGCCAGAAACGCTTCGACGCCGGAGAGCTGCCCGACTTTCCCGAAGACACGCGCGAGCTGCGCGAGGCGGAATGGACCATCGGATCCATCCCACCTGATCTGATGGAGCGTAGGGTCGAGATCACCGGCCCGACGAATGCCAAGATGCTGATCAACGCGCTGAACAGCGGCGCGAACGTCTTCATGGCCGATTTCGAGGACGCGACAGCACCGGCTTGGGACGAGCTTGTCCAGGGCCAAGTGAACCTGCGCGATTATTGGCTTGGGCGGCTCGACCACACGGATCCGGAAAGCGGGAAACACTACATCGTTGGGAGCAATCCCGCGGTGCTTCTGGTCCGCCCGCGCGGCTGGCATTTGCCCGAAGCGCATGTGACAGTCGGCGGGGAGCCCGTTTCCGGCTCCTTGTTCGATTTCGCGCTGTACCTATGGCACAACGCTCGAGCGGCGCTGGCCCGGGGCTCCGGACCCTATTTTTATCTTCCGAAGATCGAAAGCCGGCACGAAGCTGCGCTGTGGAGCGACATCTTCGCCTTCGCCGAGGGCAAGCTTCGGCTCGAGCGCGGGACAATCAAGGCGACCGTGTTGATCGAGACCATCCCCGCCGCCTTCGAGATGGACGAAATCCTCTACGCACTGCGCGAGAATATCGTCGGGCTGAATTGCGGCCGGTGGGACTATATCTTCAGCACCATCAAGCGGCTCGGCCGGTCGCCCGATCGGCTCACTCCCGACCGGTCGCTCATGACGATGGATAAAGCCTTCCTCGCCGCTTATTCGCTGAGGCTGATCGCGACCTGTCACCGGCGCGGCGCCTTCGCAATGGGCGGAATGTCGGCCTTCATTCCGGTGAAGGGCGACGAGGCAAAGAACCGCGCGGCCCTGGAAAGGGTCCGCGCGGACAAGCTGCGCGAAGTCCGCAACGGCCATGATGGCACCTGGGTCGCCCACCCCGCGCTTGTCCCGGTGGCAATGGAAGCCTTTGCCGCGATGCAGGGACCCAACCAGATTGGGAAGATCCCCGCGCACGTGCCTGGCCGCGAAGAGATGCTGGAGCTGCACCAGGGCGAGCGGACGGAAGCGGGCGCACGCGAGAACATCCGCGTCGGCGTTCAATATCTTGCCGCCTGGCTCGGTGGAAAGGGCGCGGTTCCGCTCTATGATCTGATGGAGGATGCCGCGACGGCAGAAATTTGCCGCGCGCAATTGTGGCAGTGGCGGCGGTTTGAAGCGGCGTTGGATGACGAGCGGCGCTTTACCGAGGAGATGTTCGAGCAATTGTTCGAGGAGGAAGTCGGGCTGCTCGCCGAACTGCCGAACATCGGTCAGGCGGCGCGGCTGTTCCACAACATGATCGTCGCGGACGACTTCGTGGAATTCCTGACGCTGCCCGCGTACCAGCTGCTCGACTGACCTATTTGCTGGGGGCGCGCGGCTCGATAATCAGCACGTGGAGGTCGCGGGTCGGTCGCCAGTTCGTGTGCCGCACCTCATATTGGGTTGGGCCGATCTTCTTCACCCCCGTCTCGCAGAAGCTGACCAGATTGCCGGGCTTGCCCTTGTCCACGACCAGCCTGAAGCTGCGGATCGGCGAGCGCCAATTGGCCCCGGTCTTGAGGATATAGTCGATCCGTTTGTCGGGCATTTCGGGCCCTTTCATCGGATCCTTGCCCGACAACCGGTCGACAGCGGCGATGAACTCCTTGTCCATGCAATAATATTCGATTGATTGCCTTGTATCGTCCGTGCTGCGGAACTCCTTGAACGCCACCGGGCTGTCCACGCTTCCGCCGGTCCCCGGCACGTAGCGATGATCAATGACCAGGTCGCGGCCAGTCGGAAAGCGCTGCTTCCACCAATATCTGTCCTGCACCGTCCACAGCGGGATCAAATGGTGCCGCATCGGTTCGGCGCCGTAGCTATACTCCTCATCCCCGGCGAGGCCGATCGATTGTAGGCGTTCCTTCTCGGCAACCGGCAGCCGGTCCATCGCTGCAGTCGCGTCGTTAATGGACTCGGGCGCAATCGGAATGCGCAGGCGCCGCAGCAACGCAGTGTGGTCCTTCCCTTTCACCACGGCCTTGCGTTCCAGCTGCGCCTTGACCGGCACGCCGGCGACGCGCGTGCGGAAGTCAGATGGATAAGCGACATCGCCTCCATATTCTTCTGACAAGTCGCGATCGGGCATTGGGAAAGCGACGATCGTCTCGACCGCTCGGGGCGTGCGGTTGCGATAGACGTAGCGGATGCGAATTTCGTCGGCCGAGACGAACAAATTCTCCGACACCATGTCGATGGCGTCGGTGCGCTCCAGCACCAGCCCGCCCGCGCCGGTGCTCGCTGTCGTGTCGTTGCCAAGGGCGGCGGTCGCGATCGCTACAAGTGAAGCGAAGAGAAAAATGCGGCGCATGGCTGTCCCTCCACGCCGCATATATCCTCCCCTGCATTTGCGGGGGAGGGGACCGCGCGAACTGTGGTGGAGGGGCCCTTTACGACCCCTCCGTCAATCCTTTCCCCACGAAAACATGGGTGGGTGAGTTAAGCCGCCTTCTTCTCGAGCGCGTTCTTCGCTTGGGCGATGATCGCGCTGAACGCCTCCGCCTCATGCATTGCGATATCGGCCAGGACCTTCCGGTCGAGGTCGATGTTCGCGAGCTTCAGCGCGTGGATGAACTGACCGTATGTCAGCCCCTCGGCGCGGACCGCCGCGTTGATTCGCTGGATCCACAAAGCGCGGAAGCTCCGCTTCTTCACCTTGCGGTCGCGATAGGCGTATTGTCCGGCCTTCTCGACGGCCTGACGGGCGATGCGGATCGTGTTCTTGCGACGGCCGTAATAGCCCTTCGCCTGTTCCAGGATGCGCTTGTGCTTGGCGCGGGTGGTCACACCCCGTTTGACGCGTGCCATGGTGTCCTACCTCCTTATTTCAGGCCGTAGGGCGCCCAGGATTTCACGCGCGCCGTATCGGCGTCGGCGAGAATCTCAGTGCCGCGGTTCTGGCGGATGTACTTGGCGTTGTGGCTGATCAGCCGGTGGCGCTTTCCCGCGACGCCGTGCTTGATCTTGCCGGTCGCGGTGATCTTGAAGCGCTTCTTCACACCGCTCTTGGTCTTGAGCTTGGGCATTTTCGTCTCCTTGTGTGTCCCCGCTTTCGGGGACGACGTTTATCCAATCGCCACGGCAGCCCTAACCGGCCGGGCCATTGGGTTTTCCATGAAGCTGGAAAGCGGGCGCCTATAGAAGGGCACGCGCCCGCGCGCAACCACCATAGTCACGAGGCACGACCTTAGCCCTGTCGGGTTCCGTAATGATCGGCGCCGAGGAAATGCAACGAGACATAGGGTTCATCGCCAACGACCCAACTGTCATGGCCAGGCGCGATATAGAAAATGTCGCCGCGGCGCATTTCGACAATCCGTCCGTCGTCCATCGCCGCTACCGCGCAGCCAGAGACGACCAGGCCGACGTGCTCGACTTTGCAAGACGTTTCCTTCAGCGGTGCACCGACGTGCACCGACCATTTCCAGCCGGGCTCGTAGGTCGCGCGGCCGATCGTCATTCCGCCGATGTGGACCAGCTCGAACCGGCCCTTTTCGAACTTGCGGATTTCGTCCGGCTGCTCGAAGCGCTTGAGGACGACGTCGAGGTTCACGGTCAGTCGAACAGGCTAGACACGCTGCTCTCGTCGGCGATTCGGCGGACGGCCTCGGCCAGCAGCGGCGCAATAGTGAGGCGGCGGATCTTGCTGTCCTTCGGGTCGGCCTCGCCGGTCCAGATCGAATCGGTGACGACGAGTTCGCTAAGCTCGGACTTGGCGACGCGTGCCGCTGCACCGCCAGACAGGACGCCGTGGGTGCAATAAGCGAAGACCTCGGTCGCCCCCTCTTGCTTGAGCGCCGCCGCGGCGTTGCACAGGGTTCCGGCGGAATCGACGATGTCGTCGACCAGGATGCAGGTGCGCCCGCCGACGTCGCCAATAATATTCATGACCTCGGATTCGCCGGCGTGTTCGCGGCGCTTGTCGACGATCGCCAGCGGGGCATTGTTGAGCCGCTTCGCAAGGCCCCGCGCGCGGACCACGCCGCCCACGTCGGGTGACACCACGAGCAGGTCGCGGTTGCCGAACCGGGCGTGGATATCGGCTGCGATCACCGGCGAGGCGAAGAGATTGTCCGTCGGGATATCGAAAAAGCCCTGAATCTGGCCCGCGTGCAGATCGATCGAAAGGACCCGGCTGGCGCCGGCGACCGTGATCAGATTGGCGACGAGCTTGGCGGAAATCGGAGTCCGCGGGCCAGGCTTCCGGTC
>JBKPON010000118.1:0-3878 GCA_046733135.1 Pseudomonadota bacterium | reverse complement strand
CTTTTTCGCCGGGCTTCCGGACCAAACCTACGGAACGACGACGGCGTTGCCGTGGCGAGTCGACTTTGGCGACGGCATCCGTCGGCATCCCGTCCAGCTTTACGAAAGCCTTGCAATGCTCGCCTTTCTTGGCGTCTATCTCCCGGCCCTTGCTGGTCGCGTAAGCTGGACCCGCTCGCGGGCCTTTTACCTCTTCGTGCTCTTCTATGGTGTGCAGCGTTTCGGCTGGGAATTCCTGAAACCCTATCCCGGCCTGTTCGGGCCGCTTGACGTGTTCCAACTTCTCGCATTGGCGATGATCGGATACGCACTGCTGTTCGATGCACGCGCTCGCCGACAACAACACGATCAGTCGCAAGAGCCTGCCGTGGATTTTCTACGGCCAGACGACGAGCCTATGCGAGACCTGCTTCGAGCTGGTTCCGGCGAAGATCGTCGGCGAGGACGGTAAGGTCTATTACCTGAAGCGCTGCCCCGATCACGGAGTCATGAAAACGCTGATCGAGGATGACGCTGGTTATTGGCTGAGCACGCGCTTGTGGCTCAAGCCCGGCGACCGGCCGCTCTACCGTGCCAGCCGGACAGAGCGCGGCTGCCCTTGGGACTGCGGGCTTTGTCCTGATCACGAGCAGCACAGTTGCCTCGCCATCGTCGAGATCAACGATGCATGCAATCTCACCTGTCCCGTATGCTTCGCCGACAGCGCGGTCGGGCGCGGCGGTCACCGCCCGCTCGCCGAGGTGGAAGCGATGTTCGATGCGGTCGTTCGCGCCGAGGGCGAACCCGACCTCGTCCAACTGTCAGGCGGCGAACCGACGATCCATCCGCAATTCTGGGAAATTGTCGAGGCAGCACGCGCGCGCCCAATCCGCCACCTCATGGTCAACACCAATGGACTGCGCATCGCCAGAGAGCGGGATTTCGTCGACCGTCTCGCCGATGTCGGGCCGGGATTCGAGGTCTATCTTCAGTTCGATTCGCTGAGCGACGATGCCCTCCTCGAGCTGCGCGGCGCGAAGCTCGCGCGCATTCGGCAAAAAGCGCTCGAACAGCTCGAGGCCGCGGGCGTTTCGACGACCCTGGTCTGCGCTGTGCGCGCCGGAGTGAATGACGAGGAATGCGCCGCCATCGTCGATCATGCGCTGCAATGGACGTGCGTTCGGGGGGTGGTGTTCCAGCCGGTGCAGGACGCCGGCCGAAACCTCGGATTTGACCCGTCGCTTCACCGCACCACATTAAGCGGGCTGCGGCGCAGCATCGCTGCGGGGGGCGTGTTCGACGAAGCCGATCTCGTTCCCCTGCCCTGCAACCCCGACCAGATCTGCATCGGTTACGGGATTCGTTCCGGTGCGACCGTACTTCCCGTCACGCGGCTGATGAGCCGCGAGGATATCGTCTCGGCGGCACCCAATACGATCAGCTTCGAAAAGCACCCCGACATCAAGGCGCGAATCTTCGACCTGCTCTCGCTCTCAACGGTGGAGCAAAACGGCGAGGGTCGGCTATCGAGCCTCTTCTGCTGCCTGCCCGAGGTCGAGACTCCCGCGAGCCTCGCCTACAAGGACACATTCAAGGTCGTGATCATCCAGTTTTTAGACCGCTTCAATTTCGATCTCGGAACAGTGAAACGCAGCTGCATCCACTTCGCGACTCCGGATGGGCGCATGATCCCCTTCGACACATACAACAGCTTCTATCGCCAAGGCGCGCCAGGCGCGGAGCGACTTCGCGAGAAAGGGGGTATCAGCGCATGACGGACGGAAATAGGCCCCCGGAGCCGACCGGCAGAGTCGGAAACAGGATCGCGGGCCTGTTCCTGATCTTGTTTGCGATCCTTCTGATCCTTGCGGGAGGGGGGTGCACCATTGCCTTGTTCGCAATGGGCGCGACCACCACGGACGCCATTCCGCTCATCCTGATTTCGCTTGCAGTTCTTGCGGGCGGAGCGACGGCGATGTGGTTTGGCGTTCGCCTGATGCGCGGCCGATACGACTAGCCGGCCGGTCCGATCAGCCCCTGGCTTTGTAGCCGCCGATGATCCCCAGGATGAAGCAGGTCGCCAGGGCCAGCTGAATCTTCCCCTGAGGGTCGTCCCAGCCGAAATATCTTCCGCCCCATCCGCAGAGTGCGACGAACATGGCGATTGCAATGCCGGCGGCCATAGGAATTCCTCTCCCAGGAACATTAGTCCGGGTCCGACGAAAAAATGCGCTGACAAGGTAAACAGATCGTAAAACTTGTCCGCGCCGCTCGGGCTCGCCATAGGACCGCCACACTCGAATGCGACAGGCGAAATCATGAAAGCGCGCGTCTTCGTCACACTGAAACCCGGAGTCCTCGATCCGCAAGGCAAAGCCATCCACCACGCGCTCGAAGGTCTGGGATTTTCGAGCGTCAACGATGTGCGTGCCGGCAAACTGATCGAACTCGACCTGACGGAAGGCACGAGCGACTCCGACATCGAGGAGATGTGCCGGAAGCTGCTGGCGAACACGGTCATTGAGAATTTTCGCATCGAGCGGTTGGAGAGTGCATGAGAAGCGCGGTCATCGTTTTTCCGGGCTCCAACTGCGACCGAGACCTCGCCGTCGCGCTGGAGCAGGTGACCGGCCGCAAGCCGGCGATGGTTTGGCACAAGGACAGCGAGCTTCCCGACGGTACTGATTTCATCGGCATCCCGGGAGGGTTTTCCTACGGTGATTATCTCCGCTCCGGAGCCATGGCGGCGCGCTCGCCGATCATGCGCGCGGTGAAGGACGCGGCCGATCGGGGCGTTCCGGTGATCGGCATTTGCAACGGTTTCCAGGTGCTCACCGAGACTGGGCTCCTGCCGGGCGCGCTAATGCGGAACGCTCGGCTGAGTTTCGTCTGCCGGCCGGTGCCATTACGGGTCGAGAACAGCCAAAGCCTATTCACCGCGCAATATGACTCGGGCGAGACGATCGCTTTCCCGGTCGCGCATCACGATGGCAACTACCAAGCCGACGAGGCGACGCTCGACCGCCTGGAGAGCGAAGGCCGTGTCGCTTTCCGCTATCTCGACGAGGTCAATGGGTCCGCGCGAAGCATCGCCGGGATCCTCAACGACGCCGGCAACGTGCTCGGGCTCATGCCCCATCCGGAGCGGGCGATCGAGCCCGCGCACGGCGGCACGGACGGTCGCCGACTGTTCGAAGGACTGCTCGAAACCGTCGCCTAACGGCGCTGTGCGGATTTGATCGGAACCTCGGTGCAGCCGCCCACTGCCGGGGGCGCCATGCACATCACCAACCGGTCACGTCCGGGCGTGTCGATCACAAATGTGTGGCGCTCGAAAGTCATGGGTTCGATGTAGATGATGATGATCGTGGCCTGTGTCGCGGACGCACTGGCGAGAAGCAGGCTGGCGAACCCAAGTCGCGCAAACCGCATTTGTCTCTTCCCCCTTCTCACCCATGGTTCGCTCGGTCGATTGAACGCGGTGTGAATGATCGTTCATACGTCCGCGGAAAATGGCGTGAAATCCGTGCCGACGTCATAGACATCGACACCTTCGCGCCGTTTCAGCCAGCCGACGACGGCATAGGTTACGGGAGTAAGGATGGCTTCCCAGCTGACCTTCAGGATGAACTGGCTGAGCATGACGGCGCCAAGCGCCTCGACTGGCCAGTCGGGCATTCCATAGAAGGCGAGCGGATAGAAGATCAGGCTATCGGCGCCCTCACCAACGACCGTGCTACCGATGGTCCGGGTCCAGAGATATTTGCCGCGCGTCCAGATCTTCATCTTGGCGAGCACCACGGAGTTTAGGAAATCGCCGACAAAGAAGGCGGTCATCGATGCAAGAATGATTCGCCAGCCGGAACCGAACACGCGCTCATAGGCCGGCTGCCCACTCC
>JBKPON010000117.1:0-5852 GCA_046733135.1 Pseudomonadota bacterium | reverse complement strand
AAGCTGCGGTTGGAACGTGCGGCTACGTCTCCGTTGGCTCTTCACTCAAATTTTGCATCGTCGCGGAGGGCGAGGCCGATATCTATCCGCGCGCGGCGCCGACCAGCGAATGGGACACGGCTGCCGGTCACGCCGTGCTGTTGGCGGCAGGCGGATTGGTGGACGGGCCCGACGGCGCTGCCCTGCGGTACGGCAAGCGGGCATTCCTCAATCGCGCCTTCGTTGCTACTTCGGGGTGGAAGCCGCCGCGGCTGGAGCCCTTCCTCGAGCCTTTTTCCGGAGGCGGAGATCTTCCTGCGGGCGTCTAGCGCCTAGCTCTCGCTTCGTCGCGTAACCCACGGATTATCGGGGATCTCTCTTTCCAACCAAGAGGGATCGATGTCGCGCCGCACCTCGCCAAATCGGTCGAAGCGCAATGAATCCACCTCGCCGCGCAAAACTTCGAGGCGCGCATAAAGACTTCGCGCCTCCTCACTATCCCCCTCAGCGACGCCCAGCTGCCAAGCGAGCCTTTGCGCTTGCGCGATCGCTACATCGAGTTCGGCCAGCCACCGCACCCGCTCCAATGCAACGACCTGATCCGGTTCACGGTGCAAGCTCCAAACTCCTCAGGTACGGCCCACTATGCGCCGCGATGCTACAGACGCGTTGGCGTTTGGTCCGATCTGGACGCGAAAATGGCCTGACTTTTCTCCACAACGCGCGTTATCACCACCGCGCTCGGACTCCGTTCACGCGGGATCGCGCCCATGAATGCGTATCTGAGTAGCCGCCAAAACAGCGGCAATTTCTTCGAACCGCCCCCTGTCTTGATCGCCGCGGACAGCATTCAGGCGGCCGCCCGAGCGCGTGCGACAGTTGCCGCGATGCCAGACCTGCGCATCGCGGACACGATCGAGTTCGCGCTTGCCGAAAACCGCATCGCGCGACAGGGAGCGGCGTCCGCTCTGTGGATCGAACTCGATACCCATGCCGGGCGCGCCATGAATTCCCTGCTCGATTGTGTCGCGCGTGAAGTTTCGCACGGACGCTATCCTGCCGTAGTCGCAGCCCCGGCGAATCTGATTGATCAGATCGGCTCGCACGCGCTGAATCCCGGCATCGACGTTCTTGTCGACGCGGACGAGGCGCAGCGTACGGCGGCGCTTGCAGTTGCAGTGGCGAAAGCTGCACGCGTTGAACGCGTGTCGGAAGCGACGGCGGACAAGAATGCGGCCCGCCTCCGGCAGCTGAGCGAAGAGGTCAGCCGGATCGCCTCGACCCTGGCCCGACTCTCGGCTGGACCGACGGCAACCGCCCGGGCGGTCGAGAGTGTCCCGCCCGGTGAGTTGCCGCCGATCTCGGCCGAGATGGTTCGTTCGGTCATCCGTGCGCGTCGGCTCCGATCGCGCTATTTCTCTGAAGACCTGTTCGCCGATCCTGCGTGGGACATGCTGCTCGACTTGCTCCAGGCGGAGATTTCCCAGCTGCGTGTGCCAGTGTCGAGTTTGTGCATCGCTGCGGCGGTTCCGGCGACCACCGCTCTCCGCTGGCTGAAGACGCTGGTCCAGGAAGGGATCTTCGTCCGCCGCGCCGATCCCCATGACGGTCGCCGAGTATTTGTCGAGCTGGCGCCTGAATGCAGTCGCGCCCTCCGGCGCTACTTTGCCGAGATCGGGCGCGTCCCGGTGATCTGATCGGGCGGTCACGGCTGGCTCGGTCATGAGCGAATGTTAGACATAACTGACATGCGTCGTCAATAGGAAGTTCGACATCTCTGACGTTGATGCATGATCCGTCCGCCGGGATACTCGTCCGCATGGCGGCTCCCGAGAACTCGCAAATCTATCGCGATCTCATGCGCTTCAAGCCTGAGCATCTCACGCCAAATGCGTGGGCCGTGCAGGCGGGCGTAAGCCGCGCCGTGTGGGCCGATATGCGCCGACACGGGAATCCTTCTCGCAGAACGCTCGAGAAATTGCTCACGACAATTGGTTCTTCTCTGGCCGAGTTTGAGGCGCTCCGTCTCGGTCATGAGCCGGCGGCATGGGAAAGCGCTGGGCGGTTGGACGAAGGCCGAGCGCAGTCGTGGGTACCTGCGCAGCCGGCGCCGCTACCGCTGCTCCGAACGACCCTTGCCGGTGAATGGGGCGAGCCCGGCAGCGGAATCGATCTGATGCTGATCTGGCCGAGCGATGTGGTTGAACGACTGCCCCGTCCCCCAAGTCTTGCCGGCGACGCTCAGGCATACGCCATCACCATCGTCGGTGAAGCGATGTGGCCGCGGTTCAAACCGGGGCGGCGAATTGCCATCGCTCCTCGCTCCTCGGTGGCGATCGGAGACGATGTGCTGGTGCGCTTGAAATCCCCAGGTGAAACGCGAGAGATGGGCGGTGCGGGACCTGCGCTCATGGCCAATCTCGACGGGCGAACGAATGCGCATCTGAAGCTCGCGCAATTCAATCCCAAATCGACGTTCCAGATTGACGCCGCGGAGGTCGAAAGCATTCAGAAGATCGCGGGCGAGCTGTTTTGACTTAGTCAAAGATTAGAGGCGATTGGCCCGCGCTTGCGGCGATCGCTCCTGCGTGGCACTGGCTGTGACGCGGGCGGTTAGCTCAGTTGGTAGAGCATCTCGTTTACACCGAGAGGGTCGGCGGTTCGAGCCCGTCACCGCCCACCACCACAGAGGCGAACAAGGGAGCCTACAGGCCCCGCACCAGTTTCGCCGCTACCGCCATCCACGGGGGATTAGCGACGACCTGCTGACGGCCCCCCGCCTCGAGCGGCAGGATCTGCAGCTTCTCCTCGTCGCGGTTGATCAAGCGGCCGAAGAGGAATCGTCCGGCGGGGCGGGGGACGAGGACGTCGCGGTTGAGCGCCCGCGCATAGGCCTCAGGCTGGAGCGTGTCGCACCAGATTTCGTCGCCCGAGCGATAATCGCCGATACTCGCGGAGACGATGAGGGCGACCTGCGCCTCATCGATGCTCGGCGGGACGACGATGGCCGTGCGTTTGGGAGCAACAGCGCCACCAGGCCCAAGCACGGCCGCGACCTTGAGCTCAGCCGTTTCGCCACCTTGGACCAAGTCCTGCGCGTCCACCCCTAAGGCCTTGGCGATGCGATTGAGCCAGCCGACCGATACGGTGCGAGTGCCCGTCTCCAGCCGACCGATGGTCTGCGGAGTCGTCGGCGGCTCACAGGCGCGCGCGACGTCGTCGAGCGTCATTCCGCGCGCCCTGCGTACTTCCCTTATGCGCGTGATCATCGAGAGGAGCCTCCGTTCCACGAACCAAAATGGTTTTCTCCTGTCCTACACATTCGCCTTTGTGGCAAGCCGTTGGAGAATCAGCGAGAGGAGACCGAATGAAGGGCGGGAAAATGCGTTTGCTGTGCGAGCGCTCGATCGAAGGCCAGACAGCGACGAACGAGGCGCCGCGATCGGGCCCTCGTGCGAAGCGTTCCGTCACGGTCAATCTAGCGGAATCGCCGCTCGGTTGGCTCTTGGCACGCGGGCATGTCAGCCTTCGCCAGTACGAAGCTGGCGAGCGATTGCGCGTTGACTGGGAACGGGCTCATCTCGCGCCGCGTGTGACCATGGTTTGGAACGCCGCGCCGGCCTCGCGCGCCCGCGCCGGGCCGGCTTCCCAACCTGATCTCAGCGGAGCACAGATCGACGCGCGCCGCCGCTTCGATGCAGCGATCGCAAGCGCGGGTGCGGGGCTGGCCGACATCCTGTGGCGAGTGGTGTGTGCGGGCGAGGGGATGCGCGATGCTGAAACAGCGCTCGGTTGGCCGGCACGGGCGGGAAAGCTCGTGCTCCGCTTCGCGCTCGATCGGATTGCGGATTACTACCGCATACCTTGATCGCTTCGCCGAGCACGCAATTTGTTACAGGTTTTGCGCGGCCGCTGTTGCCGCGCACGACCTCCTCTCCTAGTGGATTTCCGGATCGACGCTAGACGACCGAGGTTTCCGGCGGGCGCGCGCAAGGGAGGTTTTCGCCATGATACTCTACGGCTCTTCGCTTTCGCCCTATGCGCGGAAGGTTCTTGCCTATGCCAGCGAGAAGGGGATCGAGCTCGAACTCATTCCCGTTGGTCCCGGCGATCCCAACCCAGACTTTCGCGCCGCGAGCCCGTTCGGAAAGATGCCGGGCTTTCGCGATGGCGACTATACGCTCGCCGACTCCAGCGCGATCATCCACTATCTCGAGGCGAAACATCCCGAGCCCGCGCTGATTCCGGCCGAACCGAAGCTGCGCGGTAAGACCATCTGGTTTGACGAGTTCGCCGATACGATCCTCGTCTCGTGCGGCGCCAAGATCTTCTTCAACAGGATCGTCGCCCCACGCTTCCTCGGCCGCGACGGTGATCTTGCGGCGGCCGAACAAGCCGAGCTCAACGACTTGCCGCCGATCCTCGACTATCTCGAAAAGACGGTGCCTGACAGGGGCGGCTATCTGGTGGGCGATACTCTGACCCTCGCCGATATCGCAGTGGCGGGGCCCTTCGCCAACTTTCGCCACACCGATACTCGAATTGACGAAGAGCGCTATCCTCGGACGGTGGCCTACGTCGATCGGATCCTTGCGCGGCCGAGCCTAGCTCATTGGGTCGAGCGTGAGACGGCGTTCCTGGCGAAGCAGGAAGCCTGACGACTAGCTGTTACGAAGGCCGGATGTCCTGATCTTCGTCGTCGCCCGCTCCGCTATCCTGCCGAAGGATGAAACCTGTGCCTTCCGCAGGTGAGCGTCGATCGCCAACCTCGCCGTCATTTCCAGCCGGCTGGTCCTTAGACTCATCGCCGATCTCGCCATATTCGTTTTTTGCGCTGTCCTGGCCGACCGGGTTCGGCTCTTCGCCAGAGATTGTTTCCTGCTGCTGACCGCTGTCTTCGGTCGGATCGTGGATCTTTTCCTTCTCGCCTTGCATCCTCGCCTCCTTCACTCGCCCCAGACGCTCTCCAGGTAACAACGCTGCAGATGCAAAAAGGCCGCCGATCTCGCGATCAGCGGCCTTCGATCCGATTTCGGTGAGGGAGACTAGCCCTCTTGTTCGCTCTCCTCCGACGCAGCTTCCTCCGCGGCTTCCACAGCCGTTTCGGCGGTGTCTGCGGCTTCGGGGGCGTCTGCGGTATCGGTGGGGTCCGCCTTGTCGGCGCTGTCGGCGGTGGGAGCGAGTTTCTCGGCGACCAAAGGAGCAGCCTCCTCCTCGAACATTTGCTGGAGAACGTCGATGCCCTGCGCCTGCAGATCGGCTTCCTCGGGCGAGCGGGCGACATTGACCTTCACGGTCACGGCGACCTCCGGGTGGAGCGCGACCTTCACTTCGTGCATGCCGATAGCCTTGATCGGGCGATCGAGCACCACCTGACTCTTGGTGACCTTGGCGCCCACGGCTTCGAGCGCTTCGACGATATCGCGAGCCGAAACCGAGCCGTAGAGCTGTCCGGTGTTCGACGCCTGACGGATCAGCTGGACCGTCTTGCCGTCGACGCCCTTCGCGCCCTTTTCCGCTTCCGAGCGGCGGTTGGCATTTTCTTCCTCGATCCGTGCGCGGTTCGTTTCGAACAGCTTGCGGTTCGCCTCGTTGGCCCGAAGCGCCTTCTTGCGCGGGAGTAGGAAATTGCGGGCAAAGCCGTCCTTCACCTTCACTACGTCGCCAATGGCGCCGAGCTTCTCGACGCGCTCAAGCAGAATGATTTCCATCTCAAGCGCTCCTTATTTCACGATGTAGGGAAGCAGGCCGAGGTGGCGCGAGCGCTTGATCGCCTTAGCCAACTCGCGTTGCTTCTTCGACGAGACCGCGGTGATGCGTGACGGCACGATCTTGCCGCGCTCCGAGACGAAACCCTGCAACAGGCGCACGTC
>JBKPON010000116.1:0-20191 GCA_046733135.1 Pseudomonadota bacterium | reverse complement strand
GCTGTACGTGTAAGCAGAGCCCGATGCCGGGATCATCGTCGCCATTTCCGCATAAGCGAGCGCGGCGCAGGCACAGATCACGCCCGCAATGGCGAAACTCAGGATAACGGCGGGACCAGCCTTCGCCGCGCCCACGCCGGTGAGCGTCAGAATGCCTGTTCCAACGATCGCGCCAACGCCGAGAGCGATAAGGTGGGGCCAGGACAGAGTCGGTTTCAGCCGATGCTCTTCGGGCATGTCCTCGCGTGAGACGATGGTCTTGCGGACGTTCCAATTCTTCATGCGTGTCCCCTCCCCGTCACCCCGGACTTGATCCGGGGTCTGCCTTCACTTGAAGGCACCGTGCAAGAAGAAAAGCGGGATGCCGGGTCAAGCCCGGTATGACGAAGTTCAATAATCCTTCGACACCCGCACGCTCGCGCTTGAGCGGCCGACGGTCGAGACGGTTGAGAGCAGTGAGAGCCAACGGGTCATTTGATATTCGACGCGCGTCGCCGAATATCCTTGGCCGTCGGTCACGACTTCGACGAACAATTTGCGCGTAATGTATTTGCCTGCGCCGATCGCGGTCTTTTGACCGGTCGCAACGTCCGCCGGAACGACGCGTAGGCGATCGAGACCAACGGCGCGGCGAAGCGCGTTGATCGGGTCGAGGCTTCCCGAACCGGAGCGCATCGCCGCGACCGCCGAGGCCAGCTGTAGCGCCTCCGGCGCCGACAGGTTGGTAATCGACGTTCCGAAGAGGATTCGGGAGAGCAATTCGTCCTGCGGCATCGGTGGAGTGCTGGCAAATGTGATTTCTGGCTGCAGGCCCGTTCCACGCACCGAGACGCTCGCGTCCAGGCCCTGCACCTGCGCTTCGGCATGGATGTCGAGCTGCGGGTTGGGCGGGGATTCGCCGACGAAGCGGATCACGCCGTGGTCGAGGCGGAAAATTCGGCCCGCGAAGTCGTAATTGCCCTGGACGAGGTCGGCTCGCCCGGTGAAGCTCGGTGCGTCGGCGAAGCCGCCGACCTGGAGATTGGTTGTCCAGCGGCTGTTGATGCCGAGCCCGACCACCTGCAAGTCGCTGCCGCGGACCTTAAGGTCGAGCTTCCACGGATGGACGTCGCCGAGTTCGATGACCTCGTCCGGATCGAGGCCGATCTCGCGAACCCTCAGCTGCGGTACCGAAGCGGCGGCGCTGGCTCGGCCGAGCTGGAACTTGCTTCCTTTGAGCAGCCGAAGGTCGCCAGAGATCGTGCCGCCCTGTCCTGTGGAATTAATCTTGATCGGGCCGGTGACGCGCGCGGCGATATCGTCGCGATTTAGGAGCTGGGCCTGTGTCGCGTTGAACGAAAGGTTGAGGCCTACATTGCCATTGGCGAAAGTGACGGAGCCGTTGCCCGAAACGGAGCCGCCGCCCGGCGTCTTGCCGACTATCTGATTGAAGATGAGCTGTGGCCCGGAGAAGCGAGCGTCACTGACCAGCTGCTCGATCACCATGCCCGTGACGGCGCTTTCGAGGCGCGCGTTCTGCGTCTTCACCGACCCTCTTATGACCGGATTCGACAGGCGGCCGCCAATATCCGCGCCGACGGCAAGCGGACCCGAAAGGTCGATCACCTCCGTTCCGGTCAAGCGCCATAGTGTGTCGGCGGGACCGACGTAGCGCAGCTGGGCGAAGAGCGGCGCGTTCATCAATTCGGCAACGAGCGGCCCCCCGCCCATCGGCGCGAAGCGGGCCTGCGCTCGGCCGACGACCGAGCCATTGCTCGCGACTACGGCGCGAAGTGCGGCATTGCTCCCCGTGACGACCGCGGCAACGCCGACGTCGACCGGCTGCGAGGTGAGGACCAGACCGGCGCGACTGAGACCCCGGACCTTGAGATCGAGGCGGCCCGCTCGATTGCCCTTCCAGGCATAATCGAGGCGGCCGGTGGCCGTCCCGGCCAGGTCGAGGTTCGGCCAGGCGAGATCGAGTACTTCGAGCGGCATGCCCTGAACCTGCGCATGCACCTCGGGCCGCGAACCGCTGCGGCCGGAGACGATGGCGGTTCCACCGGCGAAACCGAGGCTCGTCGGGGCGAGCGCCCAGCCGTCCCCTGAACGGGTGAACACTGCGGCCTCATTGAGCACCAGAGGCTCGCGCTCCACTCGGCCGTTGCCGGTTACGCGGATCGAGTCGGGCGAAATGTCAGCGACAGTTGAAAAAGCGAAAGCGGCACCTCGCCGGCCGGCGAAGGCGGCGTGGACCTGTCCGACCCCATTGACCATCCGCGCATTGGCGGTGAGGCGCGCGAGGGTAAGACCGCCAATCGCCAGACCCCGCGCTTCGACGGATCCGTCGATCGTCGTTCGCTGATCGGCGAGGATGATCGATCCATCCGCGCGGCCTTCGCGCACCGCCAGGGCACCGGGGAAATTGGCGTTGCTGGCGGTGAGGTGGGCGTCGATCCGCTGGGCCCCGGAGATGGGGACGAAATCGAGCGTGCCGTTCACCGATCCACTGGCGAGCAACAGGCGTCCGAAGAAACCGCCCGGATCGGACCGCAGTCTCCCGCTGGCGTGAGCTCCCCCGACATCGAGGGCCGCGATGGCGATCACCGTCGGCGCATTGTTGGGCAACAAGATCTGGCCGTTGCTGGTGAACGGACCGAGCTTCGAGCCGCCGCTCGCGCGATAGTCGAAACCGGCGGCGATTGGATTGAGCAACAGCCGTACCGCGCGGAGGCCCAGCCCTTCGTTTGGGCTGGCGAGGAGGAGATCGACACGCGGTCGCGCGATATCCCCATCGAGGATGAGCTTCAGCAAACCATATTTGGACTGCCGGCCTGAGGCGACGATGTGGAAGGTGCCGTTGCGGTTCCGCTGGCCGGAGCCGGACAGGCGGAGCGCGGGCGAATAGAGTTGCAGGTTCGAAAAGTGGACGATGCCGTCATTGCCGCGGCTATAATTCGCCTCGAGCCGCGGCAGGCCACCGGTCAGGTCGCGGAAGAAGCTGTTGTCAAGGCGGCGTACCCAGGCCTTGGCGGTACCGACAACATAACTGCCGTGGCCGCCGGGGCCGGGCACCACCTTCAAATCGGTCATCACATCGACGATGCCGAGGCCAGGGATCAGATAGCGCTGCATCCTGCCCGACAGCTGCACCTGGAAGTGGCCGGTCACGAGGTCGATCAGCAGCGAGATCCTGCCGTTCCACTTGGCGCTGGTGAGCTGGAGGCCGTCGCCGCGAACCATCTTGGGGGTGAGGGTCAGCCAGCCTTCGATCCTCGGATTGGCGAGCATCGCCCCAGCCTCGTCGCCGATGCCGGTGATCGCCCGTGCGTTGAGGCGGATGGGAACGCGCATCGGCCAAGGCGAGACACGCCCTCGCCCCTCCGCTCGAAACTGCACTAGTCCCACATCGTCGAACTTCAGGCCTTGCGAGGTCAGGCGATAGGAATAATCGGCGGTCGCGAAGGGACCATCGAGCGTCCAGACCATCCGGACACCACGACCGGTCATATTGGGGAACAGTGCGGGTGGTTTCAGGAGATCGATGCCCAGGCGCAAGTCGCGGTACCGATTCTCGCTCAGATCGAGTGCGCCCTTCGCGACTGCACGCAGTGCAGCCGAGCCGACGGTCAGCTGTCCGTCGAGGATGCGGTCCTCGAGCGTCCCTTCGCCCTCAATGTTCACGACCGGCGCCGTCAGACGGAGCAGCCGACCCTTGAGGAACTGGGCCGGCGCGCACTTGCCGGCCAGACGGTAACGGCCCCCGTCGACGCCAAGCGCAAGGCGGGCCGTCGGGCGGCCGGAAAGGTCGAGCGCGGCGTTTCCGCGCCAGCGGGTCCAACTGCCGTCTCCGGCAATAGTGAGGTTGATCGGGCGCCGAACGCCGGCCAGGGCGGGGACGAGGCCATTGGCCGGCGAAATCACCCGTGCGTCGACGTCGAACTTATCACGGTCCGGTTCCGCATCGAGCCGAAAGGCGATGCGGTCGCCACCATTATTGATGAGTGCTGCAAGCTCCACAAGCGCTCGGCCCGAGTGGATGTCCGACTTCCCCTGCACACGACCGCTTCTCGGCGTGCCGCCAATCGCGGGACCGATGTCGAGCCGGTCGACGCGGAGCTCGCCGATTTGGATGTCGAAGCTGGGAAGGATCGACCCCTTCTTCAGGCTCGGGCGGGTCTTCGGCAGCCGGATCAAGCTGACCCGCTCGGCCGTCAGATGGTCGATGTGCAGTTTGTTTCTCAGCCACGCACCTGGCGTCCAGTCGAGCTTGATATTGGGCGAGGTCAGGAAGACTCCCTGCGGATCGGAAACGCGGACGTTGCGAAGCTGCGAGACGCCGAAGATGGACCCGTCGATGCGCCCGATCTGAATGCGCAACCCCGATGCGGTCTCGATCTTGCCCAGCCGGTCAACGATGAAGCGGTGACCCGGCGCGCTGTCGAGCAGCACCAGCGCTCCAGCAAGGAGCAGGAGCAGTGCAACGAAAAGCGCGAACAGCTCATTAAGGAGACGCCGCGCCCAGTCGGAGCGGAGCCTTCGCGGCGGCGGCGGAGCACCCTCCGTGGCGAGCACTGCCTCGGCCATGCTAGAAGGCCTGACCGAGCGAGACCGTAACCGCGACAGGGCCATCACCCTTCTGCCGATTAAGCGGGACGCCAACGTCGATGCGGATCGGCCCGAAGCTTGAATAGTAGCGGACGCCGAGGCCGGCGGCGAAGCGCCAATCCTTGAAATCAGGAAGCGCCTTCTCGGTCAGTGAGCCTCCGTCGAAGAACGGCACGATACCGAAATTGCCGCCGAACTGCTTCAGGCGAATGCGCGCTTCGAGCCCGAATTCGGCGAGACCTCGTCCCCCAATGGGATCGCCTTCCATGTCCTTTGGTCCGAGCTGCTGATAGCCATAGCCGCGAACCGAACCGCCGCCGCCCGAATAGAAGCGGCGCGACGGCGCAATATTGAACGCACTCGCTCCGACGATCGTACCGAGCCGAATCCGTCCCGCCGCCACGATGCGGTCCGTCACCGGACGATAGGCGCTCGCATCGATCTGTGCCCGCGCGTAGGTGAAACTGCCCCCATGGGCCGACAGCTCCGGGCTCAGCCGGCCGCTGAGGCGGAAACCGCGCGTGGGGTCGAGTAGACTGTCGCTTCCATCATAGCCGGCACCGAGCGGCAGGGCGGCGATGAAAAAGGTCCGCGTGTCCTTGAGACCTGCGGGGCTGAACACCCCCTGCTCGTCTGTGGCGAGCAATTCCGTGCCGTAAGTCCAGGTCCACTTCTTCTGCCAGATGAAGTTGCTCTGTCGTTCGATATTGCCGGCGATCTGGATGGTGCGCGCCTCATAGGCGTCGAACTTCTGGTGAGACGCGGACGCGGAAATATTGAGCACCTGGTCGCGGCGCAGGAAATTGCTGCGGCGGAACGCCACTCCTGCCAGCTGCTCGCGCGTGCCTATCACTCCCCGCAGGGTCACCGCGCCCTCTGGGTTGAAGAAATTGCGGTCGGTCCAGCTCGCCTCGATCCGCGCGCCCTGCCCTGTGCCATAACCGAGCTCCCCGGCGATGGTGTGCGAGGGGGCGGGTTCGAGTTTCACCGCGACATTGACAGTGCGGCCCTCGTCGATCGGGACCAGCTGGATGTCGGCGCTGGACACGAGGGTGGTTGCGATGAGAGCGCGGCGAAGGTCGTCGACCTTCGACTGCTTATATCTCTCCCCCGGTTTGAAGCGGGCGATGGTCTGCACGTGCCGAGCGCTGAAGGGCGGCTTCCCGCTGACGCTGATGGCACCGAAGCGGGCCACGGGCCCGGGGGTGACTGGGAGGGTCAGGGCCGCGAGATGCGACTGGTGATTGATCTCGACGTCCTGGTCGCCAATCTTCGCCTCTGCATAACCTTGCTCTCCGAGCGCGGTCTTCAGCGCGACGCCAGCCGCGATCACATTCTGCGCATTGACCGGATCGCCGGGGTTGACCGTAAACGCCTTCCGAAGCCTCTCGGCCTCCGGACCGGCCGCTTCCAGGCCAGGAAGGTTCACCGACTCGAAGCGGTACTGCTGGCCAGGGTCAGCGGTGAGGACGACCGCAATTGTATCGCCTGAGGTCGTCGTGCTGGGTTCGACGTTCGCGTCGTAATATCCTTGGCTCCGCAGGAGCTGCTCGAGCAATTCCCCGTCGGCGCGCGAGCGGCGTTCGATCTGCGCCGCATTCGCGGGCTTCTTGCGGTTTGCTTCGAGCGCAGATTGCTGACGGAAAGCCTTAAGCAGGTCTTCGCTGTGTGCGGTACCGGCGAGACCTTCGACCTGTAGCGTGTAGTGGCGGTCGCCCTGCGGCTCAGCCCTAGCCTGGGTCGGGGCATTGGGTGTCGGGGCATTGGGTGTGGACGCCGTGCTCGGCGGCGGCTCGTCCTTGGCATTGAGGTCGGGCCAGTCGACACCGAGATCGGGCATTGGGTCGAGCGGCGCCGAGGGGTCGAGCTCTGCAGCGTCCGGCGGTGGAGGAGCGGCTGGCGCAGGTGGCGGCGCCGTTTGCGCGAACGTCGTTGTGGTCACGAGCGCAGAGGCTGCGGCCGCGCACAGCAGCCGCGCGGCCCTCCGCGCTGATCCCGCCCCGATCATTCAGCTCCAAGCCTTAGCCAGCACAGCTGAACGGCGCCAGTATAATGAGATGCTTGGAGTCGTCGCTCGGACGACTCACATCCCCTTGAAATCCTGTAACTTTAGTGGATCGTCCCGTGAACCTCGTCGCTCGTCAGGGTCGCGATCACCCGCTCAATCTGCCGCCAGTGGCAAAAGCGCATCACATTGCCGTCGTCACGCGAGCGCTCCGCGCGAGTTGCCGCTTCGAAGCCTGCCTCGGCCCCGTAACGGACGATTAGGTCGGATGCGTCGGCAAGAGCCCCGCGGCTGTGGATGAAGAGCCAGTCCATATGCGCTCCTTACCCACCGGAGGTTTCGCGAGGCCCATCAGACGCGGTGAACGACGCGCTAACCATGCTGGCGCGATGGTGATCGCTCTGCCATGGGCGCTGTCGTGCGCAGCAGGACGACGAAGGCCGGAGGATGTTTCCTCACGATCTGCATCCTCGGGGGGTTGCCGCTGGGCCTGGCGATAGGCAATCCCATGAAGGGCATCCTCATCGGCACCGCGGCCGGGGCGGCGCTCGCGGTCGCGACTTGGCTGATCGACAGGAATCGAAGCGGCTAAATCACCTTGCGGCCGGCCCAAATGACACGGCCAATGCAATTGATCTCATCAAGATCGCAATCGGGCCAGTCGGGATAGGCCGGATTGTCGGATTGTACCGTCACGCGCCGGCCCATCGGGTGCAGCGCCAGCCGTTTGACCACCAGGGCGTCGTCGACGCGAAGGACATAGATTCCATCGCGCAGGCGCGCCGACGCGTCATCAAGATCGACCAGAATATCGTCGCCGGAATTGAGCGTAGGCGACATGGAATCGCCTTCCACCCGGACAATCGAGAGATTCTCCGGAGCGGTGGGCGTCAGGGCTTTTAGCCAACGCTCGTCAAAGCCGAAATAGGGCTTACCCACCTCCTCCGTGACGATCGCTCCCGGACCCGCTGAAGCCATCACCAAATGGCGCTTGATGCTGAGTAAGCCGTCGGAATTGCTTGGTTCCTCGGGCGGACCGCCGAGCAGCGTTTCGGAGATCGAGAAATAGCGCGCGAGCTTGCGCCGCTCCTCCTCCTTCAAGCGCTTAGGCACGCCGCGGCGGACGAACTGCTGAACATAGGCCGGATTGCGCCCCAGCATGCGCGAAAGGCCGGCGAAATCCTCCCCGCGCTCGATGCAGAGGCGTTCCAGAACAAGGCGCGGATCCCCGAGCATTAATGCCTCATTAGTAGTGATAGGCAAGTACCTAGACAAGTAGGAAATCGCTTGGGAAGGCGGCGAGGGCCGAGTCGCACGAGAGTAAGGAACGACAGTGCATTTGTTGAGAGAGGTGGAAAGATTCTTGAACCGGAGCGATATCGCTCCAACCCGCTTCGGGCGCGAGGCATTGGGCGACCCGCGCTTCGTTTTCGACCTGAGAAACGGACGCGATCCTCGGCCGCAAACGATCGCCCGGGTACGTGCTTATCTGGAGGCCGCGCAATGGTGAGAATCGCGATGTCGGCGGCTGCTTCCGGTCTGTTGCGGGCGCTGATCAGCCGCGCGGGCGTGCCACGCGATAGGATTTTGCTTACTGATTTACTGTCGGTCGACTGGCAATCGCTAACCTTTGTGGGCGAACGCCATCAAATTTCCCTCCGCATTCTCGGATCGAGTTCGGACAGCGTGGCGCAGTGCTTCACGCGCGGCCTCGAAAACGCCGATTTCGCGATTCCAGGGCAGATTGTGGCGGATATCGCCGTTGTCAGCGGGCCGGTGCGAGCCGGGGACGGTTCGACACAATTGAGCATTGAAGCGCTGACGATCGCTGAATGATCTACGCGAGCGAACGACGAAGTTGCGCAAGTGCTTCGAACAACGCTTGTGTCGCGTCCGCTGGTGCGGCCGGGGAAGCGGCCTCATCGAGATGGCGGTCGATTCGCGCTTTAAGCTGGCCGGGCGTCGGCATTGCCGATGGGTCGAATAACCGCACCACCCGGGAATCCGAACCGACGTCGCCCAGAATGTCGTCGAGCACCAGCGGATCCTGCCCTTCGGGATAAAGGCGATCCGCATCCGTCAACACCAGTTCGTCAGCTCCAGGATGCAGGCGATCCGCCTCAGTGAGGACGAGTTCGCCCAGGCCGATAGGCTCAATTCGGCGGACAGCCTCGAAGCGCGGTAAGGTCAGCGTTCGAGGTACGGCGGCGACGCTGCGCAATATTCGGGCGCAAATGAAAAAGGAGGCGGCAAATGCCGCAGCTCCTGCGACCTCCGGCTGTGGCTGAGCGAGCGGTCGAAGCAGGTTGAACACGCAGAAGGCGACCGACGCGGCGAACAACACCGCCGCGGTCCAGTCGACCGTTATTTCGATTCGTTCCGCTGCACGTTCGCTCATGGCGAACTCGAATAGCAGCAAATCCTTGCTGTTCGGTTAGGCTGGAAGCTCACTCGGGTGGAGAATCTCGCTCACCTCAGGCGCATTTTCAATGAGGTCGATAAGGGCGGCGGTGAATGGCTCTACGTCGTCCGGCTTGCGCGCGGTGACGATATTGCCGTCCGTAACCGCGGCTTCATTGATCAGGTCGCCGCCTGCATTCCGGAGGTCAGTTCTAATAGATGGCCAGCCGGTGACCCGCTTTCCCCGTACGAGATCCGCTTCGATCAGTAGCCAGGGCGCATGGCAGATCGCACCGATCGGCTTGCCTTGTCGGTCGAAGTCACGGATCAGGTCGATCACATTGCCGTGGACACGCAGCGCATCGGGATTGCGCACTCCGCCCGGCAAGATCAGCGCATCGAAATCGTCCGCGCGTGCCTGATCGATGATGAGATCGGGACGGATCGTTTTGCCGGGGTCGTCATGCACGGTCGCCTGTATCGGCTCGGCCCTAAGCGAGGCTAACACCACCTCCGCGCCGCGCTTCTGGAGCGTTTCGCGCGGCCCGAAAAGCTCCCACTCCTCGAAACCGTCGGTGGCGACGATCAGGATTCGCGAATCGGAAATCAGCGGCATTTTCTTCTCCTTGCGAGTGACCACAGGAACCCGCCCGCTCTCCGCTCGCTTATGCTCCTCGATGACTCGTGTAAAATGCGCTGGCCGCGTAAATGCTTCGGCATAGCAGCGATTCCGAACCCGGGATCACACGTAAGCGCAAGGGGCGCTACTGGGCCTATTTTGATCCTGCGGGGAAGCGGATCACCAAGCGAAGCGAAATCGACCGATTGAACGCAATCGGACTCCCGCCCGCCTACACCCGTGCCTGGTTTTGCGTGGACCCTAACGGGCATTTGCAGGCGACCGGGATCGACGCCCGCGGGCGCAAACAATACCGCTATCATCCCGACTTCCGGGCGAATGCCGAGGCAAGCAAGTTTGCTGGGCTCGCCGACTTCGGCAGGGCGCTTCCGAGGATTCGGCGCCAGGTTGATAAGGATCTACGCAAGCGCTTGCTAAGCAAGGAGAAAGTCGTCGCGGGCGTGGTTCGCCTGCTCGACGACGACTTTTTGCGGGTCGGCAACCGCGAATATGCGAAGGAGAATAAAAGCTTCGGCGCGACCACCCTGCTCAGCCGGCAGGTTCATGACGACGGGCGCAAGGTGAAGATGCGTTTCAAGGGAAAGAGCGGAGTCGAGCATGAAGTGACGATCACCGACCGGACGCTCCGCCGCCTTGTCCGCCAGCTGCAGGAACTCCCCGGTCAGTCGCTATTCCAATACATCAACGGCGACGGCAACCCGCACCCGATCACGTCGACCGAGGTCAACGATTATATTCGCGATGCGACCGGAGGAGAGTTCACCGCGAAGCATTTCCGCACCTGGGGAGCCAGCGTCCTCGCCTTTGAACAGCTCCTCAACCTCGGAGAGGCGAGCAGGATTAGCGTCAACACCATGATCGAACCTGTTGCGGAAGCCCTCGGCAACACCGTGGCGATCAGCCGCAAGGCCTACGTTCACCCCGCCCTGGTGGAGGCGGTGAAGGAACGCCCGCGCGACCCACTGGGTGACATCGATCGGCCCCGTGCGCGCAAATGGCTCTCCGAATGCGAGGTCGGGCTGATGCGGTTTCTTACGAAGGCCAAGAAGCGAAAGCCGGCCTCCACCGCTTGATCGCGGCTCTCGCTGCCGTCATTGACGGCCACGATGGTCCTCACTCAGCTTCGCGACTGGTTTGTTGCCAATCAGCTTGGATTGTTAATCGGCGCGCTCGTCGCCGCTGCGATCGTCGGAACGCTGCTGTTGCTGAGATGGCTTGGCGAACGAGCCGCCGACCGAGATTCCGAAGGCCGCACGTGGAAATCGGTGATCGGTCGAGCGCTTGCTCGGACGACGGTCGCCTTCATGATCGTCGCAGCGGCAGACAGTTTTTCCACTTACTCCAACCTGCCGCCGCACCTGGCGCGCGTCATCGATATTGCCTTCGTTATCGCTTTCGCTCTGCAAGGGGCGATCTGGGGGCGCGAGCTGATCCTCGGCATGATCGGCCGCCGCGCCGCCGACGCTCGCGGGTCGGGTGCCCTCGCCAACGCAATGGCGATCATCCGGGTTCTGACCAGTGTCGCCCTGTTCGCGATCGCCGGCATCCTGATCCTCGATAATCTCGGCGTGAACGTCACCGCGCTGGTGGCCGGCCTCGGGATCGGCGGCATCGCGATTGGTCTCGCGGCGCAGGGCATCTTCTCTGATCTGTTCGCCGCACTCGCAATCCTGTTCGATAAGCCGTTCAAGCGTGGCGACACCATCCGCTATGATTCCACGACCGGGACCGTCGAGCGGATCGGAATGAAGACCACGCGTCTCAGGTCGCTCACTGGCGAGCAGCGGATCATGGCCAACACGAAGCTGCTTGAGCGCGAAATCCAAAATCTCGCGCAGGCCAAGGCGCGGCGGATCACCCTATATCTGGCGGTGGGTGGCAAGACGTCAGCCGACGCCGTCGACACGGTGATGGAGAGTGCCGAAAAAGCGGTCTCCTCGCAGGAGGGCTGTAAGATGGCGCGCTGCGTGCTTTCGGGAGCTGGGGCCGGCGCGTTCGCCTACGAGCTGGTCTATGACGATTCGAGTCTCGACAATGACCGCCTTGCCCGGAACCGGTCGGCGATTTTGCGCTCACTGATCGCGCAACTTTCGACGCACGAGCTCGAGCTCGTCCGCGCCTCGGACCAGCCGACCGCGCCCCTGCCGTTCTGATGCCGCTCGCCAGCCTCGAAGAAATCCGCAATCGCATCGGCACCGAGATTGGAGTTTCGAGCTGGATCGATGTCGACCAGGCGCGGATCGATGGCTTCGCCGACGCGACCGAAGACCGTCAGTTCATCCATGTCGATCCCGGCGCGGCCGCTCGGAGTCCCTTCGGCGGCACTATTGCCCACGGCTTCCTCACATTGTCGCTGCTCTCTCGCATGGGCGCGGAAGCCATGCTGTTGCCGGAGGGTCTGAAGATGGCGGTGAATTACGGGTTCGATCGAGTGCGCTTTCTTGCACCCGTGAGGTCGGCGAAGCGAGTGCGCGGGCGCTTCACGCTTGACTCGATAGAAGAGAGGGCGCGGGGGCTGCTGATGCGCCACACGGTGGCGGTTGAGATCGAGGGCGAAGGAAGGCCTGCGCTCACCGCCGAATGGCTCAGCCTGATGTACGTTTGAGGAGACTGGAATGCGCGACGCCGTGATCGTCTCGACTGCCCGCACGGGAATCGGCAAGGCCTATCGCGGCGCGTTCAACGCCACGCCCTCGCCGACCCTCGCGGCGCATCCGATCCGCGCGGCCATCGAGCGGGCCAGGGTAGACCCTGGCGAGGTCGATGACGTGATCATGGGCGCGGCGTTGCAACAGGGGGTCCAGACGACGATCGGGCGCACCGCTGCCTTGCGCGCCGGTTTGCCCGTCGAGGTGGCGGGAATGTCGATCGATCGTCAATGCTCATCCGGCCTCATGTCGATCGCCACGGCGGCCAAGCAGATCATCGTCGACCGCATGGATATCGTCGTCGCCGGCGGCGTCGAAAGCATCAGCCTCGTCCAAACCGGCGAACTGCGCCTCGGCCCCGATCCTGAACTTCTGTCGATGCACAACGGTGTGTACATGCCAATGATCGACACCGCTGAAATCGTCGGCAAGCGTTATTCGATCAGTCGTGAGCGCTGCGACGAATATGCGCTGCGCTCGCAGCAGCGCACCGCCGCCGCGCAAGCGGAAGGCAAGTTCGATGACGAAATCATCTCCGTCACCGCGACCATGGCGGTGAAGGATAAGGAAACGGGCGAAGTCTCGATGCGCCAGGTGACGCTCGACCGCGACGAGGGCAATCGCCCGAATACCGCGCTCGACGGATTGGCGAAGCTCGAGCCGGTGCGTGGGCCCGGCAATGTCATCACCGCTGGTAATGCAAGCCAACTTAGCGACGGCGCGTCGGTCTCGGTGGTAATGGAGGCATCTCTGGCCGAAAAGCGCGGCCTCGAGCCCCTCGGCCGGTATATGGGAATGGCGGTGGCCGGCACTGCGCCCGAGGAGATGGGCATTGGCCCGGTGTTCGCGGTCCCCAAGCTGTTGAAGCGATTCGGCCTCGGCATGGACGACATCGGTCTTTGGGAACTGAATGAGGCTTTCGCCGTCCAGGTGCTCTACTGCATCGACAAGCTTGGGATCCCGGAAGACAAGCTCAACGTCAACGGAGGCGCGATCGCCATCGGTCATCCTTACGGAATGTCGGGCGCGCGGCTCGTCGGCCACGCCCTGATCGAGGGCAAGCGTCGCGGCGTGAAGCATGTCATGATCACCATGTGCGTCGGCGGCGGAATGGGCGCGGCGGGGCTGTTTGAGGTGTTGTAAGCCATGTCCGCCATCGATCTGATCGCCTTAGCCTCCACCGTAAGCCTGCTCGCCGGCTGGCGGCTCTACCTTGTCACGTTCGCCGTCGGAATCGCGATGAGGTTCGGCTGGATAGCGCTCCCCGATCAGCTCCATGCGCTCGACGTGCTGGCCAACAATTGGGTCATCGGCATTGCAGCGTTCGGCGCCTTCGCCGAGTTTTTCGCCGATAAAGTCCCTTGGGTCGACAGCGCTTGGGACGCGATTCATTCGGTCGTTCGGCCGATCGGGGGAGCTTTGCTTTCAATGGCGATCATCGATGGCGGTGATCCCGCGTGGCAAGTTGGAAGCTTCCTTCTCGGCGGCGGTGCAGCGCTTTTGGCGCACGCCGGCAAAGCCGGTGCGCGTGCCCTGATCAACGCAAGTCCGGAGCCCTTCTCCAACGTGATTGTCTCGACCGGAGAGGATGTTGCGACCGGCGGACTGCTCGCTCTCGCGATCGCCTATCCCGTTGCGGCCGCGGCGATTGCGCTTCTGCTTGTTGGTCTGTCGCTGTGGCTCGTGCTTACGGCTCGGCGCGCGCTTCGCCGCTTCCTTGAACCCAAACGCCCGCAAGCGGGTTAAGCGCTGCGAACAGGAGACAAGACCGATGCCCGAATCCAATCGTCCGCTTGTCGAACGCATTGCGCGAGTGCTCGCTGGAGCGAAGCTCAGCAGCAATGCGGAGGGCAGTAACGGCTCGGCGGGCCCGGAAGTCGACCGCACCTGGCGCGAGCATCTCAATCAGGCGCTAGCCGTCCTTCACACCGCGCGTGAGCCCGACGAGGCGATGGCGGCGGTCGGCGACACCGACGTGTGGCGTAACATGGTCGAAACGGCAATCGCGCAGCGCGTCGATTGAGCCCGCGCGACTCCGGCAGCAGCGGCAAAACGAGGGCGGATCCCCGCTGGACTCTGATCGCCTGCATTCTTGCCTCGAGCCTCTCGTTCGTCGACGGCTCTGTTCTCAACGTTGCGCTCCCGGCAATCCGCACCGGATACAACGCCGGCGCCGCGGACGTGCAGTGGGTGATCAACGCCTATCTGCTTCCACTTTCCGCACTGCTCCTGCTTGGAGGAGCGCTCGGCGACCATTTTGGGCGAAGACGGCTGCTGATCGCCGGTACCAGCTTGTTCGGCGTCAGCTCGCTGCTCTGCGCACTGGCACCGAGCCTCCCTGTATTGCTGGCGGCCCGCGCAGTACAAGGCGTCGGAGCGGCGCTGTTGCTTCCCAACAGCCTGGCCCTCCTGAATGCAGCATATTCGGGGGAAAAGCGCGGCCGGGCCGTCGGCATCTGGGCTGCAGCCGGAGCCGCCGCGGCAGCTGTCGCGCCGCTGATCGGCGGATGGTTGGTCGATACCGCTGGCTGGCCGGCGATTTTCTACATCAATCTGCCGCTCGCCGCCGGAGCCATCTTGCTCGCGGCCAAATTCGTCGCCGAAAGTCGCGACCCCGGTGCCGGCCGGACCGATTACGCCGGCGCATTGCTTGCGACGGCGGGGCTGGGCGGAGTGACTTATGCGCTCACATTATGGTCGGCATCGGGTCGCTTCACCGGTTCGGCATGGACCGCGCTCGGTGCCGGCATCGTCCTTTTGGCGGCGTTTCTGTGGGTCGAGATCCATCGCAAAAACCGCGCGATGCTGCCCATCACGCTGTTCGGAAGTCGGTGTTTTTCCGGGCTCAATTTGCTCACTTTGCTCCTCTACGGAGCCTTCGGAGCGGCAATGCTGCTGATCCCCTTCGTCCTGATCAGCGCCGGCGGCTATTCCCCAGTCGAGGCCGGCTTAGCAATGCTGCCGCTGCCCATCCTAATGACCGCAGCGTCACCGACGATGGGGAGTCTCGCCGCTCGGATCGGCCCGCGTATCCCGCTCACCATCGGTCCGGTTGTCGTCGCCGGCGGTATGGTCCTCGCCAGGCTGATTGGCCAGGGTGGCAACTATTGGACCGGCCCTTTTCCATCGATTGGAGTGATGGCGCTTGGAATGACCATCGCTGTGGCCCCACTGACCTCTTCGGTTCTGGGCTCCGTGGAGGAACAGCATGTCGCCATGGCATCCGGGTTCAACAGCGCGGTGGCACGTCTCGGAGGGCTGATCGCTACTGCCCTCCTGGGGTCGGTTCTGGGAAAGCATGGCGCGGAGATGTTCCCTGATTTCCATGCGGCGATGTTCGTGTCCGCGGGCGTAGCCGCGCTGTCGAGTATCGTCGCCCTGACGATGCTCCCAGGAGTCAAAATGAAAAAAGCCGCCTAGTCGTTGGCGGCGATGAATTTCTCGACTTGCGGAGCGATCCTCTCACGCCACTTCCGGCCGTTGAAAATGCCGTAGTGACCCACGTCCTTGGCAAGGAAGTATTTCTTCTTCGGAGCCGGCAGTTTCGTCGTGATGTCGAGCGCGGCGCGGGTCTGGCCAAGGCCGGAGATATCGTCCCGCTCGCCCTCGATCGCGAGCAACGCGGTATCGCGGATCGCAGTCGGATCCACCAGCCGGCCGCGATGTTCCATCTCGCCCTTGGGCAGCAGGTGGTTTTGGAACACGACGTCCACGGTCTGGAGATAGAATTCCGCGGTCATGTCGCAGACCGAGCGATACTCGTCGTAAAACTGCCGCGTCGCGTCCGCCCCTTCTTCATCGCCCACGACCAGATGCTTGAACATCTCCCAGTGACTGACGAGGTGCGAGCCGAGGTTCATGGTCATGAATCCGGCGAGTTGGAGGAAGCCGGGGTACACCTTCCGCCCCGCGCCCGGATAGATCATGGGCACAGTCGCGATGACGTTGTTCTCGAACCACGCGAACGGCCGTTGAGTCGCAAGCGTATTCACCGCGGTCGGCGCCTTGCGCGTATCGATCGGTCCGCCCATCATCGTCAGAGTCTTTGGGCGATATTTGTTCTTATCCGCGGCCATCAGAGCCGTCGCCGCGAAGGCGGGGACGGCGGGCTGGCAGACAGCGAGCAAGTGCGGCCGTTCGCCGGTTTTCTTACCGATCAGCTCGAGGAACTCGATCAAATAATCGATATAGTCGTCGAGATCGAACTTGCCCTCCTTCGGCGGCACGCATTTCGCGTCCCGCCAGTCGGTGATGTAGACGTCGCACTTGGGCAGCAGGCGTTGCACCGTTCCGCGCAGCAACGTTGCATAATGGCCCGACATGGGCGCGACGATAAGCAGGTGCGGTCCCTTGTCGTGACCTTCGCGGTAGAAATGTTTCAGCTGCCCGAACGGCTTGCGGAGGAGGATCTCCTCGTGGACGGGGACGTCTCTGCCGCCGATGTGGGTCGATTCGAGCCCGAATTCGGGCTTTCCGCGTGGGGCGGAGGCGTGGGCGAAGACTTCCAGGCTCGCCGCTGCTAACGGGCCCATCGAGCTGTAAGCCCATGGATTTGAAGGATTATTGAGCCAACCGGCCCCTAATCCTGCGAGCTTGCTCGCACCTGCGAGAAAAGAGCGCTGAACTTCATACGCGTCGTATAGCATTGAACCTCATCTGCGCGCCTCTCGCGAGGACCAGATGTGGCGGCCAAAGTCACCAGTTGCAAGCCCATGTTGCACCGCGAAACCGCAGTGCGGCATTAAGGTGTGGAAAACATGCCTGCGATTTTCAAGGCCCTACCGGATGTCGTCGTCCTTGCTCGCAGGCATTGCAGACATTCGATGAACACGGCACGATGGCTGACATGGCTCGATATTTGAAAAAATCGATAGTCGTTGAGGCAGTGCAGTGGTTCAAGGACGGAGATCATCCAGCCGTCATTGCGGTCCCAGGCGGCGCCAGCGGGTCCATCGACACGCCTGAGGGGCGCCTCAATGTCGAACCGGGGGACTGGATCATCACGGGCATCGCCGGCGAAAACTATCCGTGCAAGCCGGAGATATTCGCGCAGCTCTACACGCCTGAAAATTGATCGTCAGGCGCAAGCTGCCTCCGCCTCTCCCACCGACAGGGACACGGCGGCGGCGTCCGCGCAAGCATTTGAGGGTCCGCTCACACACTGCTAACTGATCTGGCTCATGGCCAACACTCCGAACCGCCCGCCGGGCCGATCGCTCAAGAACCTGCGGATGGTGTGGGGATTCGCGCTCAAATATCCCGGCCATATCGCCATCGCCGCGCTTGCCCTGCTCGTCGCCGCTGCCGCCACTTCAGGCGTTCCCTACGCGTTCAAGCTGATCATCGACAAGGGCTTCGCCCAAGGGCTGGGCACGACTCGAGATCTCGGGCGATGGTTCCAATATCTGCTCCTTCTCGTCGGCGTGATGGCGATCGCGACCGCTGTTCGCTTCTATTTCGTTTCGTGGCTCGGCGAACGGACGGTCGCCGATATCCGGCTGGCGGTACACCGCAACCTGCTGCGGCTGTCGCCCGGCTTTTTCGAGGAGAACCGACCCGCCGAGATCACCTCGCGGATCACCGTTGATACGACCATCATCGAGCAGGTCGTCGGCACGACAGTTTCCGTCGCCTTGCGCAACGCCGTGCTCGCCATTGCTTGCGTAGTGATCCTGTTCGCGCTCGCCGCTAAGCTGGCCCTGCTGATCTTGCTTGGCGCCGCGCTGGTCGTCGCCCCCATCACGATCCTTGGTCGCCGCGTGCGCATGATTTCGACGCGAAGCCAGGACCGCATTGCCGACGTCGGCGCAGTGAGCAGCGAAGTGCTCGGGGCGATGAAGATTGTTCAGGCATTTAACCAACAGGAGCGAGAGAGGTCACGCTTCGCCGAAGCGGTCGAACGAGTGTTCGCGACAGCCAAACGGCGAATCCTGATCCGCGCAATCATGACGGCTATCGTCATCTTCCTGATGTTCGGCGCCATCACGATGATCATCTGGGAAGGCGCGACCGAAGTCGCGGCGGGCCGGATGACCGGCGGGACAATCGCGGCCTTCGTGCTCTACGGCGGGCTGCTCGCGGGTGCGTTCGGCAATTTGTCCGAAGTCTACGGCGATCTGCTCCGTGCGGCGGGCGCGTCGGAGCGCCTGACAGAATTGCTCGATGCCTATCCTGATATTCGGGCACCGGCGCATCCGGCGCAACTGCCGGAACCGCCAAGCGGCGAACTCATCTTCGAGCATGTCGCTTTCCACTATCCGACGCGACGGGAAACGTCGGCCCTGAACGACTTCAGCCTTGTCGTAAAGCCGCGCGAGCGGCTCGCGGTGGTTGGCCCCTCCGGCGCTGGAAAAACCACGATCTTCCAACTCGCCGAGCGGTTCTACGACCCGCAGGCCGGGCGTGTGTTGCTCGACAATGTCGACCTCCGCGACGCCGACCCCGCGGACATCCGCGGGCGCATTGCGATGGTACCGCAGGAGACCATGATCTTCGCCGCAAGCGCGCGCGACAATCTGCGCTACGGGAATTGGGATGCGAGCGATGACCAGCTCTGGCAAGCCGCGCGCGACGCCAATGCGGAGGACTTCCTGCGCACACTTCCCGACGGTCTCGACACCTTCATGGGCGAAGGAGGCGCGCGTCTCTCAGGCGGTCAGCGTCAACGCATCGCCATTGCGCGCGCACTCTTGCGCGACGCGCCCTTGCTACTGCTCGACGAAGCAACGTCGGCGCTCGACGCGGAAAGCGAGCGGCTGGTGCAGGATGCGCTCGACCGCTTGATGGAGCATCGCACGACGATCGTCATCGCGCATCGGCTGGCAACGGTGCGCGCGGCCGACCGCATCGTCGTTATGGACCAGGGCCAAATCGTGGAGGAAGGTACGCACGCAACGCTGACCGCGCGCGGAGGCCTCTACGCGCGCCTGGCAAGACTACAGTTCGAAGACCGCGCGGCTTAGGCTTAGCTTGCGCCGCCCTCGCCGCCGCCCGTCGTGCCACGACCGCGGGTCGTGCGCGAGCGCGAGGTCGTGCGCCGCCGCGACGTTGTGCTGCGGGGTTTCGCTGCCGTCGAACGCTTCGCCGTCGATCGCTTTGCCGTCGGGCGGCTCGCGGCGGAACGCTTGGCCGGCGAACGCTTCGTGGCGGGTTTGCTACGCGAAGCCGTTGTACTAGCGGACTTGGCCCGCGTCGTCTTGCGCGCTTTGGAAGTCGACCGCTTGGCGGTCGAACGCGACGCACTCGATTTAGCGCGCGAGCCGGTCTTGCGTTTGGCGGTCGAACGCCGCGCCGAGCCACGCGACGCGACGCCCGTAACTGCGGTCTCGACTTCGGCCGTAAACTTGCCGGACATGACGCGTTGAGCGGCGTCGGCGACGGCTTCAGCGATCAGCGAACCCAATTTTGTCGCGCTCGACACCATGTTGCTCGCGGCTTGCGAAGCCGTGTCCGCGGCATCAAGACCCGCATCTCGTATCTTCTTGCGCACGGCTGGGCTAGCGCTGATCGCAGCGGCCGCGGCGGCGAGTCCGGCGGCGAGCATTTCCTTGCTCATCGCGGCCTTGGCGAGCTTGTCGACAGTCCTGTTCTTGGATTTGGAAGTCGAACCTGAAGACGATCTCGAAGAAGTTCTTCTTGCAGATTTGGCCATCGCTTAATCTCCCTCCGAGCAAAAGACACTTTAAGACGGCAACAAGTTCCCGATTGGGGCACGAGCGCGGTTAAGAAGATCGGCAGATATGTTAAAGGGCACCGCTGCGTCAAAGCAGCGATGCCCTTCGACATGGTCAGCGGCCGAAGGTGTGGCCGTTCGTCAGCACTTAGGGCCTACGAACACCCCTCTCCGACCTCCCTGCTGAACCATGAGACATCGGATCACCTCCTTTCGCTGCGTTGAAGCCAGTACCGAAC